>CALDIG010000092.1 GCA_937904375.1 uncultured Prevotellaceae bacterium
GAGGAAAGGAAACGAAAGTAGGTCAGAAAACTTTCGTTTCCCGACCTACTCGATTGTGTAATACCCTTGTTTAATAACTTATAATTTTCAGTGATTATGAAGAAATTATTTATCTTATTGTTCATTGTTGCCACCTGTGGTGTGGCAGGTAATTCACAGAACTATCAGAACTTCCATTTTGATGTGAACGGAGACGGCGCAGTAACGGCAGCCGATGTGACAGCCGTTTATGACTATCTTTTGGGTAATGTGCCCATAATCGATGGGCATGAATATGTCGATCTTGGGCTGCCGAGCGGCACGCTGTGGGCGACGATGAATATTGGCGCGAGTAGCCCCGAAGACTATGGCGACTACTACGCTTGGGGCGAGACCACTATCAAGACTGACTACACCTGGGACAATTACGCGTGGTGCAACGGTTATTGGGATAAATTAACCAAGTATTGCTTTCAAAGCCAGTATGGCTACAACGGCTTCACTGACGACTTGACCGAGCTAGTCCCCGAGGACGATGCCGCCTACGTGAACTGGGGACCTAACTGGCGCATGCCGTCGAAGGAGCAGATTCAAGAGTTGGTTGAAAATTGCACTTGGGAGTGGACGACGAGTAACGGCGTGAACGGTCGTCTTTTCACCAGCAACTTCAACGGCGCGCAGTTGTTCTTGCCGGCTGCGGGCTACAGGTGGAGTAACGTGCTTAAAGACGGTGGCACAAAAGGCTATTATTGGGGGCGCACGATTAATGTTGGTGGGTATTCACACTATGGTAGCTCCATCTACCTCAGTTCGAGCAACGTAACCGAATGGGGTCAAGGCCGCGCGTATGGATATCCCATTCGACCTGTGCGTGTGTCACAGTAATAGTGTGGTGCTCTTCTTCACAAAACAAATGTGGTTGGTTTGCATTTATGCAAGTCAACCGCTTTTTATAAAAAATAGGAATCATCAATTCTTGACAAAACAAGAGGAGCGCATCTACACTGTTGAAATGGCGTCAATGTACCGTCTGTTGCGTTGTCAACGCAACTTGTTTAACCCAAACGGCAAAGTGGTGATGCAAATTGCCATATTAACGAATCTACGTTTTTATCTCAATTGGGTTTTGATGATTGTTTGCAATTTCTCCAAAAACCGCCCTGCATGTCCGCCATCCATCTGCACATGATGGAACTGAAAACTGATGGGCAGTGTGGTCTTGAGCCATCCTTTGCGGTATTTTCCTCATAGAACCATAGGGTTGTTAAATTCCTTGGCATATTGGTTTACAATACAATCCAGCTCGGTTTCAATCATTGCCGAAGTGCCTATCACCATTGCATCCTCATGGAAACTGCTTTCGCCGCTTTGACTCACTGATTGCACCAGGCTCATGTAATTGTGGTTGAAATGGCCCAAGTCATCGGTGTATGGGATATCGCATGAGTTGATGCCGCCTTTTTTGTTGTTCACAATCACATTGACAGCCAAGCAGTCATATTTATATAGCTTGCCATGCTCGGGCAGCACATAGAACTCCTCTATCGTGGTTGCCGCTTTACCGATACACCAGCAAAGCAGCATATTGAAGCCCATGCCGTGCTTTTTGCTATATCTCAGCAGCTTTGTCACGTCCATTGTCTTCACAAGAGTCACCATGGGCATAGGCGAAGACATCCACAGATTGAAAGCTTCTTGGCGATTGGTGTTTTGGGGATTAATCTCAGTTTTCAACGTTTCTTTAATATATAAAATGGATTTTTCATAAGCTCATACTCAAAATTATTGAGATGATGATAACTGTAATGGTTGAAATAATAATACTGTTTCTCATTTCTGTAAATTTAGCTATTTTCATTTGCCTAGGTTCCAATGCTCATCAAGCATGGCACTGCACTTGGCCTGCGCTAATATGACTGCAAAATTGGGGCAAAATCACCGCCGCCGCAAGTTTTTGGGATATTCTGCAAGCTTTTGTGACGAATGACATGAAATCGGGAAGAATAGTGCGAAATGTGATGAATGGTTTTGTGGTGTGAGTGATTTGTTATACCTTTGCCAATGAGTGTTGAAGAATGCATCTTTATGTTACCGAATAAAGGACAAATAAGAATTATGAACATATTTAAAAGATGTTTCGCATCGATAGTTGTTTTGCTGCTGGCGTTAACCCTTCATGCGAGCGATGTGGTAACTGTCAATCCCGACGAGATATTTGGCTCTATCGCACACAGCTTCGCGAGAACATAGTATTGCGCGCATGGGTCTATCTATTTGGGTACATAAACAGTTAAATCTTTAGATTAAACGGTGATTATTTCATTTATAGTTGTATATTTGCAATATGGAAGAAAATAAAAACATTCTCAAATCACAAGATGTCTCTATGTTGCCATCACAATTAGTTGATGATGTGAAACTGATTGTGGAGCGAGGCTTGCACGAAGCATACCAAAGCGTTAACATGATTTCAATAATGACATATTGGAATGTGGGCAAACGTATTGTTGAAGAAGAGCAACAGGGCGAAACCAGAGCAGAATATGGAACATATCTAATGAAAGGTTTAGCTGAAATATTTCAGCCACTTTATGGCAGTTCCTATTCGTTGCGTAACTTGCAATATATGCGTCAATTCTATTTGAGTTTCAGGGACTTGGAAATTGTGAACACGCGTGTTCACAATCTTTCTTGGTCACATTACCGAATGCTCCTTCGTGTTCCTGATGAGGATGCTCGATATTGGTATTTACGTGAGGCTTCAGAAGAAATGTGGAGCGTGCGCACTCTGAGCAGAAATATTGGTTCGCAGTATTATTATCGCCTGTTGCAATCTCCCAAGAAAGACAAAGTGATTGCTGAAATGCGAGAGCTTACGCAACCACTTCAAAAAGATAAGGATGAGATAGTTAAGAACCCAGTGGTTGCCGAATTCCTTGGTTTGAATAATATTGATTACAGCGAAAGTGAACTTGAACAGGCAATCATTGACCATCTCCAAAAGTTCATTATGGAGATGGGACGAGGGTTTGCTTATATGGGGCGTCAGCAACTGATTCGCACCGACACACAGGACTATTACATAGACCTTGTGTTTTATAACGTCATATTAAAGTGTTATGTACTTATCGACCTCAAAGTGGGTGTAATAACCCACCAAGATGTGGGGCAGATGGATATGTATGTGCGTATGTATGATGAGTTACGTCGTACTGAGGGTGACAATCCCACCATTGGCATCGTTCTCTGTTCCGAAACAAGCAAAGACATTGCCCGTTATTCCATCCTCAAAGGCAACGAACAGCTATTTGCGGCAAAATACATGCCCATGTTGCCTTCTGAAGAAGTTCTCAAACGTGAGATAGAACAGCAAAAAGAATTATTCTACCTTCAGCACAACAAAATCAAGAACGAAAAATAATTTGACCGAAACAACAAAATCATTTTTGGGATTCTATAGAGTCAACTTAGATTTGTAAATTGAGAATCAACTTATAGTATGAAACGAATATATCTAATACTATTGCTGGGCTTGGTTGCGGTAGCAACTCAGGCTCAAATTCCTACGCCACCCGACCCTTCTTGTGCCTATTGTGGCGTGAATTTGAAAACTGGCGAAGCTCACAAGAGCAGCTGCCCTTATTGTGAAGCGCCAAAGGAAGAAGACTCCTCTTCTTCAAGTTCTTCACATCTGAAGGATTATACACCAATGCCCGGGATGTCATCAATAGAGCACACATTAATCTATGAGGTTGGTGTTAATGGAAAGAAGCCGTGCAGCCATTGTCGAAGCATGATTCACCATCCATGGTGTGAGATTATAAATACGCAGAAATGGGCTAAAGAATATTGGGCTAAAGCCGAAAACGCCTCGACCGAAGCTGCTCGCAAGCAAGCCTTGCGAGATTATAAACGCATGGTTGACAACTTGAAATTATTTATTAACCTCAATTACTCTGTTGAGGATTCCAAACCTCTTCCCGAGGTGAAAAGCAGGCCGATATATGAGAGCGTTAAAGTCGTTGTCGCTCAACAAGGGAGCGAGCGCCGTGAATTCTATGACGTGACACAGCGCGACGAACTGGGTGTGCTGCGTCATGGCTTAATCAAAGGAGCAATCGTTAGCGGTGACAATCAGACCATCCCCTGCGTGTGCGACCGCATTGAGTTGATTGACCGCAGCCCATCGAACTACGGTGTTTTGGCAAAAATCACGGTTGATGGAAGAATGGGCATCATGGACGCCGACAATGGTGACGTGATTATCCAGCCTAGTTATTCCTACGTCAACACATATTTTACTCTTAAAGGCATGTATTTTATCGTGGGCGACGGTACAAGCTTCGGCGCATATTATGCCGAAACGATGGAGGTGGTTGTCTCCCCCGATGAAGGCAAAACTTTGGACCAAGTGCGTAACATTATTGACAATAGAGACCAGTAATTAAAACTATGTGTTTGCGGTAAGACATTTTTGTTGTACCTTTGCCACTGCTATGAGTAGGGAACAGAAACAGACAATCACGATTCGCATCATCAGTGTGTGCTTTGCGGTGCTGGTGCTGGCAATCTTCAAGCCTTTCGGGCTTGAGGCGAGGCAGTGGCAGGCCTATGCCCATCTGCTCGCAATTGGTGCGCTTGGAGTGGTAGTGTGCTTTGTGAGTGAAGCGATATTGAGATATGTTCTAAGGAAACCAGGTTCCCTTAATCGTGGTGTGGATTATATTATTCGCCGCAATCTCTGGTTCCAGCTCATCAACACCCCGCTTGTCACTATCATGATTTGTCTATATAGGCATTTTGTGCTTAGCGATGTGGTGGAAGCCAATAAGCTCTCGTGGGGCAATTTCTTTGAGACATTGGTAATCATGGCGTTCTGCTCGTTCCTCATAGGTCTTTACTGGCGTTTTAAGTTCCGCAGCCGTTATCTGGCGGCAGAACTCGAGGAGACGAAGCATATAAATGAGCAACTGCGACGCTTGCAACAAGAAACACGGCCTCGGGAGATGGCAGCAGCAGTGCCTGACCAAGAGCAGCCATCGCCAACTGTTGAGGCGCAGCTCTTGACCACTATCGACCTCACCGGCTCGACCAGCGATGTGGTGACTGTTTGTGTGCCCAATTTGTTGTACATTGAGTCGGTGGGTAACTATGTGAAAGTGATGCAGTGGCATGAGGGCAAGGTCGTCGGCGATATGCTGCGAGCCACATCCAAACAGGTGGAAGAGCGGTTGCACGATTATCCCACGATAGTGCGCTGCCATCGCGCCTTTCTGGTGAATTTGGCACAAGTTGAGAAAGTAGTGTCAAAGTCAGGCACCATGCAGCTGCTCGTCAAGCACAGCAACGACGCTATCCCCGTCTCTCGCAGCAACATGGCAGGCGTGAAAGCCGCCATTGCCCAAAATACTAACCACTAAACTTTGAGCAAGTTAACAACTTGCGAAACTTGAAAACAGAGTCCACTTTAAAAAATATAAACAACTGATTTTCTGATTTTTTTGATTTTTTAAACCTCTGAATTTCAATAATTAACAGTTGCACCAAATACAAAATTAATGAAAAAGACGCTAAAAATCCCACTTTTTAAAGTGGAGTCAAAACATAATCACAGAAATTACAATTTTTAGAAGCTACCTTGGTTGTGTTTCCAATTTTTTTTTATAAATTTGCGGACTTTTATTGGAAATCTCTTTTTTATTACTTAATATCATTAAAACATGAGAAAATTTTTTCTAATCCTGATGGCAATTGGTGTGTCGCTGACTATGATAGCTGGCGATAAGCTAAGTGCCCCGACTAAGGTGTTCCTGCAGCAGCGTGCCAATGCCGTGGCTCAGGCTCCCGAAGGCAAGTCTATCCTTGCCTCACCAAAGACCGTGAATGGGGTGGAGTGTGTGGAATGCTTCATCTCTCTTAATGGAGCTTCGATAGCCGAACTTGAGGCTAACGGAGTAAAAGTGACTGGCAAGTACAGCGACTTTGTGACAGCCAGTGTCCCAGTGAGCAAACTTGAGGCTGTTGCCCTGATGAAGGGTGTGAAGCAGGTGGGTATCGCCCGCAATGCCCGCAACCACACCGATGTGGCAAAGACCATCGTCAATGCCGACAAGGCGTGGGACGGCACCAATTATGGTCTGCCACAAGGCTTTACTGGTCAAGGCGTGGTAGTAGGTCTTATCGACGACGGTATTCAGTTCAACCACCGCGCTTTCCTTGACGACAACGGCAACTCGCGCGTCAAGGCAGTGTATTTGCCCAACGCCAGCAGCGCCAACGGCGGCACGGTAGCCACTATCGATGGCGTGCAGATGATGGGTTATCAATACACCACCCCCAGCCAGATTGCCGCTCTCACCTGCGATGACAGTAGTGAGAGCCACGGTACCCACACCACCGGTATTGCTGCCGGTTCACATGTGGGCAACTATACTGGTATGGCTCCCGAGGCCGACCTCATTCTGTGCGGTTGCGGCTCCAGCCTCACCGAGACCGCTATCGTGAGCTCGGCAAAGTATATTGGTTGGTATGCCCAGCAGCTTGGCAAGCCCTGCGTGATCAGCATCAGTCTGGGTAGTGACACAGGACCTCACGACGGCTTGAGCAGCATTTGCCGCGCCTATACTGAGGTTGCCAACACCTATGGCGCCGTGATACTGCTTGCCGCAGGCAACGAGGCCGATATTGTGGGTCATGCCAAAAAGACTCTCGCCAGCGATGATGACTACATGGCAGTCACCAACAATGTGTCTGGTAGCTGGTGGGGTTCTGCCACTGGCGATTGCGACATCTGGAACAGCACCAGCGATGAGCTGCAAGTGAAAGTGATAGTAAGCGGTTCGCAGAGCGACTGGATGACAAGCGGCAGCTTTAACGGTGTCACTGTCTCGGGTGGCTTGGATGCCTACAACAACCGCTATAACCTGTATATTGAAAGCAGCGCATCGTCAGCTACCTACGTTATTAAAGGCAGTGCTGGCAACACCATAAATGTGTTCACCGACTGCTGGTACAGCACTCTCAGCTCTTCTTCGGGCACTGTGAGCGGCTATACCATCACTCCCGGCACCTACGAAGGTTCGATGTGCGACGACATGACCTCTCCCAAGGTCATCAGTGTGGGCGCGCAAGCCTCAAAAGCCACCGACGGCTATGGTCAAGGCGATGTCGCCTACTTCTCGAGCTACGGTACCGACTGCAACGGCGTTGACCAGCCATTTGTCACCGCTCCTGGTCACTATGTTATCTCGTCGGTAAATGGCTACGACACTTATCAATCCACTTCTTGGTCGATGACTTATAACGGCACCACCTACAACTGGGGACAGATGAGCGGCACCTCGATGGCGACTCCATGTGCAGCCGGCGTGGTGGCTCTGTTCCTGCAAGCCGACCCAACCCTCGATGTGGATCGCGTGAAGGAGATTATCGCCGAGACTGCCACTGCCTATCCCTCTGGCTCCACCAGTCCTGTAATGGCACGTGGTCACGGCATCATCAATGCCTTAGACGGTATAGAGTACATCCTTCAGCATCAAGGACCCACCATCATCGCCAAACCCGATGCGGTGACCTTTGAGGGATATGCCGGTGAGACCTATACACAGGTTGTCAAGGTTAAGGGTTATAACCTTACCCAGCCCATCACCATCACCAAGAGTGGCTCTAATGTTTATAGCGTGAGTCCCACCACCATCAGTGCCGAGGACGCCTACAACGGTGTGGATGTCACCATCACCTACGCTCCCACAGCAGCTGGCGAGACCACCGCGACCCTCACCATCGCCAACCCCGAGGCCGAGAGTCAAACGGTGACCATCACTGGCGTGGCTCAGCCACGTGTGCCAACTCTCATCGTCACTCCTGAGAGTCTTGAATTTGCTGCCAATCTCAACAATTCAGTGTCGAAGACTATCGACCTCGTTGGAGCCTTCTTGACCAATGATGTGACAATTACTCTTAATGACAACAACAACGTGTTCAGCGTTACACCAACCAGCATACCTCAGGGCGACACTAACGTCAATACCCATCTCACTGTCACAGTCTCTTTCAACTCGGCAGTGGAGGGCAGCTTCACCGGCTCGCTGGTTATAGCTAGCCCTGGTGCCCCGAACAAGACTGTTGCTCTCAGTGCTATAGCTCGTGAGGGCGGTACTGCTGCCGACCCTTATCTCAATATCGCCTATTATGGGACTATCGACGAGGCTGGCGCCACCGTGAGCGGCATGAGCTCTATCTACCAGTACACTGAGAATGAGGTCGATGGATATGCTTGGCTCACCCTTTCTAACTATGGTGCCATGAAGGCCGATGAGACACAGAACTGGCTTGAGACCGAATCGCTATCGCAATACACCAACTCTTGGAGCGCAACCGATATATTCCTGGGCAATTCGGCTTACTTTGGCAACAATTCGAGTTATTCTATCTATGGCAGTGGCGAGCAGTCGTTCTATGTTACCAATTGCTCGCAGGTGAAGGCTCTCGTGAAGGGTGGCGGCTACTCAAGCTCTAGTGCCACACTGTCGATCTTTGAGTGCACGCTCAATGCCGACGGCGCGCTCGTCGCCTCGACATCAGCCACCAGCACCGCGCAAGGCAACGATGGCGTGATAGCATCGGAAGAGCTCGACGTTTCCAAGATTTATAAAGTGCAGCTCACAGGCGGCGGCTCTTACCCCGACCTCCTCGAGATAGGCTTCAAGACCGAGATCAATGGCGTTGAGACTCCTGTGGCAACAGCCGCTACTCTCGTTGGACCAACCTATTTCACTGCCAACTGGAACCCCTGCGAGGGCGCCACAAGCTACACGCTGCGCGTCATCCCCAAGAACTACGACATCCTCACCGAAGGCTTCTCCAAGTTCACCAAGGCTGGCGCTCAGGACATCAGCACCAAGCTCGACGACTACATGGACAACATGGGCTGGACTGGCTCTAAGCTCTATGAAGCCGTGGGCGGCGTGCGTCTGGGCACTGGCTCTTCGGTAGGCACCCTCACCTCCCCGGCTCTTGACCTCACCGAGAACAAGGTCACTGTTACGTTTAAGGCCAAGACCTTCAACAACGACACCAACTGCAACCTCAAGCTGTCGTGCGGCGACGCCAGCGAGACCGTCGCTGTGGCCGATGCCAACGAGGAAATCTACACCGTGGTGCTCGACTGCAACGCTGCCGATGGGCAGAACATCACCTTTGAGACCACTGCTGGCGGCAAACGCGTGATAATAACCAGCATCCATGTCATCGACGGAGAGCATGCCGGCACTGCCAAGTCAATCGACATCGACGGCATCACCTTCACTGGCATCACAGCCTGCAGCTACAAGGTGCCTGACCTCGACCCAGCCACTACCTACATCTACGACGTGAAGGCAGTGTATGGCGCTAAAGAGAGCCGCTGGTCTAACAAGATTTTGGTCACCACGCTCGCTGGAGGCATACCCGGCGACGTGAACGGCGACGGTGAGGTGACCAGTGTTGACGTTACTGTACTCTACAACTACCTGCTCACAGGCGATACCACCTACATGATTAACGGCGACCAGGATGGCGATGGAGAGATAACAACCACCGATGTTACTGTCGTTTATAACATTTTGCTAGGAGAGTAGCATTTCGCGTTGATTAGAGATTTTAAGAGTCCGCACCACTTGCAATGAGCCTGGTGCGGGCTCTTTTTGCTGCAAACTAGAAAAAATGCCATTAAGTTTTTGCTGATTGCAAAGTAATTGTTACCTTTGTAACCGAGATAGCTGACAAGCAACAAGCTAATAAGTTAACAAGTTAACAAGTTGACGAGTTGACGAGTAGATACTTGACACTTAACACTTAGATATTTATGTCACGACGTCGTTTCCCTGTAGGAGTGCAGGACTTTGAGAAAATTATCAAAGAGGGTTTTGTCTATGTAGATAAGACCGAGTATATCTATGACTTGGCCAACCATTATGGCGACGCGATGTTCCTGAGCCGCCCGAGGCGTTTCGGCAAGTCGCTGTTGTGCTCCACGCTGAGGCATTACTTCCTGGGACACAAGGAATTGTTCAAAGGTCTCGCCATCGATAAATTGGAGAAAAACTGGACGGAATACCCGGTTTTCCACTTCGATATGTCGAAATGCAAGCGCGATGATGTGGCGATGGTTTCGCGACAACTAGAGAAGCAAATTCTAGATTACGAGAAGGAGTATGATTGTGAGTCACCCGATTTAGATTGTGGAGGACGATTGGAGAATTTAATAGAGACAGCCCACAAGCTCACCGGCAACCGTGCGGTGCTCATCTTCGACGAGTACGACTCTCCTATTCTCAACGTGATTGATGACCCTGAGAAGATGAAAGAGATAAAAAGTCTCTACAACTCGTTCTACGGTCCCGTGAAGAGCATGGGCGACCACCTTCGCTTTGTGCTTCTCACCGGCATCACGAAGTTCTCTCAGATGTCGATATTCTCTACCATCAATAACCTTGCCAACATTTCGATGGACGAGTCGTGGGAGGGTCTGTGTGGCATAACCGCACAAGAGCTGGAATCGAATTTCAAGGACGACATAACCCAACTTGCGAGAAAGTATAAACTCACTCCCGAAGAGATGCTGCATCGTCTTCGAGACCGCTACGACGGCTACCATTTCGGCCCGGGAATGATAGATGTGTACAATCCTTTCAGTATCGTCAATACTTTCTCAAGGATGAAGCTCGATGATTACTGGTTCTCCAGTGCCACACCTTCGGCACTGATAAAAATCCTTGACAAGTATAATTTCAAGCTCACTGATATTGAGAAAAAGAGAGTGTATGCCTCGTCTTTTGACCAGCCCTTTGATAGCATGAGAAGCTCTCTTCACATCCTTTATCAGAGTGGCTATTTAACGATTAAAGATTATGAATGGGAAGACGAGATATATACTCTTGGAATACCTAATAAAGAGGTTTATTCAGGCCTTTACAACACTCTTATGCCCCATTATCTTAGTCCGTCTGAAGATGATAACACGTCGTTGCTGATGTCGGTTCAGCGTGCGATGCGTGACGACGACATCAACTCGGTCCTCACTGCGGTTCAGAGCTACCTCTCGTCGTTGCCTTACGACCTTGGCGTGAAGACTGAGCTTGACTTTGAGGCAATCCTGAAAGTTCTCTTCGACTGCGTTGGCATCAAGACCAATACTGAGGTTAAGAACGCTCGTGGTCGCTGCGATGTGGTGATGAAGAACCGCAACACGATCTATGTGCTTGAACTGAAGATTTCCACTACCGCCACGGTCGATGACGCCTTGGCGCAGATTGACGAGAAGAACTATCTGATTCCCTACTGGAACGACTTCCGCCGCAAGGTGAAGGTGGGGGTTACTGTTGATCCCGAGAGCCGCACCATCAAGGAGTGGAAAACAGTTAATGCATAATTCACAATGCATAATTCACAATACACAATATCTTTCTTTTTTTTATAATTATTCACTTAAATTACAAACTATCGAATGAGAAAATTTTTTCTTTTTATGATGGCGGTTACTTTATCGCTTGCGGCTGTCGCTAGCGATAAACTAAGTGCGCCAACACGTGTGTTCCTGCAGCAACGCGAGAACGCCGTGCCACAGCCTACCGACGGCAAGTCAACTCTTGCCACGCCAAAGACTGTGGATGGCGTGGAGCGTGTGGAATGCTTCATCGCAATGGATGGCACTTCGATAGCCGAACTAGAGGCTGCCGGAGTGAAAGTCACTGGCAAGTTCGAGACATTTGTCACCGCCAGTGTCCCTGTGAGCAAACTTGAGGCTGTCGCTCGCCTGAGAGGCGTCAAGCAAGTGGGCATCGCCCGCAACGCGCGCCTCTTGACTGATGTGGCAAAATCTACCACCAACGCCGACAAGGCGTGGGACGGCACCAACTATGGCCTGCCCCAGGGCTTCACCGGGCAAGGCGTGGTAGTGGGCCTTATCGACGACGGCATCCAGTTCAACCACCGCGCGTTCCTCGACGAGAACGGCAACACGCGTGTCAAGGCTGTGTATATGCCCAACGCCAGCAGCGCCAACGGCGGCACCAAAGCCACCATCGACGGCGTGGAGCTTATGGGCTACCAATATACCACCGCCAGCCAGATTGCTAACCTCACCTGCGACGACACCGGCGAGAGCCACGGCACGCACACCACGGGTTGTGCCGCCGGCTCACAGGTGGGCAACTATGCCGGTATGGCTCCCGAGGCCGACCTCATCCTGTGCGGCTGCGGCTACAGCCTCACCGAGACCGCTATCGTGAGCTCGGCAAAGTACATAGGCAACTACGCCAAGAACGTGCTTGGCAAGCCCTGCGTGATCAGCATCAGCCTGGGTAGCGACACCGGTCCCCACGACGGCATGAGCAGCATATGCCGCGCTTATACCGAGGTCGCCAACACCTATGGCGCCGTGATTCTGCTCGCCGCTGGCAACGAGGCCGACATCACTGGCGCCGCCGTGAAGACCCTCTCGAGCGACGACGATTACATGATGGTGCGCCACAACGTGAGCTACACTTATTATGGTGGCGACTGCGACATCTGGAACAGCACCAGCGACGAGCTGCAAGTCAAGGTGATTGTCAACGGCTCAGAGAGTGGCTGGATGACAAGCGGCACCTACAACAACGTGACAGTCTCGGGTGGCGTAGATCAGTACAACGGTCGCTACAACCTGTATATCGCGAGCAACACCTCCACAGCTTACTATGTGATCAAGGGCAGCGCAGGAAACACTGTTCACGTCTATACCGACTGCTATTACAGCGAGCTGGGCACCTCGGGAAGCGTGAGCGGCTACACCCTCACCCCTGGCACCTACCAGAACTCGATGTGCGACGACATGACATCGCCTAAGGTCATCAGCGTGGGAGCCATGTGTACCCGCAGCACCAGCAACGGCAGCTATGGCACTAACGACATCGCCTACTTCTCGAGCTATGGCGTGGACTGCAACGGCGTGAACCAGCCATTCATCACCGCGCCTGGGCACTATGTGATATCTTCTATCAACGGTTATGACTCTGGGCAATCATCCACTTGGTCAACAACCTACAACGGCACCACCTACAAGTGGGGACAGATGAGCGGCACCTCGATGGCAACACCATGTGCCGCAGGCGTGGTGGCACTGTATCTGCAAGCCGACCCCACCCTCGACGTGGACCGCGTCAAGGAGGTGATTGCCAACACCGCCACTGCCTACAGCAACCCCTCCAGCCCCGCCCTACAGCGTGGACATGGCATCATCAACGCGCTGGCAGGTATCGAGTATATCCTCGATCATCAGGGACCAACAATCATCGCCTCTCCCGATGAGCTCAGCTTTGAGGGCTATGCTGGCGAGACCTACACCCAGACCATCACCGTGAAGGGTTACAACCTCACTGGCAACATCAGCATCGCCAAGAGCGGCGACAACGTTTACAGCGTGAGCCCCACCACCATCAGTGCCGAGGACGCTTACACTGGAGTTGATGTGACCGTGACCTACGCTCCCACCGCAGCCGGCACAACCAATGGCACCCTCACCCTCACCAGTGCCGATGCCGAGACAGTTACCGTGCCCATCACCGGTGTGGCGCAGCCCAGAGTTCCTACCATCACTGTTGATGCCGAGACCCTGAGCTACAACGCTAAGCTGTCAACTCCAATAACCAAGACCTTGAACGTGACAGGTCTGTTCTTGACTGGCGACATCACCATCACCCTCAACGACGCGAATGGCGTGTTCACCGTGTCGCCAACCACGATCTCTAAGAACAACACTGGCATCGATACTCCAGTAGCAGTGAGTGTGACATTCAACTCCGATGTGGAGGGCGACTTCACCGGCTCGCTCACTCTCACCAGCGCAGGCGCCGAGACCAAGACCGTTCAACTCGTGGCCAGCGCATCCGATATGGGCATGGCAACCGACCCATTCCTCAATATCGCCAAATATGAGACTATCGACGAGGCAGGGGCTACCGTGAGCGGCATGAGCAGCATCTACAAATATACAGAGCAAGTCGATGGCGCTTGGCTCACCCTTTCTAACTATGGCGCTCTGCAGGCCGATGCCAACCAAAACTGGCTAGAGACATCATCGCTGTCGCAGTACACCAACACTTGGAGCGCAAGCGATGTGTTCCTTGGCGATGACGCCTACTTCGGCAGCAATACCAGCTATTCGATATATGGCAGCGGCACTCAGACCTTCTACGTGACCAACTGCGTTCAAGCTAAGGCCTATGTTAAGGGCAGCAGCTCATCAAGTTCAAATGCTACTCTGTCGATATATGAGTGTACTCTCAATGCCAACGGCACTCTCACTGCCGCAACAACAGCAACCGACTCTAAGCAAAGCTCCAATGGCGTGATAAGCTCGGCAGGACTTGATCCTTCCAAGATTTATAAGGTGCAGCTCGCAGGCGGCGGCAGCTACCCCGACCTCCTGGAGATAGGCTTCAAGACCGAGCTCAACCAGCCGATGATTGTTGCCGACCCAACCGACGTGACAATCAGCACTGCTCCTGGCGAGACAGGAAATGCCACCATCACCGTGCGTGGAAAGATGCTGCCTGGCGACGTGACAGTGGCTCTTAACGATCCCAGCAAGGTGTTCACCATTTCAGATACCAGCCTCAGCAAGAGTGATGTTGAAGCCGGCACACAGCTCACTGTCACTTTCAAGAGCGACGACGAGGCCAGCTGTAACGGCACTATCACTCTCACCAGCGGCGACCTCTCGGCAACTGTCAACCTCATAGGCCGCTGCAACGATGGAGGCACAGCCAGCGACAAGTATCTCAACATCGCCAAGTGTGCCACTATCGATGATGCCGGTGCTACAGTAACCTACATGACATCAATCTACAATTATGCCGAGTATGAGGCCGAGGAGTGTGGCTGGCTCACCGTTTCCACCTACGGCGCCATGAAGGCCGACGCCAACCAGAACTGGCTAGAGACCTCATCGCTGTCGCAGTACAACAACTCTTGGACCGAAACCGACATATTCCCTGTTGACGATGCGTTCTTTGGCACCAACAGCGCATATTCGATTTATGGCAGTGGCAGTCAATCCTTCTATGTCACCAATTGCACCCAGGCTAAGGCGTTGGTAAAGGACGGCGGCAGCTACGTGGCTACCCTGGCAATCTATGAGTGTACGGTGGGCGCCGATGGCACTCCCGTTGCCTCAACCACAGCATTCGACACGCAGCAGGGTGGCGCCAGCGGCTTGGTGGTTATCACATCGGCCGAGCTTGACGCTTCTAAGGTTTACAAAGTGCAATTGACAGGCGGCGGTTCTTATCCCGACCTCTTGGCGGTGGGCTTCAAGACTCCGCTTGCTGTGGAGGAGGAGACTACTCTCGCCTACATTCTCGAGAATGGTGTTGACGGTACCGAATATACCGTTAGCAATGACCTCGCAGTGGTTGACGTTGCCGATGCTGCCAACTATGCCTTCCTCACCGATGGCGAGGACAACTGGATTCGTGTCACCGCGAGCGATGACCTGTTTGAGGCATTTGTCAACAACGCCACCATCAAGGGAGGAACTCTCAAGGCCACATTGAGTGGCATTGAGCTTAACCCGTTGCTCACCGCAACAGCGATGCCTGAGGCTGCCTATGCCACTATCGACTTTGAGATTGCCAGGATGAACCTCGCCGACGAGTTTGCTCCAAAGGTTAACCAAGTCATTGACGTGGTTGGCTACTGGAATGCCACCGAGGGTACTCTCCGAGCATACGAAGGAGCTTCGGGTGGCGTACAGGGTCAGAGCCTGACACTCAACCACACTTGGGGTGCTTCGAGCAACACCTTGCAGAACGGCAAGCGTTATGAGGTGCGTTGCGCCATCAACATCAAGGAGGCTTGGAAAACTCAGGCTGCCATAGGTCTCTTGGACTATGACTATGATTTCCAGAACTACATTGGCTACGCGCTGCGCATGCCCGATGCTCCTACAGCTATTGGCACCATCGGTAATGACAGCTACAACGCTATCGTGAACGTTTACAATGCTCAAGGTCAGCTCATCCGCAAGGGAGTGAAGGCTGGCGAGGCAACTCGCAACCTGCCAAGCGGTATCTACATCGTAGGCAACAAGAAAGTGCTGGTGAAGTAAATCTTGTAATATCTGAAAATTCTAGAATCTCTAGAATACTTAAAATCAAAAAACCGTCCTTAGGGGCGGTTTTTTGTTGAGAAAAAAGCGATGATTGTTTAAATAATAAGAAAAAAGTTTTGTAATAGAAAAAATTTTTTTATCTTTGGCGGTTTTTATACACATTAACCTAATAGCACCTTAAAAAAGAATATTCAAATAAACATAAAACAACTATATTATTAACCAATACTTTAATTAAATGAAAATTTTTGACCGACTGAAAAAGTTGTCGTCAATTGCACTATTGTTGTGCGTGGCGACGCAAGTGCAGGCAGCCGACATCGACTTGGCTACCGCGCAAAGCAAGGCAAGGTCATTCATGACCAAGCAAGTGGCAAACGGCCGCCTAAAAGCCGCCGCCGCTGCCAATCTCAAACTCGTAAAATCAGAGGCATCGGTAGTGGATCCCAAAGCTGTAGATTACTACATCTTCAACTCCGACAAAGCTTATGTTGTTGTCTCTGGTGAAGACCAGGCTCCCGAGATCCTGATGTACGGCGAGGAGGGAAATGTGAATTTAGACAGAATCCCTCCCGCAATGCAGTGGCTGCTGAACAAGTACAAATACCAGATTGAAGGCCTAAGGGAAGGCACGCTGAAACCTAACAGCTACTCTCCCAAGGCTACAGCGGTTGCACCATTGGTGACCGCCAACTGGGACCAGACAGCACCTTACTACAACCACACTCCCACCAGTGGCAGCACGCACGCCTACACCGGCTGCCCCGCCACCTCGCTGAGTATGTGCTTCTACAAGTACAAATGGCCAGCAACCTATCCTGCATTGAGTGCCATTGCAGCCAATTCTTATTACGGCTATCTTGCCGCTCCAGCACTGAGCGAGAAGGCTGCCGACTGGGACAACATGCTAGATGAATATACTGGTCCCACCAACTACACATATAACAATACCCAGGCCGAGGCCGTGTCGTGGCTGATGCGTTATGTAGGTCAGGCATGTAACATGGGCTACAGCACCAGCGGTAGTGGCGCCAACGACCCCGAGATTCTTGAGGCTTGCCACACTTTCGGTTACACCGATGCCCAGCTTCTCACTCTCACCGAGCTTGTGTCGTCGGGCTGGAGCTATACCAACAGCTCACAGTATTACACCGATTCACAGTGGAACGAATGGATGCTCGCCGAGCTGTATGCCGGTCGCCCCATTGAATATCTTGCTTATGATATCACCAGCGGACAAGTTTCAGGCCATGCCTTTAACGTGTTCGGCTGCAACAGCAGCGGTCAATATTATGTGAACTGGGGATGGAGTGGCGATAGCAACGGCTATTGCACCCTCCACAACTTCACCACCGCCACTGGCGCCACTGGTCAGTCGGGCTCTTACACCTTCAAGTATGGCGAGGCTATGATTATCGGCATCGCACCACCGGCTGACGCCCTTGGTCCACAAATCACCGCCGACCCCACCACCCTCGCGTTTGAGGGCTATGTTGGTGAGACCTATACCAAGACCTTCACCGTGACAGGTACGAACCTCGAGGGCAACATCACCGTCTCTAAGCAAGGCTCGAGCATCTTCACTGTAAGCCCCACCACCATCACCGCTGCCAACGCAGCCAATGGCGTGCAGGTTACAGTCACCTACAAACCCACCGCAGCAGGCAGCACTAGCGCCTATATCACCCTCTCAAGCTCTAACGCCGAGAGCGTGACGGTGAACATTACAGGTACCGCTCAGGCCAAGACTCCAACCCTCACCGTTGATCCTACCACTCTGTCGTTCACCAATTGCTATGTTGGTGACACCTATACCAAGACATTCAATGTGAGTGGCGTTTATTTGACCAACAACGTTACCATCACTCGCAGCGGTTCGAGTCTCTACAGCTCCAACGTGAGCAGCATCACTGCCACCAACGCCGCCAATGGTGTTGACGTGACAATCACTTACGCTCCAACAGCTGCCGGCTCATCTAATGCGACATTCACTATTGCCAGCACCGGAGCCGAGAGCAAGACAGTGACAGTTAATGGTACCGCTCAAGCCAAGATACCTACTCTCACCGTTGATCCTACTTCGTTAAGTTTGAATGCTTCGACCGGCACCACAGTGAGCAAGACCTTCAATGTTACCGGTAAGTTCATCAGCGACAATGTTACCGTAAGCCTTACCGACGCTAATGGCGTGTTCAGCGTTTCGCCTGCCACCATCGCCGCCGGCAGCATCAGCGAGACCACACCAGTAGCGGTTACAGTTTCTTTCAACTCGGCCGAGGAAGGTGACTTCACCGGAACAGTGACCATCGCCAGCGATGGCGCCGAGAGCAAGACTGTAGCCCTCACGGCAAACGCTAGCGACGGCGGCACCGCCAGCGACGCTTATCTCGACATCGCCAAGTATGCCACCATCGACGAGGCGGGAGCTACAGTGAGCGGCATGAGCACAATCTACAAATACACTGAGTATTTGTCGGACAACTGCGCTTGGCTTACCGTTTCCTCTTATGGAGCAAAACAAGCCGATGCTAACCAAAACTGGCTAGAGACGACTTCGTTGAGCCAGTACAATAATTCTTGGAGCGCCAGCGACATTTTCCTTGGTCAAACCACCTACTTTGGCTCAAATACAGCCTACAGCATTTATGGCAGCGGCAACCAGTCGTTCTATGTGACCAACTGCTCGCAGGTGAAGGCTTATGTGAAAGGCAGCAGCTACTCCAGCTCTAGCGCTAGTGCCACCTTGTCGATCTATGAGTGTACCGTTAATGCCAATGGTTCTCTCACTCCCGCTACCACAGCTACCAGCACCGTGCAAGGCAGCAATGGCGTGATAACTTCGGCCGAGCTTGATGACAGCAAGATTTACAAGGTGCAGCTCACAGGCGGAGGCTCTTATCCCGACCTCTTGGAGGTGGGCTTCAAGACCGAGCTCTACGTGCCAAAACCCGAATTGCCAATTAATGTTGAGGCCGATCCTTCGACTACTACTGCCGACATCTCTTGGACACCAGGCGAGAACAATGAAGGCTGGAACCTGCGCTGGAGACTCTATGATCAAGAGTCAGGTGAAGAAGAGGTGGTATTCAGCGAGAGCTTTGAGAATGGACTCGGCAACTGGACCCTCGTGAACACCGACGGCGACTCCTACAACTGGCAGGCTGTTGACCTCACAAGCAACTTCAGCGGACAATTCACAGCAAAAGACGGATCTTACGTTGCCATGTCAAGAAGCTGGATCAACAGTTCGGTAGGCGCCGTAACTCCCGACCAGTGGTTAATCAGTCCTCAAATTGAGAATTTGGGTGGAATACTCAAATATTATATCATGGACGACGGCAAGAATTACCAGGAGAATTACCGCATTTACGTTTCAACTACCGGTAATTCCATCAGTGATTTTGTGCCCGTTACCGATGATATGCAGTCGCCCAATGTGGCCTCTTGGACCGAAGTGACTATTGACCTGAGCAGTTATAAAGACCAAGCCGGTTATATCGCCTTCCGTCACTATGACTGCACCGACAAAGATTTCATGTTCATTGACGCTCTCACTCTCACCACTATTCCAGGTGCGCAGTGGAACTATGTATATGACGTGACTAGTCCTTACACCATCACTGGACTGACTCCCGCAACTACCTATGAGGCTCAAGTTCAAGGCAAGAATGAATATGGCACCACTGCTTGGACAGCATCGACCATCTTCACCACTCTTGCTGGGGGCTCGACTGTTGCTGGCGACGTGAACGGCGATGGCGAGGTGACTACCGTCGATATCACTGTTCTCTACAACTGGCTGCTCAATGGCGACGATACCGACATGGTGAACGGCGACCAGAACGGTGATGGCGAGATCACTACCAACGACGTCACATTTGTCTATAACATCCTGCTCGGAATTGATAACTAATACTATCAACCCATATTCACAAAAAAGCGTCCTCAACAGGGCGCTTTTTTGCATAAAATGCTCACGCTCGAAAATGACAAGGAAGCTGACAAGCTAACAAGGAACAAGCTGACAAGGCAATGGGTTTTGTCGCTTTGCTGGTTTGCCGCGCATCGCGCTGTTTGTTGCTCGGATTCACTTGGCTCGTCAGCTCGTTAGCTTGTCAGCTTGTTAGCTCGTCAGCTTGTTTGTTCATCAGCTTGTTTACTCGTCAGCTTTTTTGTTGAGAAATAATGTGCAATTATTGAAATAAACGCGAAAACTTTGCTTGAAAGAAATATTTTTTCTAACTTTGGCGGCTTTTGAAAATGTATGCCTAAGCAGTAAAGATTTATAAAACAACTATATTATTAACTAAACTTTCAATTAAATGAAATTACTAAAACGACTGACAATGCTGTCGTCATTGGCACTATTGCTGTGCATGGCGACGCAAATGCAGGCAGCCGACATCGACTTGGCTACCGCGCAAAGCAAGGCAAGGTCATTCATGACCAAGCAAGTGGCAAACGGCCGCCTCAAAGCCGCCGCCACTGCCAACCTCAAGCTCGTAAAGGCTGAGGCCTCAGTAGCAAAACCCGAAGCTGTGGACTACTACATCTTCAACACCGACAAAGCCTATGTGGTTATCGCCGGTGACGACTTGGCTCCCGAAATCCTGATGTACGGCGAGGAGGGAAATGTGAACTTGGACAATATCCCACCCGCAATGCAGTGGCTGTTGAACAAGTACAAATACCAGATTGACGGTCTCAAGGCCGGCACTCTCAAGCCCAATGGCTATACGCCAAAGGCGACCACTGCTGTCGCTCCGCTGACAAATGCCAACTGGGACCAGGGCGCACCTTACTACAACCACACTCCCACCAGTGGCAGTACGCACGCCTACACCGGCTGCCCCGCCACCTCGCTGAGTATGTGCTTCTACATCTATAAATGGCCCAAGACCTATCCCGCGTTGTCTAAAGTTTCGGTAAGCGGAGGTCTTACCGCAGCTGCTCTCGAGGAGAAGGCTGCCGACTGGGACAACATGCTCGATGAATATACCGGTCCCACCAACTACACCTATAACAATACCCAGGCCGAGGCCGTGTCGTGGCTGATGCGCTATGTGGGCCAGGCCTGCAACATGCAGTACACTACTAGCGGTAGTGGTGCCTATGACGATGAGATTCATCAGGCTTGCCTCACTATGGGTTACACCGATGCCCAGCTGCTCACTCTCACCACAGGATATGCAGGAAGCAACCAGAACTACACCGATTCACAGTGGAACGAATGGATGCTCGCCGAGCTGCATGCCGGTCGCCCAATCGAATATCTTGCCAGCGACCCATCGGCAGGAGGCCACGCCTTCAACGTGTTTGGTTGCGACACTAGCGGCAAATACTACGTGAACTGGGGATGGAGTGGCGAAGACAACGGCTACTGCACTCTGCACAACTTCACCACCGGCAACAACTCTACTGGACAGGGCGGTGGCTCTTACACCTTCAACTATGGTGAGGCTATGATCATAGGCATCGCGCCTCCCGCTGGAGCCCTTGGTCCACAAATTAGCGTTGACCAAAACACCCTCGCGTTTGAGGGCTACGTGGACGAGACCTACACCAAGACCTTCACAGTGACAGGTACCAATCTTGAGGGCGACATCACCATCTCTAAGCAAGGCTCGAGCTATTTCACAGTAAGCCCCACCACTATCACCGCTGCCAACGCAGCCAATGGCGTGCAGGTGACAGTCACCTACAAACCTACCGCAGTAGGCTCTGCTAACGCCTACCTCACCCTCTCGAGCACCGATGCCGAGAGCGTGACAGTGAACGTGAGTGGTACCGCTCAGGCTAAGGTGCCAACCATCACCGTTGACCCCGCATCGCTCGACTTCGCTGCAAACCTGTCATCTACAGTTACCAAGACAGTGAATGTTACTGGTCTGTTCCTGACTAACGATGTGACAATAACCCTCAACGACAACAACGGCGTGTTCGGCGTGTCGCCAACCACTATCACTGCTGCCAACGCAGCCAATGGCGTACCCGTAACCGTTTCGTTCAGCTCAGCCGAGGAGGGGAACTTCACTGGTTCGCTCACCATCGCCAGCAACGGCGCTGAGACCAAGACCGTAGCACTCTCTGCTCAGGCTAACGACGGTGGCACAGCCAGCGACGCTTACCTCAACATTGCCAAGTATGCCACCATCGACGAGGCAGGATGGAACACCACCAGCTTGCCAAATCTCTATAAGTACACCGAGTATCCAAGTGATGGTTGCGCTTGGCTCACTGTTGCCAACTATGGCGTGAACCTGAACTATAGCGACAACAAGCAGAAGTGGTTCAGCACCAGCACAGTAAAGAACAGCTCACAGAGTTGGGCGGCTAATGATGTGTTCTTGGGCGATGATGCTTATTTCGGCAGTGCTACCAGCTATGTCGCCGATTGGACCGAGGATTATCAGAACTTCTTCGTGACTAACTGTACACAGGTTAAGCAATATGCTTACAACCGCGGTTCTTCTTATCCATTGAAGATGTACGTTTATGAGTGTACTCTCAATGAAGACGGCAGTATCACCCCAAGCACCACTGCTTATGATACCCAGACCAGTACCATGTATTCAACTACCGAGGTACTTACCTCTAAGGAGCTTGATCCAAGCAAGATTTACAAGGTAGCTGTTTATAACGACTATTCTTATCTCTATGAGATTGGCTTCAAGACTACTATCGAGAGTATTGAGACTCCTGTAGCTACCGAGGCTACCGACGTGACAGCCACATCGTTCACCGCCAACTGGAACGCCTGCGACGGCGCTACAAGCTACACCTTGCGCGTGATGCCTAAACCCGAGACTCCCGAAGTCGCCTTGCTCTTGAGTGAGGACTTCTCGGGATTCACCAATGCTGACGGCAGCACCGACTTGGGTAGCACTCTTGACAACTATATGCAGAACGCTGGCTGGACAGGCTCGAGAGTCTATGAGCGTAGTGGTGGTTTGCAACTTGGCTCTAGCAGCTATGCCGGAAGCTTGGTAAGTCCGCAACTTGACCTCACCAACAGCAATGGCAAGGTGACTGTTAAGTTCAATGCTTATTCTTACAACAGCACCTATTCGCCCTCAACTCTGTATGTGAGCATGAACAGCGAAACTACCAACCAACAATATGTTTCGGTTCCTTATGGCACCACTGGCACTGAATATACTGTAGTGCTCGACTGCAATGCTACAACAGGACAAACTGTTTCGTTCCGCACCAGCACTCGTCGTTACCGTGTGGTTCTCACCAACGTTGAGATTTATGCCGGCGACTTAACCGCCACTGCTGCAGCTCCTGCCCTCAAGGCCGACGGCGAGATGCTCTTCCCGGGCATCACTGCTACCAGCTATACCGTTACCGGTCTCGAGCCTGAGACTACCTACATCTATGACGTGAAGGCTGTATATGAAGGTAATAAGGAGAGCAGTTGGTCTAACCAGATTGAGGTTACCACCCTCGCCGACGAGAGTGGCATCACCCTCGCCGAGCTCCTTGAGACTGGTGTGAATGGCGAGGAATACACCATCAGCAACGACCTCGCTGTAGCCGACTATGCCGAGTATGCCAACAACGCGTTCCTCACCGACGGTGAGGGCAACTGGCTCATGGTTACCGCTGCCGACAACGATGTCTTCGGTCAGATTTACAATAACTCTACCTTGAAGGGCAAGACTGTTAAGGGTGTGCTTAGTGGCATGGGTCTCAACCCAGTTCTCACTATCACCGAGGCCCCTGAGGCTGCCGAGAGTACCGTCTCTTATGAGATTACCAAATATTACCTGAGCGATGTCTTCGCACCCCAGGTTAACGAGGTTATCGACGTAGTGGGATACTGGAACTCCAGCGATGGCGCTCTGCGTGCTTATTCTCCCGATGGTGGTGTTCAGGGTCAGAGCTTGACTCTCGATACATCTTGGGGTGCTGCTTCCAACACCTTGCAGAACGGCAAGCGCTACGAGGTACGCTGTGCCATCAACATCAAGGAGCCATGGAACACTAGAGCCGGAATCCATACTATGGACTATGACTATGATTTCCAGAACTACTTAGGTTATGCCCTGCGCTTGCCCGATGCTCCTACCGCTATCGGTACTATCGACATTGATGGCAACAACGACCTTGTTAACGTTTACAACGCTCAAGGCCAACTCTTGCGAAGCAATGTGAAGGCTGCTGAGGCTACTCGCAACCTGCCACGCGGCATCTACATCGTGGGCAACCGCAAAGTTGTGGTTAAGTAAAAGATTACTATATTTTGCTCAATATAAAAGGGTCGTTTCAAGCTTGGAACGGCTCTTTTTTGTGTACGACGGGCATGTTATACATCTGTGGTGAAAGTCCACTCGGGGCGT
>CALDIG010000093.1 GCA_937904375.1 uncultured Prevotellaceae bacterium
TTTGTTGACTTTGTTTGAAAAAAGAGTGTCGAGCGTGAGCATTTTATCTAAAAAAATTTTAATTGTTGTCTTTGTTTTTCTTTGTTGACTTTGTTTGAAAAAAGTGAGAGAATTGAGAACTCTAAACTCTAAACTCTAACCTCTAACCTGCGCGAAGCGCATTAACCTCTAACCTGCGTGAAGCGCTCTTAGAACTGGAAGTAGATGAATGGCTGCATCTCGGCAGAGACGAACTGGAAGACAAAGAACACTACCACCACTACTATCGCTGCTATTGCCGGCAATGGTAGGCTGGCGAAAGTGTAGCGGTATTTGCGCTTCATCTTCTCGGGAATCCAGTGGATAATCATTCCTATAACAAATAGCAGGAACACATTGTGATAAGCACCTATCACATCAAAGACATTCACGTTCCATGCTGTCCCCATCTGCTGAACCATCGACTTAGCAGTGTCCCACGCAACCTCGTTGGCAGTAGCAGGGTCATCTTGAAGATTGGAGCCTGAACGGAAGAAGAGTCGGGTGAACGATATGAAGACGAAAGTCACTAAAATTGCCCAAGAATTGGCGAGCCACTTGAGGTTACGCTCGCGGGTGTTGTACTTATTGTAGAGCCAGCGAACCACAGCACTCACGGCGATAAAGATGGCGCATACGAGGAGCACGTTCCACAACGCTGTCGGAGCCAGCCATATAAGCACCAGCAGAATAGCCACGACTATCATCGACATCGCCACCCTCCACAAGGCGGAGTTGTCGCGCCAAAACTTATATACAACCATTCCCACGCCGTTAAGGCCACCCCAAATCACGAAGTTCATGCTCGCTCCGTGCCACAGACCGCCGAGAAGCATGGTAATCATGGCATTGAGGTTGGCATAGATTTTTTTGCGCTTCTCGGGATGCCTATAAGCAGTAAATATCACCATTACCGCCAAGATGAGTACTCCGAGCGCTATCCACCAGCTGCCACTGAGCACCAGAGCAGCGAGCGTGATTACCACAATCCAGAAATAGGTGGCGAATGTGATATTGCGGTTTCCGCCCAGTGGGATGTAGAGATAGGTCTGCAGCCAACGCGAGAGCGAGATGTGCCATCGTTTCCAGAAGTTGCTGCAATTAAGCGCTTTATAGGGCGAGTTAAAGTTCTTGGGAAGATGAAATCCCATAAGCAGCGACAAGCCTATGGCAATATCGGTATATCCCGAGAAGTCGGCATAGACTTGCAATGAATATACTAACAACGACATCAGATTCTCAAATCCCGAGAACAGATGAGGGTTCTCGAAAACTCTGTCGATAAAGTTCATGGCAAGATAATCGCTTAGCACAATCTTCTTTATCAAGCCATTAAGAATCCAGAACACGGCAAGTCCAAACATGCGATGGCTGATGTTGTACTTCTTGTAGAGCTGAGGAATGAAATCGCTCGCCTTGATGATAGGTCCCGCCACAAGTTGTGGGAAGAAGGTCACATAGAAGCCGAAATCGAGAATGTTGCGCACGGGTTTTACAAGACCTTTATACACATCGGCAGTGTAGCTGATTACCTGGAAGGTATAAAACGAGATGCCCACCGGCAAGATAATCTTATCGACATTGAAGAAATCGGTGCCCAGAATAGAGTTTCCTGCACTGGCAGCGACATTGCTCACCGTCATCTCGAAGCCGAAAATCGAGTGAACCATGTCGGCAAAGAAGTAGGCATACTTAAAGTAGCATAATATGCCAAGGTCTATGGTCACGCTTAGTGCAAGCAAGGCACGTCGTTTCCACTGAATCTTGTTGTTGTAGATTGCCTGTGCTATGAAGAAGTCGGTACAGGTCACTAATATCAGCAGTCCCACAAAGAGCCCGCTAGTCTTGTAGTAGAACAGGAGGCTCACAAAGAACAGATAGGAGTTGCGCAGCAGTCTTCTCTTCTTTGCCAAGGCAAAGCCCGCAAAGACTATAGCGAAGAACGCCCAGAAGTGGAACTGCGTGAAAAGCAGCGGACTATCGGGGTTAAAAGAGAAAACCGATAATATGTAATCAATAAGTTTCTGCATTCTTGTCTCGTTCTCGCCATTTAAGATACTCTTTTATTATGGCATTATACAATAAATCTCCTATGAGTTTATAGCCGGTGCTGGTGAAGTGCACGTGGTCGCTCTGCATCAAGCCGTTTCTTACCCATCTTGTGGAGCTTCCCAGTCCACCCATCACCTTATAGAGATCCCACACCGACCCGTGGTTGTCGAGAGCCAGCTCTATAAAAACCTTCTCGGCGGCACGGCTGTTAGGGTTTGCCGAGCGATTCAAGTGGTTGTCGTTATTTGTAATGAAAATGAACTGGCAATCGGGGTTTACACGCTTAATGCGGTCTATCAGCTGCTGGTAATTAGTCTTGAAGCGGTCGCGGTTGAAGTTCTTGGTGTGAGCGTCGTTGATGCCAATGCCGAAGATTACCATGTCGGGCTTCGCCACATGCAGGTCTTTCTCGAGCAGGCTGCACTTGAGCCAAGAAGTGGTGGCTGCACCATTCACACCCGATGCCCAATATATAACTCCTGGTTCGTCGTTGAGGGCGACAACACCCCTCAGCTCAAATCGGTTGCCAGAGCCTAGTCCGTGAAACTTCACGGTAAACGATGTGCAACCTCTGGGCAGCTCAAAGAAATATCCCTTCTCATTGCTGCCTTCAATATCCTCTACAGCAGTACTGTCAATCATGATATAGGGTCTCACGCTGCTCGACGAAGCCTTTCCCAGCACCCTTATGTAGCGTGTGGTCCAGTCAATGCCATCGCTCGACGAGAGAGTGAATGTCACACTGGCATTGGGGCTTGACGTGGTGGCAGTGATGCCGCTTAATCCCATATCATGGTCTGGACTCTGTTCTATGTTGCGTGTCCTCGACCAAGTACCTGTGCCACTCACCGAGTAGTCTTGCGGACCGTTGGTACCCACCAGTTTGTAGGGGAACAAGATGGCGCGGCTGGCTTTACCGCCATTGACGTGCGTTGCGAAATTGCGGCGTATGCGGTGACTGAACGTGCCAGCCTGCACATGACTACCTCCCACATGCCATATATTTATAGTGCCTCGATGCTTGTAGATTACATTGTCGAGTTTCCTGAAGAAAGGTATCAATGCCGCTCTTCCCTCCTTGAATGTGCGCATGTCGCATTCTCTCTTATCTATGCAAGAATAGGATGAGTCGGCATGCGCAAGAAGGGTGTTGTCTTGTGATGCCGCATTCTGTGCTCCCATGAGCGCAAGCAGGAGTAATATTATGTATTTTGCTTTTGTCATAAAAAGTCGATACCCTTTTTAGCCGCAAGTTATTGGTTGAACTCTTTTGGAGTTTTTCCCACTCGCTTGCAATAGAATCGGTAATACATCAAGTAGGTGTTAAACAGCATATCAGCAACCTTGCTGGCACCGTCGCGAGTGAAATGCAGGTAATCTTTACCTGCCAAGCCGGCATTCACCCACTCAAGCATTGAGTTGCGACCGCCCATCGAGTCGTAGAGATTCCAGAAGGCGATGCCCGTCTCGCTACACACCTCTTGAAGCATTTTGATGGTAGGTTCGAGTTGAGGATAGGTTTCCTTTTTGCCCTTGACGTTGGTTGCCATGTCGGCAGGACCTATAAAGAGAATCTTAGTCTCTGGCGACATCGCCTTAAAAAGCTCCACCTGAGCGATGAGGCTCTTTTTGTATTCCTGCATCTTCTTCTCCGATTTCAGGTAAGGCACCGAGTTGCCACCATATTGCAGGATGAGCAACCCCACCTTGTTACGCTTGAAAAACGGCTCCAAGGTCTTGCGGTCATTGACGTAGGCAAAAACTGTCCCCGAGCAGCCACGCATGGGCACATTATCTACCGAGACACCATTCTTGCCGTCGAGCAGCACAGCAAAGAGTTCCATATTACCGGTGACACTAATCGACACTTTCCCCGCTGGTGATGGCAAGGTAGCGGTGAGGAACCTCACGCCATCTTTAGAGACAACGTCGTCGGTCATTGGCTGCGAGGTGCCATTGGCGGTAAGAGTGGCTTTGCCGTTGCCGCTGCACACCAAAGTCACCTTTGAGTAGGTCTTGGAATGAGGCACCCCTTCAAGGGAGGAGGCTCTATATGTTAGCTGCACCGAGCCGTTGAGGTGTGTCACCTGCGCCATGATGCCATAACGTCCATTGCGTAGATGCTCACCCATCTCGTAGGCATAATAAGTGGGCAGCTTTTTGCTCGACGACTGCACCACCGTCATAGCTCCCACCGCTTGTATTGCCGGCACCATACCTACGCCACTTCCTCCAAAAGCCGTCTGAAACTTCTCCCTAAGGTCGGCGGAGATGCGGTCGCCTTCGAGTTGCGAATCACCGTAGTGCAGCACTCGCATGGGTTCACTGCCGGCATTCTCCATCGCGGCGAAGATATCGTCAAAATAGGTGCTGTCGTTATTTGGCATGTAGAAACGAGCCGGATTAGTCTGTGCGAACTTCATAAACTCCTTATAGTCCTCTGTTTGCATGGTCATGAGTTGCTGCTTAGTGAGTTCGTTAGGGTCTCGCGCCAAGCCATTGCTCATAGTAGTCGATTTGCTTTCCACCGTTAGGATTTCGTCAAGAGTAGGAAACTCAAGATGAATGTTGCCAATAGTAATCCCATCTTTAGGGAATATGGTACACACAGCAGCAAGCACTGCCAGCACGCCAAAGATGAAGATTACAATATTTCTCGCTTTCATTACTCTTTTTACTTCAAGTTTCGCAAGTTGTTAATTTTTACTTGTCAACCAAAATAGTTCGTCACAAAAAACGTGCAAAGTAACACAAAATATTTCAAACAGATGCGAGTTTTGGACCTAAAAACCTTATTTGTTGATGTTTTTTCACCAATCTCTGCCTTAATTAGACTCAACACACCTCATTTCATACCATGATTCCAAAATTAAAATCAACACCGTCAAGAATTTTCACAATAAATACTAAGTCTCCCATTTAGCCTGGAACATTCATAGTCATGCGTAGCGAAAAATGCCAAGGGCGCATCTCTACAATGGACTCATTGTCTATATTATCTTTTGAGCCCACTTTAAAAGGTGGCCACCATGGTGAAATCAAACAAAAACAAAAATGCGATTAAGCGAGTAAAACAGAGCTTGCTCAATGCCTTGCGAGCGTGAGCATTTTATTTAAAAATGCGATTGTAGGGACACGGCATGACGTGTCCGTATTGCAGCGAGACAGCGGTCATGGAATGCCATGACCCTACTGCTTGCTCATGCTTTATCTCGCTTAATCGCATTTTTAGAGTATTATCAGTGTGAAATATAGAAAATTTTGAAAAATTTTTTCTTCTCTAAACACTAAACTCTAACCTTTAACTTCAAGTTTATAAAAATTTAGAACTTTATACACTTGAGTTATATTTAAGTTTGAATTCCCCTATCGCTGAACAGTCTCCTAATATTATTATGGTGCGACATTTTCTGTCGCACCATAATAAACATATATGTATCATGCTTTTATTTATATCGCAAGAAACTGTAGCCGAAGCGTTCGTAGGCAGCGCGTTCTAGCTCTTCTCGGTCATCGGGATGGGCGATGGAGATTAATGCTCTTGCGCGCTCTGCCATGCTCTTGTTGCGCAGATAGACGATGCCGTGTTCGGTAACGACATACTGTGTCTGGAACCTAGTGGTTACCACGCCGGCACCTGGTGTGAGGGTTGGCACAATCTTGCCTTTGCCCTTGCCGGTCCGTGAGGGCAGTGCAATGAATGTTTTTCCCTCTGGGTTTAAAGCAGCACCATACATAAAGTCGTGCTGTCCGCCAACACTAGAGAATATCATTGTGCCGATGCTGTCGGCGCACACCTGACCAGTGAGGTCAACCTCTATGGCGCTATTTATAGCGATTGGGCGAGGGTTCTGACGGATAACCTGCGGGTCATTAGTGTATGCCACGTCGTAGAACTCCACATCCTCGTTATAGTCAAGGAAATCATACATACGCTTAGAACCAAGCGCAAGACTTGCAACGCTCTTGCCAGGATGAATCTTCTTGAGGCTGTTGTCGATCACACCTTCCTCAATGAGACGCACCACGCCATCGGTCATCGCCTCGGTGTGAAGACCTAGATGTTTATGATTCTTGATTCCAGCAAGCACAGCATTGGGAATTCCGCCCACGCCAATCTGCAAAGTGGCACCATCAGGAATCTCAGCGGCAATAAAGCCACCTATAGCGCTCTCGATGGGTGTTGATTCGCCAAACTCCATCGCCAGCGGTGGCTCGTCGCAACGCACTGCGGCGGCAATCTCGCTCTCATGAATCTTGGCGGCACCACACAGGTAAGGCATACTATTGTTAATCTGCGCGATGATGGTCTTCGACATCTCCACAGCGCTGAACGCCAAATCGGCACTCATGCCATAGCTGCAATATCCGTCTTTGTCGGGAGGCGAGCAGTTCAGGAAGGTCACGTCCAGTGGCAACTGCTTGCTGCGGAAGAGAAAAGGTATCTCGCCCAAGAAGGCGGGAATCACCTCGCCATATCCCTGTGCCACCCACTTGCGCTGGTCACCACTGAGGAACAGACTCTTAGTTATAAACGAGTCTTTATACTCGGGGTTGCACAATGGGCACTCGCCATAAGGCACATTGAAAGCCGAATACACCACCACATCGCGCAGTTCGCTGGCACGTCGCGCCAATGCGCTTTGCAGCACCACAGGAATCGCCGTGCTTCCCATGCAATAGATGTGGTCACCACTTTTGACAAGGCGCACCGCCTCGTCGGCACTCATATAGTTCATATAGTTGTCAGTTTTTAGTTTTAAGTTATTAGCTGGCTAACGAGCTGACGAGGAACAAGCTGACGAGCTGACAAGGCGCTACCATTGCCTTGTATGCTCGTTTCTTGTCAGCTTGTCAGCTTGTCAGCTTATTTGCTTTTTTGAAGTTCGACAAACATTGCAAGTCGCTCATCAAGTGCCTGTATGTGCCAATCGCTGTTGAGCTGCGACACACAAGCGCGGATGCCTGGCTGCCTGCTGCCTGTGGTGTTGAGCGTGATAGCCGAGATGCCACACAGCATCAGGTCGTTGAGCAACTGCGAGTCGCTCATGCCCTCATAACCAATGGTGTAATAGAATCCGTCGGCAAGGTCTTGATCACCATCCTTGTCATAAATGATGTTGAAACCATGTTTGAGGAAGATTTCCTTTGTTATCTTGGCGCGACGGCCATATTCACGCACCTCATCGACAAACTTGTAAGTGCCATCGGCTGCGGCTTTCATCATTGCCGCAAGCGCATGTTGCGCAGAGTGAGATGTTCCAGACGAAGCGACATACAGGTATGTGAAAATGAAGTTGTCGCCCATGCGGCCTATGCCATAACGCTGGCGCAAGGCAGGATACTCACGATTGAACAGTTTGTTGCTGAAAGCCACCACAGCGATGCGTTCGCCGGCGTAGCTGAAACTCTTGCTGCCGGAAATCATCAGCACTCCGGCAACCAGTATCAATACAAACAGCACAAGGGAAGGAGTTACCAATGTTTGCCCCATCGTACTGCTGAGAAGGGTTCCCAAACTGAAATTCTCATGTTTTTCTGAAAGCCTGTCAACTTCCATTCGAAATCCCATTTCAGCCATACCAAAGACCGCTGTTACAAGAAACACGGATATGGCAATACAAAGTATTGTCATCCTGTTTTGGCGTTTGTGGACTTTTGAGGAGATGGGAATCAAGGACAAATAGCTTCTCATTCGCGGCACCTCCCTAAATCGGTCAGTACACCATCCGAAACTGAAATTACACGG
>CALDIG010000094.1 GCA_937904375.1 uncultured Prevotellaceae bacterium
CCAGCAACATCCTGCGCCATTACAGCTACAAGGTGGGCGATTTCAAGGTTTACAACTCCACCAACGGCTGCTGGCAGTACTATACCATCAAGAACGGCATCCCCTACAACAGCAACAGTAGCAATCCGTCGTTACGCTCAATGTGCGTGCTGGTGGCAGCCACCTTTACCGACGGCTCAAACTATACCATCAGTTTGCCGCAAACTGTTGGTAATTCTGCGAACAACTCCCCGGGCAGCTATAAGTTCTATGGTGTTGCCGACAGCGCATTCATGGGCAACACCGCCATCACCAAGATAACCAACAACAACACTATGGCATATAAAATCGGCATTAAAGCGTTTCATAGCTGCTCAAACCTCACCAGCGCCGATGTACCTGTCGACACCATCTGTAATTATGCTTTCTATAATTGCACTAAACTCTCATCAGTTACCATAACCAGTAACTTGATTAATACTTCATATATTGGGAGCTACGCCTTTGGATATTGCGCATTCACTGGCGCATTTAATATTCCCGCAACAATCAAATCTATTGGTAATGCGCCGTTCTTTAACTGCTCTTCTTTGCAAAAAATAATTGTTGATGCTAACAACCCCAACTATTGTAGCTACAAAGATGCCTTATATAATAAAGCCAAGACCATACTCTACGAGATTCCTTGCCAGTGGCAATACGGGAAAAATGGGTCTGATATAGACAATAATATAACAGACTTCCCCGAAACGCTTCAACGGATACTGCAATATGCGGCGACAGGAGCCAACATTAAATATCTCTATCTACCTTATAATGTCAAATACATTGACCAGTATGCCTTCAAGGACTGTAAAAGCTTATATACTGTGCACTTCCCGTCATCAGTGATTACAGTGCAAGATTACGCTTTCAAAGGATGTGATGCAATCAGGGTAGTGTATCTCAATAAGGACACTCCGCCCAGTTATGTGTACTTTGATTACGACTCTAGTTGGGATTTGCATTTGATTGACTTGTACGTTCCTTATGAGAAATCAGGGATATATCAAAGTATCCAAAGCTACAGCGGTTGGAGTTGGTCGAGATTTAACATCAAAAGCGGTACTTATGACCACACCAACTGCTATGACATTGCAGCTGGCGGAGTGCGCTATACTGTAACCTCCGAAGAAGGATATTCGCATAATGGCTTCACGGGCGACGGTAAGCTGAAAGTTGTCGGGATTCCGGCTGGGACAAGGACTATTCCTCCAACGTTGAATTATGGTGGTAGAACATACGTTCCCAACCTTATTGATGGATATGCCGCCTTTAATGAGGGAGGTAGCTATACCATTAATCAGGCTCAAAGCATCTCTTTTATAAAAGAAGCAGCTTTTGCTGATATTAAGCTTACAAATTTTCCCTTCATTAATGTGGAAATAATCGAAAGACTTGCTTTTTATCAAACTCAAATGAATTTTGATTTGGATTTGACCAATTTCCAACATCTGACAGATATAGGCAAAAGTGCGTTTAAAGGTTCAGGAATAACAAAGTTCGTGTCACCAATCTCAACCTCAGTGGATATCGGAAGAGAAGCCTTCTATGATTGCCAGAATCTTCATGAAATGTTTCTTTATGACGCAACCACTGGAACTGATTTCATTGGAAACAACGCCAGCGACTTCAAGTGCTGGATCAACTATCGAAAGCTTGAAGGATATTTGTCATCAGGACAATATTCTACATCCGTGATTCGTCCATTTTTACGGCTTGACAGCGAGTGGCAGTCGTTTTCTTGTTACAAGCCCATAAACTTCGAGGGCACTGGCGTGGAAGCCTACACTGTGACCGCCTACGACAAGAACCAGAAGAAAGCCACTCTGTCTAAAGTGGCAAAGTTGGAAGAGAAAAACGGTGCTGTGGTGCATGGCAACGTAGGGTCCTACTACCGGCTGAATTATGCTACTGGTTCCTATTTGACCACCTCACAGTACCTCAAGGCTGTGAACTCATCTGGATATGTGAATTCCGGCACCAACACAAGCCGTTTTGAAATAAACGCTACTAAGCCACAGTTCGATAAAATCACAGAATCAACCTATTTCAATAGAGGTTCTTCCTACCTTGAACTAAATGCCAGCGATACTGGAGGTGTCACCACCATCTACACCAACCTGAGCGGTTCAGTGGCTGTCCCAGGCGACGTGAATGGTGACGGCAATGTCACCGCTGCCGATGTGACTGCGCTTTACGACTTCATGCTTAACAACGACAACTCACACATCGTCAATGGCGACCAGACTGGCGATGGTCAAATCACAGCCGCCGACGTGACAGCAGTCTATACCATATTGCTGAGCAATTAGTTTGCCGCGCTTCGCGCTGGTTCGCCGCTCGCTGCGCTTCGCTAGTACGCCGCGCTTTGCGCTGGTTTTTTAAGACAATTAAGGATAAAAATATTAACGCTACGCATGGGGGATTAAGGACAATTCCCCCACGCGTCAAATGATTTGTTGTGTTTGTTGTTTATAGTCGTTTCAGCTCGTTTCTGGTCGTTTGATACAACCCTTTTCAACAACATCAACAACAAGAATGGAAAATTGTTTGTAATTGTGAGTAATTGTTTGACAAAAAATGCCTATTTTTGTGACCAGAAAAACTAACACCAAATATCAATATGAAGAAATACATTTTACCTGTGGTTGCTGCCGTGCTGTGCTGCTCGGCGGCGAGTGCTTTTGAGTTAGACGATTTCGTGCTCGGTGGAGCGCGTGTTAAGGGCATCCCTTCCAGTCAGCCCGCCCTCGACGGACGGTATTACTACCAGTTCAACAGCGAGGGGACGATGATCAAGAAATATAGTTACAAGAAGGAGAAAGATGTGACCACCTTCTTCGACAACGCTGCGATTCCCGACAATCCCATCAATGCTTGGGACGGCTACACCATGTCGAGCGATGAGAAGAGCATCCTGCTGTGGACCAACAGCAACCCCATCTACCGTTACTCGTTCACTGCCGACCACTATATCTATAATATCAAGGACAACAAGCTAGAACGCTTGTCGGAGGCTGGTGGCGAGGAAATCGCCACTCTCTCGCCCGACGGCAGCAAGGTGGCTTACGTCAAGGACAACAACGTTTTAGTGAAAGACCTTGCTGCTGGCACAACCGCCACCGTCACTACCGACGGCAAGAAGAACGAAATCATCAATGCCGTCCCCGACTGGGTTTATCAGGAGGAGTTTGGCGTGCTCAACACCTTCACTTGGAGTGCCGACGGCCGCTACCTGGCGTTCATCCGCTTTGATGAGTCGCAGGTGCCCATGTGTTCGATGGAACTCTACGAGGGAGAGTGCCGACCCAATCCCAACTACCGTCTGCACCCGGGACGCTACGACTACAAATACCCTGTGCCTGGAGAGCCAAACTCGGTGGTGAGTGTACACATCTACGACCTTCAGACCGGTAAACTCACTAAAGTAGAACTGCCGCTTCGCGAGGATGACTATGTGCCCAACATCCAGTTTGGCAAACAGCCATCTCCAACACTGATGGTGGTGAAACTCAACCGCGCCCAGACGCGCATGAACATCTATGCCGTTGACCCCGCAGTAGGCAACTCCGAGGAAGTCTATGACGAACAGAGCGATATGTGGATTGATGAGGATGTGGTGACCGGCGTGAAATACTATGACGGCTTCTTTGTGGTGAAGAGTAACCGCGACGGACGCACTCACCTATATAAATATAACTACTTCGGCAAGCTGCTTAAGCAGATTTCTAGTGGCGACTACGACGTGACCGCCTATTACGGCTACGACGAGGCTAAAAAACTGTTCTACTTCCAGACCAACAAGGGCGCGCTCAACCGCACGCTGCGCTGCGCTAGCGATGTCACTGGCGAGGTTAAGGAGCTGGTTGACGGCAAAGGCACCTACAGCGCCTCGTTCAACAGCGACTTCACCTACTACATCCGCCGCTTCAGCGACGCCACCACGCCCGACCAGTTCGTGCTCTACGGCATCGACGGCAAGAAGGTTAGAGACCTGCAGCTCAACGAGGAGTATGCCAAGAAATACACCTCGCCCGAGATTCCCCGCCGCGAGTTCTTCACTATGCTCAACGACAACGGCGACCGCATGAACGGCTACATCATCAAGCCAGTAGATTTCGACCCAGCGAAGAAATATCCCTGCATCATGTCGCAGTACAGCGGTCCCAACTCGCAGCAGGTGCTCAACAAGTGGAAGATGGAATGGGAGGAATATTTCGCCATGCAGGGATATGTCATCGCCTGTGTGGACGGACGCGGCACTGGCGGCCAGGGCAAGGAGTTCCTGAAGGCGATATACCTCAACCTGGGTCGCTACGAGACCGAGGACCAGCTCGCCGCGGCGCGCTATATGGCAGAGCAGCCCTACATTGATGCCTCCCGTATAGGCATCTGGGGATGGAGCTTTGGCGGCTTTGAGTCGCTAATGGCGATGTCGCAGGACGACAGCTGCTACGCCTGTGGCGTGGCGATTGCCCCCGTCACCTCATGGCGCTTCTACGACAGCATCTACACCGAGCGCTTCATGCTCACCCCCGAGGAGAACCCCGACGGCTACAGCTACGCGCCGCTCGACCTCACCGACAAGCTCAAAGGCAAACTGCTGCTGATGTTTGGCAGCGCCGATGACAACGTGCGCATCGTCAACTCCATGCAGTACATCGCCAAGCTCCACAGCGAGGGCCAGCAGTTCGACATGATGGTGTATCCCAACATGAACCACAGCATCAACGGCTGCGGCGTGCGCCTCCCCCTCTACCAAAGAGTGCTCAACTTCTTCGACCAGAACCTGAAATAGCCGCTTTGCGCGTGGAAAGTGGAACGTGGAATGAGGAACGAGAGTCCTCAATCAAATCCCGTTCCACTTTCCACCTTCCACCTTCCACTTAACACTTAACACTTAACACTTAATGCTTATAATAACCGGTCCCACGGCATCGGGCAAGACTGGCAAGGCAGTGGCGCTTGCCAGGGCGATAGGCGGCGAAATCATCAGCGCCGACTCTCGCCAGCTCTACCGTGGCATGGACCTGGGCACCGGCAAGGACCTCGACGAGTATGGCGACGTGCCTTACCACATGATTAACATCTGCGAGGCGGGCTACAAGTACAACCTCTATGAGTACCTGCGCGACTATCAGGCGTGCCGCGACGACATCACCAGCCGCGGCAAGCCGGTAATCCTGTGCGGTGGCACCGGGATGTATGTCGAGAGCGTGGTAAAGGGTATAGAGCTGCCGCCAGTGCCCGAGAATCGGGAGCTGCGCGAGGAGTTGAGTGCCAAGAGCCTTGAAGAGCTAACCGAGATACTGAAACGCTATAAGACGCTGCGCAACAACAGCGACATAGACACCTGCAAGCGCGCCATCCGCGCCATCGAGATTGCGGTCTATTACCACGACAATCCGCACCTCAAGGCGCAGACCGAGCCGCATCCGCTCACCGACGCGGTGGTCATTGGCATCGACATCGATCGCGACACGCGCCGTAATCGCATTACCGAGCGACTGAAGGCTCGCCTCGACGCTGGCATGGTGGACGAGGTGCGCCGCCTCATCGAGGGTGAGGTAGAGCCCGAAGACCTCATATACTATGGCCTTGAATACAAATACCTAACGCTCTACGTGATAGGCAAGTTGACCTACGACGAGATGTTCACCCAGCTCGAGACCGCCATCCACCAGTTTGCCAAGCGCCAGATGACCTGGTTCCGAGGCATGGAACGCCGTGGCACCCACATTCACTGGCTCCCCTACGACATGCCCAACAACGAGTTCATCGCCACCGCACAACTCTTAATGCAGGATGCATAATTGGGGGTTATTCGGGAATGTATTTCTCTATATGCTTGAATTTGCGCCAAGATGTGTCGTTGCGAAACTTCTCGGGTTGGGGCACATAAAGGGTCACTTGATTATAGTGATAAGGCTCAAAGATTGAGTCAATTACCGTAACCCACCCTCCGTTGCCAATGGATGGAGGCTCTTTGACATTAGGCATAGCGATAGTTTTGAGGCTCTTGCAACCTTTGAAAGAGTTTTTCTGAATGCCAAAGCTTGGTGGTTCGAGTATCACATTTTCTAATTTGTCCATATTGCGGAAACAGCCAAACCCAAGTTCACCGCTTACCCACGTGTTACCGTTAAAGCGATAGTCTGATCTGAGCCTTATGTTTGCTTTGTTCTCACCATCATATTGAACCGACGTGTAGGTCGATGTGGCATTATCCCAGTTGGTGTGGACAAAATCGCTAGTGTCGCGGAACGTGAAGTTGCCCGATGGATTCTCAAGTTTCTGACGCCCCGCATATCCCAGTCCAAGCAAGATGCTCGCAATCACAACCGACACCGCAATCGCAAAGCCGGCGATGCGAGCCAGCCGGCGGCGCCGCTTGCTGCGCTCAAGATCCTCCCTTATCTCATCCACACTCTGATAGCGGGCACTAACGGGCATCAGGCACTTCTTCACCACTCTTTTATAGATGCTGCCCATGTGCATGAGGTTCAACACTATGCCCAGGCTGTAGATGTCGTTGCGCGAGTCGGCAACATTAGAGTTTAATTGCTCAGGAGCGATATATTGCTCGGTACCAGCAGGATTTTTAAACACGGCGTACTGGTCATTGTCGGCAAGCCCAAAGTCGATAATCTTCACGTTAGCTCCGTTGCGCGTTATCATGATGTTCTCGGGCTTTAGGTCGCGGTGAACCACACCCTGGCGGTGCATGTAGCTCACGGCATCGAGCATCTCATCGGCAACTCGCTGGCGCTGACTTAGGCTAGGACTGGTGGCGAGCCACTCGCCAAGTGTCAAGCCATCGACCCATTCCATCACAATAAATGTGTCCATGCCCACCTCGGCATCCTTACAGCCCTGCTCCATGCCATACACCTGAAGTATGCCAACATGCGACAGCTTCATCATAATCTCAAGTTCCTTGCGCAGGCGCTGTGTGTGAGCAGGGTCAGCGGCATACTCAGCCTTTAGTCCCTTGAGCACATGCCAGCGGCCGTAACGCATGGCTTTCACCAGCCGGCACTGGCTAAGTGACGGCAATTCACTAACCTGCGTGAACCGCCCCTCAATGCCCTCATAGTCGTCAGGAACAATCCCCGACACCTGGCTGCTGTGATGTTGAATGTCTTTATCGCTCATCTTGGTTATCAGTTATCAGTTTTTCTAGAAATTCTAGATTGTCTAGATGTCTAGAAAATCTAGATTGTGAATTATGCATTGTGCATTGTGAATTATGCATTGTGAATTATTTCAAACCGCACTCCACCCTGCTTGCCGCACACATAGGCCACCGGAGCCTTGCCAAACTGCCTGAGGTTGCTTATCCACAGCGGTTCACCGCTCACAATGAGGCTGCATGTGAACCAGTCACCAACCTTAATGCCAGTGTTCACCGCCGCCACCACCTCAAAGTCATTGTTGCCGTGATACACCACCTCACACACCCTGTGCGGAGCCCAAGTCAAGCGCAACCTATCGCCAGGCGTCAAGTCGGTGGGCACCGTGATCTTGTCGCCAAGCACCTGGGCACTCGGTTTTCTATTGTTTTTCAGTCGATTATTCTGATAGTCCTCCCAGTCAAGGTAGCCCACCAGGCGGCACAGCACCGACAGCGTGCTCGACGTGGGGCTTGATGTATATTTCGAGTAGCCCCACAAGCGCTTCAGTGTCGACACGCTCACACGCTCATTCAGGTCTCCCTCAATCATCGCGCTCAAGAACTCAAAATCCTTGGGGCTCAGCATGCCGCGCCCCATGCGCGCCTCCACATCACTCAGCAATAGTTTGATAAAATTTGTGTTGTCGGTCATAGACGATTACATATTTTTTGCAAAATTAGTCAAAATATACCACAAATCATACCATTATATTCAAAAAAATCAATGCCAGCCAATTTTGAACCGCTTTGAACTAATGATAATATGGGTCACAAGCAAAAAACTGTGGAAATCAAAGTCCATTGTCCATAATTGTCTTGCACCAATGAGGTTCAAACCAATTCAAATCATCAATTTTTGGTTCAAAATCACAGCCACCCCATTTTGAACCAATTTGACCCAATCATTTCTTTTACATTATTTATAAATTTGTGGTGCAAAAAATGAAAGCGTTGCTCCACCATAGACCAAGTCTCTGCGCAATGCTTATATATATAACCATTAACACTTTTATTCGGGAGGCTTAAGAGGATATTAAATTATGGCAAAAAAAGTTTCTTCTTCACATGCAGTATGGTTTGTTCCACACCCTTATAACAAATCTGAGAATGGAGCTGTTATTTGTCCATGGAACATGAGTGCCTTGCATCGACGCAAACTGTTAGAATCACATGGCGCATCTGTCATCGATGCATCATACAAAAAAAACATAAACTGTAATATCACTTTCGTTGGTGAATGGGAGTGTTGCTCTCAACATCGTCCCAATTCATTATGGAAAGTTGGTTTAAGAGATATTTATAGAGATATTCATTCCCCGTTTCTCACTGTTTTAGATTCTCATACACAAGTATTAAACACCGATCCTTTTGTTTTCGGCGATTACTTCTATTATGCGTGTTGCAAAGTACGCGATGGAATGAAACCTGGAGATATAGTTATCTTTGGAACTTTCAATAAGGATAAGTCCGATGAACTTATAATTGACACAGTTATTGTTTTATTGGGTAAATATGAAATAAAAAAGAATGAAGATAAATATTTTCCTTATGCATACTATAATGTAACGCTAAGCAAAGTATCTCCTCATAATAATGTGTGGATTGGCAAGATGTTCGATAATAGAAATCATATCGAGCATTTATATCAGGATTTAGAAGATAGTTATAATGAAATCTATGATGAGAGTCAAAAACTGTTCTCTTTTGTCCCATGTAAAAGATTAACAGAAGACCTCAACAATACCCAAATCATTACATCACTACCTGTCATTACTGTTAAAAATAGTAATGGTGATGTTTTAACTGGTACTAGAAATGGCAATCACATAGAAGTAGCTTCTCCTAGCGAAATGAAAAATATTTTTGATGATATAGTAAGTCAAGTTCAAAAGCAAGGGTTTGATTTGGGCATTTATATGCCAATGCCAACATATAGAGAATTAATAGATATTGTCAAATAATTATAAATTCTTATGAAAATGAAACAAAAAAAACATTTCAAACTTCGGGCAATGACGGCGGTGTTATTGCTCTTAATGGCGGTAATTCCGCATATAGCAAGCGCTTATGACTTTGAGGTAGATGGCATTTACTACAACATAAACGGCAACAATGCTACTGTGACTTACAAAGAAAGTATTTTTTATTCAAATTACAGCGGTGCCGTGAATATCCCCTCAACGGTAACCTTCAATGGCACAACATACTCGGTGACATCGATAGGTGGATATGCCTTCAGTTATTCTAGCTTGACCTCGGTGACCATTCCTAATTCGGTGACGACGATTGGCTATTGTGCCTTCGATAATTGCACCGGCTTGACCTCTATAGATATCCCCAACTCGGTGACGACGATTGGCAGCTCTGCATTCTATAAATGCACTGGCTTGACCTCGGTGACCATAGGCAACTCGGTGACATCGATTGGCGGCAGTGCCTTCTCTGGATGCAGTGGCTTGACCTCGGTGACCATAGGCAACTCGGTGACATCGATTGGCGGCAGTGCCTTCTCTGGATGCAGTGGCTTGACCTCGGTGAC
>CALDIG010000095.1 GCA_937904375.1 uncultured Prevotellaceae bacterium
CAGTGACTTTGCAAAATTTCAACTATGCTTTTTTTACTTTAGAAACTTAAGTAAATTATGTTGACCCTCGACATTGAAAAGGCAATTAAAACCACCGTTATCGGAAATGAGACAACGCACAACTAGTCACAGCAAATAATGAATTAATTGCTGAAGACACAAAAAAAGAAAAAAAGTGAACTTAAAACTAAAACCAGAGAACTAAAAAAACAATAACTATGAAATGTCAACTATGAACTATCAACTATCACAGCGGTATTCCATTCTCAATGATGGGCATGATATCTTGTGGCTTGTTGACGATGACGTTGGCATGGTTCTCTTTAAGCTCTTTCTCGGGTCGGAATCCCCAGGTGACTCCCACCGAGTCGATGCATGCCCGGCGTGCGGTCTCCATGTCTATGCCCGAGTCGCCAATGTAGATGGTGTCACTCTTGGGTATAGCAGCTTTCGCAAGAATCATGAAGACTATCGACGGGTCGGGCTTCACCGGCACTCCCTCTTGTTGTCCCTCTACCGCCAGCCACTCGATGTCGGGGAAGAAGTGGTTGATGATTGTGGTTGTGGCACTCTGGTATTTGTTGCTAGCCACAGCGAGTTTCACGCCCCGCTCTTGCAGTTCCAACAGCAACTCATTAATACCGTCGTAAGGTTTTGTTAGTTTGGTGTTGTTCTGGTCGTAATAATCTTTGAAGTCTTTGAGCATGGTCTCGACAACCGAAGCCTGTTTGCGTGCATCCTCGGGGAGCACGCGCTCTATCAGTCGCTTAACGCCATTACCCACGAAGAATGGGTAGGAGGCTATGCTGTGAGTGTGAAAACCGTTACGGTCGAGGGCATAGTTTGCCGCCTCGCCCAAGTCCTTGATGGTGTTGAGCAGTGTGCCGTCAAGGTCGAATATTGCCAGTTGTTTCATTATAGTTGTCAGTTACGAGTTGTCAGTTACGAGTTGTCAGTTACGAGTTGTCAGTTACGAGTTTCAGTTACGAGTTTCAGTTACGAGTTTCAGTTACGAGTTTCAGTTAAGAGTTTCAGTTAAGAGTTGTCAGTTATCAGTTGTCGGTGTCCTTCCACGTTCCACCTTCCACCTTCCACCTTCCACCTTCCACGTTCCACCTTCCACTTTCCACCTTCCACGTTCCACCAACTAGAATGGGTATCCTATTGAGAAATGGAACTCGGCATCGCGTTTTAATGATGGCGAGAACAAAGGCCAGTGCTCCTGTCCCGAAGCGGGGTTGTGGGCTTTCATGCCCAAGTCAAATCGCATGAGGAAGTAGGTAAAGTCCATGCGCAAGCCAAGTCCGTAAGACAGGGCCAGTTGCTCGTAGAACTTGTTGATTTTAAACACTCCTCCCGGCTGGTCCTCATAGTCACGAATTGTCCATACGTTGCCGCAATCAATGAAAGCGCCAAGCTCAAGCACCCAGAACAGTTTGCAGCGGTACTCCACGTTGAGGTCGAGTCTGATGTCTCCGCACTGGTAGATGAAGCTGTTCTGAGACTTCTTGCCGTCGAAGCTGCCCGGTCCCAGGGTGCGCACTCCCCAGCCTCGCACACTGTTGGCTCCACCAGAGTAGAAGCGTTTCTCAAAGGGCAGCACAGTGCTGTTTCCGTATGGAATGGCGATGCCGAAGCCTGCATGCATAGCCACCGAGCTTCGTTGGCTGAAATAGTGGGTCAAGGCGAAATCACCATCAAGCTTTATGTACTGTGAATATCGTGTGCCGAACACTTTGTAGCTGTCGTCCTCCTCTCGTTTTTGCCCTATAAGGTGCGAGATACCGTAGAGCAGGTTGCCGGCGGTCTCACCTGTGGCGCGGATAGTGTAGATATCGTTCTGGAACACTGTGGTGAGCGGGTTCACCATGCGCTTGTTGGTCTTGTAGAAAGTATATCCCGTGCGCATGATTAGGTGGTTCTCGTAGGAGTAGCGCAGCAACGGGTTGGTTATGCTGTCGAGGAAGTTTATCTTGCTCTTGGGCAGATACACATAGCTGATGTCGATAAGGTTGAAGGTGTGTCGCGTCTGGTTGTTGCGCTCGCTCCAGATGTATTTCCATCCCGCGCCGGCAATGATGCGCGTGTATTCGGGTCTCTCCTGATAGTTGAAGCTCGTCATGAATTCGGTAGAGGCTTGTATGCGTCGCTTGAAGCTTTCGCGCAGGAAGGGCATCTTAAACTTGGGGAAGGTGATGCCCACGTCGCCCGAGTACTCGCTGTAGTTGTCGTTGATGAGACCGCTGAGGTCACCCGAGAGGCTCTCGTAGGATGCTTTGAACTTGACGTTCAATATCTCCGAGCCCTTGAATATGTTGCGGTGCTGATAATCGGCACCTATGCCAAATCCCAGGTCGCCCTCGCTGTTGGTGCCCTCGAGTGAGAAGGAGATAGTTTGCGACTTGTCGCGGTTGAGGAGTATGTAGGCATCAACCCACAGGTCGCCAGCAACGTCCATAAACGGCCTCATGTCAATGTTTATGAACTTGAGTATTCCTAGCCTTCCCAGGGCTTTGTAGGTGCGATCGACATCGCTGGCGTTGTAAAGCTGCATGGGACGGATGAAGCAGCTTTCGTAGAGGATTTCTTTGTCAATGTACTTGTCGTCGCCATAGAGCATGGTGATGCCGTTGTAGGTCACGGTGTCGCCGTAGAAGCCGTTCTGCATTGTCACTGCATCGTAGTTAGTGACAAACACCACATTACGCACATAGAACTGTCGGTGGGTTTCGGTCTGCGGGATGTGTGGCAGCTCTTGTATGTTCTCGCTTAGGGTGAGAGTAAGATCCACCTCGCGTGAGCCAGCAGCGGTGTCGGCGAGGAAGGTGATATAGCTCTTGTTGAAGGCATAATAGCCGTTGTTGCGCATACGCTGCACGATGAGTTCGCGTTCCGCATCGAGTTTGTTGTGGTCGAGAAGCGACTGCGTCTTAATGGGGAAGTCGGTAGTGTCGCTCAAGATTATGCTGCGCAGGCTGTCGCTCGGGATGTCATATTTTATGGAACGGATGGTGTAAGGCTCGTTGAGAGTGACGTTGTAGGTCACCTGCGCCTTCTTCTTCTCGGGAAGAAGCTTAATTTCGCTGGTGACATCGTTCTTGAGGAAACCTTTGTTGATGAGAGCTCGCTGCAACTGGTTGACGCTAGCCATGGTGAGGGTGGAGTCGTAGATGACAGGCGGTGAGCCCACGCGCTGAATCCAGCGGTTGAACCACTTGGTGGAGTCTTTTCCCGAGAGGTTATAGATGGCGAGCTGCATCTTGAAGCCTCCCAGCACCTTGTGGTTCTCGGTCTGCCGCAGGTAGTTGATTAGCTCGTTTGTGCTAATACCCTGGCCGTTCTCCTTGTCGAGGATGTTGATTTTTGTCTTGTCAAGGAGGAGTTGGCCGTCGGGCACATGCTTGGTCGAGGAACACGCTCCAATCGCCAGCGCCGCAATCAGCGCCAGTAGAATGATAGAAAATAGTTTGCAGCTCCTTGACATAAGTGGTCACGTATAAACAAAGTGCAAATTTACCACCTTTATATTTAATGACAAAGTAATTTCTGGAATTAAATGGAGAAAAAACATGATGTGGTGTCATTCTTTGTGTTGCAAAAATATGCTATAAAACAGTATTTTTGCGAGTTTTCTGTTAAAAGAAGTTAAATTTTTGACGATTTCTGCTTGAAAATTATGTTTTATAACACAAAATGCTATATATTTGCATCAGTTTTCATGGTATTAGTTTTTTAGGTTATGAAATCTTTGTCGTCGTGAGACGATACTTTTCATTGTTTTAAGGTTTATGTTAATGGTATTAGAAAGTTAATTAGTTAAGCAATCCCCGACGATGAGTCAGGGATTTCTTTTTTTATCTAGGGGTAGGATAGGAGTGGGTAGGAGTAGCTAGGAATAGCTAGGAATAGCTAGGAATGGATAGGAATGACTAGGAGCTTTGTCCTTCCACTCTCCACCCTGCACTCTCTCACATCTTCCCTCTCTCCTCTCCACTCTGCACTCTCCACTCTCCACTCTCCACTCTCCACTATGCACTCTCCACCCTGCACTCTCCACTCTGCACTCTCCACTCTTACTTGAGGTAATCCTCGAAGTAGCGTGTGATGCGCTCGTGGAGGTGGACGCTTTGGTGGCCGCGCATGTTGTGGCCCTGACCGGGATATACATAGAAGTCGGGCTGGGTGTCGGCACCGATACAGGCTTTGAGGAAGGAGTAGGCGTGCTGCGGCACTACGGTGGGGTCGTTGAGACCTATGATGATTTGCAGTCGGCCCTTTAGGTCTTTAGCCTTGTAGATGAGGCTTGTTTGCGCATATCCCTCGGGGTTGCTTTGCGGGGTGTCCATATAACGCTCGCCGTACATCACCTCATACCATTTCCAGTCGATTACTGGTCCGCCTGCCACTCCCACTTTAAACACGTCGGGGTAGTTGGTCATCAGGCTTATTGTCATAAATCCTCCATAGCTCCATCCATGCACGCCCAGGCGGTCAATATCGACGTAGGGCAGTGAGCGCAGATAATCGACGCCGCACATCTGGTCTTTCATCTCTTCCTGCCCCAGATGGCGGAAAGTCGCCTGCTCAAAGTCGCGACCTCGGTTCTCGCTGCCTCGGTTGTCGAGGATGAACAGGAGGTAGCCTTTCTGCGCCATGTAGGTCTCCCAACTGCGGCTGCAGTAGTTCCATCGCGCGTCAACGTTGTGGGCGTGAGGTCCGCCATAAACATAGACCACTGTGGGGTATTTCTTTGAGGGGTCGAAATCGATGGGTTTCACCATGCGGTAGTAGAGGTCGGTAGTACCGTCGGCAGCCTTGATGGTGCCGCAGCTGTATTCAGGCACGTTATATCCCTCCCAGGGGTTAGGTGCAGTGAAATAGCGCATTGCCTTGCCGGTAGCGGTGTTCGCGATGGCTATGTTGCGAGGCACGTCGGGCTCGGAGTAGTAGTCGGCGAGCCAAGTGCCGTTGTCGTTGAGAATCGCTCCGTGCCATCCTTTCCCGCCTTCATCGACACGAGTGCGCTTGCCAGTGGCAATATCAACGCTGAAAATGTTTTTCTGAATGGGGCTTATCTCGTTGCTGCTGATGATGATGGCTTTGTTCTCGGTGTCAAAGCCCAGCATCTCCATCACTACCCACTTGCCGCTGGTGAGCTGTTTTACAAGCGAGCCGTCGGCATTGTGCAGATACAGGTGGTTGTAGCCGTCCTTTTGGCTCTGCATCACAAATTTAGAGGCATCCCAGGGCAGGAACACGATGGGGTTGCTTGGTTCAACGTACTTGTCGCTTGTCTCGCGGTAGATTTCGCCCACTTTAGCGCCTGTGGCAGCGTTGTAGCTCACTAGGCGGCAGTCGTTCTGGTCGCGGTTAAGCTCAAACATATAAAACAACTTATCGTCGGGACTCCAGGCTATGTTGGTGAAATAACGGTCGGTGGGATCGCCAGTGTCGAGGTATATGATTTTGCCCGAAGCGATGTCGAGGATGCCCACCTGCACCTTGTGGGAAGTCTGTCCTGCCATCGGATATTTCTCTGGTGCGGGAGTGGCTTCCACGTGTGTGGAGTCGTTAATCTCGGGCACGGTGATGAGCGGGTAGTCGGCTACCATGCTCTGGTCCATGCGGTAGAAGGCTAGCTTGTCGCCGCTGTTGCTCCAGAATGTTCCTTTCTCGATACCAAACTCGTTGCGGTGCACCGCCTGTGCATAAACGATGTCGCGCGAGCCGTCATTGGTGATTTGTCGGTATCCGCCGTTGGCGGTTGTTATCCATAGGTTATCGTCCTTGACGTAGGCAGTGTTGCGGCTGTTTTTATTCCAGTCGGCTTCTGACTCGTCATTTATGATTTGGCTCCATTCAGTCTTGTGGTTCTTTGTATCGATAAGCATGCGCTTGTCGTTGGCATAAATCATCATAAGTGGCTTGTCGGGGTAGGGGAACGATGCCCATTTGAGGTTTGGCGCCTTGTCAATCCCTGCCCAGTCTTTGATTTGCTGTGAGGTGAATGCCAGTTTCTCTTTGCCAGTCTTGGTGTCAACCGCCCAGATGGAGTCTTTCTCCATGTGGTAGAGCATGTTGCCATGCCAAGCGAGGTTTCTGGTCTGAGGAATCATGTTTTGGTAGTTCTTGCCACCAAAGTTCAGGTCTTCAAGAGTGAACTGTTTTTGCGCGCTGGCTATTATAGAGCATAGCAGCATCAGAGCAAAGCAATTAATTGTTCGTTTCATTGTTTTATAGATAGTTATGTTGGTTATCAGTTGTTTATAGTTCTTTGTTGACTGGAGTGTTGCGTTGACAACGCAACATACAGGACATTTTTACACTCTCATCTCTCCACTCTCATCTCTCCACTTAGCACTCTCCACTCTCCACTATTTCGGTTTATCGAAGTCGCCGGAGTCTTGGGTTTGGATGGTGTAGATTTCGCGGTAGATGTCGTTGGTCTTGAGGAGGTTCTCGTGGGTGTCGAAGCCAGTGATGCGGCCGTTGTCCATCACGATGATGCGGTTGGCGTGCATCACGCTGTGTACACGCTGCGCCACGATAATCTTAGTCACTTCGGGCATATAGTCGCGCAGTGCCTTGCTGATGCGTGCGTCGGTGGCGGTGTCGCAGGCGCTGGTGGAGTCGTCGAGGACGAGCACCTTGGGGCTCTTGAGCAGAGTGCGAGCTATGCACAAGCGCTGCTTTTGTCCGCCAGAGACGTTGGCACCACCTTGCTCGATGATAGTCTCATAGCCGTCGGGCATCTCCTCGATGAACTCGTCGGCGCACGCCAGCTGGCAGGCGTGCTTGCATTCCTCGAGCGTGGCGTCGGTCTTTCCCCAGCGCAGGTTGTCGAGCACGGAGCCGCTGAATAGCACGTTCTTCTGCAATACCATCGACACGTTGTTGCGCAAGGTCTCTAGGTCGTAGTCACGCACGTCAACGCCACCCACCTTGATGCTGCCTTCGGTGACGTCATACATGCGGCTTATGAGCATGGCGAGCGTGGATTTGCCACAGCCCGTGCCGCCTATTATGCCAATAGTCTCTCCGCTCTTGATGTGGATGTTGATGTCGTTGATGGCATATTCGTATCCCTTCAAGGCATTAAAACCATCAGTAATATTCACCCCGGCAATCACTATAGATGGTGAGCAAGATGCAGTTTTCTTATATGAGAATTTCACGTTGTTGAAGTCGATGCTTCCATCGGCTACTGTCATGACGGGATTCTCGGGATTTACTATGTCGGCTTTCTCGTTGATGACCTCCGCCACGCGTTTGCCACTGGCGGCGCTCATCGTGAGCTGCACGAAAATCATAGAGAGCATCATCAGCGCCGAGAGGATGGTCATCACGTAGGTGAAGAGCGAGGTGAGCTGACCGGTGGTGAGGTCGCCGCCCACAATCTGCTTTGCGCCAAACCACGAGAGCGAGATGATGCAGCCATACACCACAATCATCATCACGGGATGGTTGAGGGCCATCAGGCTCTCGGTCTTGACAAAGAGGCTGTAGAGCGCGCGTGCCGCCTTGCTGAACTTCTTGTTCTCGTAGTCCTCACGCACAAAGGCTTTCACCACACGTATCGCCGAGACATTCTCCTGCACCACATTGTTGAGGTCGTCATATTTCTTGAAAACCTGTGTAAAAAGCTTCACAGTACGGCTGATGATGAGATAGAGCGCGGTGCCCAATATTACAAGTGCGATGATAAAGATAAGGCTCATCTTGGTGTTGATGAACACGCACATGAAGATGCTGAAAATCAGGTTCAGAGGGGCTCTTACCGACACTCTGAGCAACATTTGGAACGCATTCTGAAGGTTGTTGACATCGGTGGTCATGCGTGTCACGAGCCCCGACGAGCTGAACTTGTCGATGTTGGAGAACGAGAACGTCTGTATGTTGCGGAACATGGCATCGCGCAGGTTGCGAGCAAATCCCGAGGATGCCATCGCTGAGAAGCGTCCCGCCAAGATGCCGAAAATCATACTCATGGCAGCCAGCACAAGCATGATGGCACCATATTTATACACGTCGGGCAAGTCGTTTTGAGCTATGCCCTCATCGATGATCCACGAGGTGACGTAAGGTATGAGCACTCCCATCACCACCTCAAGGGAGATGAAGATTGGAGTGAGTATTGAGGCAGTCTTGAACGTGCCAATCTGTTTTAACAGTGTTTTTAGCAATGTGATGTCGTATTTATGTTTTGTGTGGCAAAGTTAAGGCTTTTTTCTCACAATCTTATAATAATAGGATGAAATTTTGCGTTAATGTTCAAAACAATTATTTTTATTAACAGGACTAATCAAACAAATCAAAGTGAAGAAAATTTTCAGCATTTTCGCCATCGCAGCGTTGGCAACAATGATTATGGTTTCTTGCGAAACCAAGAAAGATTCATCTAAGAGTGTTTCAGATACTGAGGAAGTTACATCGGCATCCGACGCTTCAGCTTCTGAGGCTGAGGAAGAAGTGGCAATCGAGGACCAGAAAGAACTCGCCTGTGACAACTACACATTGACAGTCCCCGAAGGCTGGAAGGCTAGCAGCCGTATGGTAAGAAGCTCTTGCAACTTGACTCTTAAAGAGAATCCTCACACTACAGCAATGGTTAACCACACATTATATAATGAGAATGACCTTGTCGAAAGCATCAAAAAACGTGGTGGCAAGCCAATTAGCGACATTTCTGTTGATGGTAACACCTTCAAGGTGTTTGAGGCTGAGAAAGATGGACGTTATGAGTATGAGGCTTATGTTCCTCAGGGAGATGGTTTTGTGACCTTCAGAGTTATGCCTGGCGGAACACCAATGAAAGGTGCCGAGCTTAAAGAGGTGATGATGAAGAACCTCAACGACATCATCGCAGCAACTGCTCTAAAGTAAGAGAGAAACGATTTTTAGTATAAAAAACACCCATCATGGAATATTGCCGTGATGGGTGTTTTCTTGTTTGTTCATCATGCATTCTGCATTAGAGAAACAGGCAGGCGTCGCCGTAGCTTAGGAAGCGGAAGTCGTGGTTGAGGGCGTAGTCATAAATCTTGCGCCAGTTGTCATTGCCCACAAAGGCGGCGACGAGCAGCAGCAGCGTGCTCTGCGGCTGGTGGAAGTTGGTAATCATGCCCTTGACGATGCGGTAGGTGTAGCCTGGGGCTATCATCAGCTGGGTGCTGCCCAGGTAGTCGCTGGCGTTGTGGCGGTTAAGGTACTCGACGATATTTTGCAACGCCTGCTGCGGCGTGATGGCTGGTGTGCCTTGATGCTCGGTCATACTCCCCCCCGCCCCCTCTATCTTAGAGGGGGAGCTGGTGTAAGGCATCCACTGGGTCACGCGCAGCTCTTCCTCGGTGGCATCGGGATTGTTCTCAAGAATTTGACCGATGTAATAAAGGCTTTCGAGGGTGCGCACGCTGGTGGTGCCCACGGCAATTACGGGTCGGGTAGTGGTGGCAAGCTCGGCGAGCAGGTCACGCGGCACGCTGATGAACTCGGTGTGCATATCGTGGTCGCCAATGTTGTCGCTCTTCACGGGCTGGAAGGTGCCGGCTCCCACATGCAGGGTGAGTTCGCGCCGCTCTATGCCTCGGCGGTCACACTCGGCAAGCACCTCGTCGGTGAAGTGCAATCCTGCCGTTGGTGCCGCCACGCTGCCGTCGATGTGGCTATACACAGTCTGGTAGTCGGTAAGGTCGCTCTTCTCGGTGCCCCGGTTGAGGTAGGGCGGGATAGGGATTTCTCCCAATGCCTCCAATACCGAGGCAAAAGTAACGTCATTGCCGTCCCAGTCGAAAGTTATCTCAAAGGCGTTGCCACGGCGCTCGCCACGGGTGGCGTTGATGGTGACGGTGGCGCCGTCCACCTCAATCTGCTGGGTGAGGGCACCGCTTTTCCAACGCTTGCTGTTGCCCACTAGGCATAGCCAAGTGCATTGACTGGTGGTTTGGAATATGAGCTGGTAGTCGTGTGGTGCGACTGGCTCCAGGCAGAAAATCTCGATTTGGCTACCAGTAGCTTTGCGAAATCGCAGGCGGGCATTGATGACGCGGGTGTTGTTGTAGATGAGCAGAGCATCGCTGGGCAACAGCGAGGGCACTTCGTGGAATATGTGCTGCTCGATAGCGTTGTCATTGTACATAAGCACTTTGCACTGCTCGCGTTGGGCGAGAGGGTGCTTAGCGATGCGCTCCTCGGGGAGCGGATAGTTATAGTCGGCGATGCGCAAGTTGCGCACTTTATCTATTATGTTCATAGTCTAATTTTTCGGCAAAATTACAACATTTATTTCACAAATTTTGCCTTTTCAGAAAAATGTGTTACCTTTGCACCGCTTTTTGAGGAAATGAAGACTCAAAAAAGCTGGATCGGTAGCTCAGCTGGATAGAGCAACAGCCTTCTAAGCTGTGGGTCCTGGGTTCGAATCCCAGCCGATTCACAAAGATTTTTGCCAATCGTTTGAATATCAAATGGTTGGCAATATTTTTTGTCTATTAAATGCAAAAAATGTGCTGAAACTGCTAATAATAGTATAACAAATTAGTTGTAAATTTGCAACTTAATTTCTTAATGAAATGAATAGTAATTAAATTTGTGAAAATAATTAAATAATATTTATAATCATGAGAATTCAAAAACTAGCCTCTCCTGTTTTCCGCACAGT
>CALDIG010000096.1 GCA_937904375.1 uncultured Prevotellaceae bacterium
AACTGAATATCAAATATTTCAAAGAACTTTTATGATTTTTTAGTGGACACTAATGATGCCTTTTATAGTTTCAAGAACAAATGTCACAATCAGTGACAAGCAAGAGCAGCGACTGAAAACACTGCTCGGCAAAGCCATAGAGCTTGTGCCTGGCAAGAGCGAACAAGCCTTGATGCTTGTCTTTGAGCCAATGAGCCACATTTGGTTGCGAGGGGACAATGCCACAGCGACAGCCTATATCGAAGTGAGTGTGTGGGGCAATGAGCATCATAGAGGTTATGAAATGCTGACAGCCGAAATCACACGCATTTTCAATCAAGTGCTCAATGTCGAACCTGAAAATGTTTATGTGCGCTATGCCGACATCCCTTGCTGGGGTGCGGCAGGAATGACGTTTGACCGCAACAACTATTTATAAAGCCATGAGCTCAATGGTAACGATAACGACATTCACTGATCCGATGATGGGTTTGTCCTACGAGAGCGAGCCGGTTTTCCGTCGTCTTGAAACGCACTATGGAACAAGCGTGAAGTTCAAGTATGCCATGGGGCTGCTTGTGCGTGACGTTTATGACTTTGTCAATCCTGCAGATCTTGCCAGCGGCAAGGCTGTGGCGATTGAGCGGTACAACACCCGTCTCGCAAAGATTTATGAGAGCGAGGAAGCCATCAGTGGTATGCCCATCAACATGCAAGGTTTTGCCCTCTTTGATGTAGAGCACACGTCAACATTGCCATTGAACCTTGCCTTCAAAGCTGTGGAGACTTTCGCTCCTCAACTTGCCGAGATATTCCTGTATAATCTGCGCTATGCCACGATTGTAGACTGCCGGCCCACCACTCACCTTGACGAGATTCTAGACGTAGCCCACCACATCGGGATAGACCGCAACCAATTCCTCGAGGTTTATAACAGCGGTGAGACCGAGAAACACCTTCTTGACGACTTGCGGCAGATGGCATATTTAGGCATCCATTCTTTACCGGCCTATTTGTTGGAACATGAAGGGCATAGCGTCCTCGTCAATAGGCTTATTGCCTATGACGAGTTTGTACCGATCATTGGAGAGCTGACCAAAGGGCAGTTGCGCCCATCAGCTCCTCAGCGGTCAACAGATAGTGTTCTTGACTTGATGCAGCGCCATCCACTCCTTTCTCCCATTGAGATTCGCGAGGCGTTTGACTTCAAAACGACTGATGACGTTATGCAATTCTTACAGCCACTAGTAAAATCAGGCAAAACAGAGATAATCAATGTATATCACGGACAATTTGTAAAGCTTAAACAAGAATAAAATAATGAAAACAATATTTGACAAGACAAAACTCAGAGATTTAGAACTGAAGAACCGCATTTGGCGCTCGGCTACATGGATGGCACTTGCCCATGATGACGGCACGGTGAGCGACGAACTCATTGCGTGCTATGAGGAGTTGGCGCGTGGCGGTGTTGGAATGATAGTCACCGGGTTGACATCCATTGCCGAGCGCGATGCCGTCATTGGTGGTGAGTGCAAGTTCTATGACGACACTTTTATTGAGGGGCACCGCAAGCTCACTGATGCAGTGCATCGACACGGCAGCCGCATCATGATGCAGACGGCGATGGTAGATGGCGCAGTTGATCAACTTACCACTGCCGAAGTGGCAAACATCGTTGCACAATTTGGCGATGCGGCGCGTCGTGCCGAACAGGCTGGATATGACGGTGTACAGATTCATGCTGCTCACTTCTTCTACCTGAGCAAATTTATCAGTCCGCTCATCAATCACCGCACCGACCGTTATGGCGGTGACCAAAAAGGACGGTCACAAATCCTGCTTGAAATACTTGCCGACATGAGAGCGAAGACCTCTGACACTTTCATCATCACTATGAAAATCAACAGCAGCGACGAATACCCTGGAGGATTGACCGCTCAGGATTTCCTTGTAACAAGCCAACTGATGGCACAGGCCGGAATCGACGCAATCGAAGTGAGCGGCAACGGCACATCGCGCACAGGGATTCGAGCCGGCAAGAACGAAGGTTATTTCCGAGGCGCAGCAATGGCTTTGGCAAGCCTTGTCAAGGTGCCGATTGTGGTTGTGGGTGGCTTTCGCAGCGTGGAAAAGATTGATAACATCATCAACGACACAGCGATTGGATACGTGTCACTCTCACGTCCGCTCGTCCGAGAGCCGCATCTGGTTGAACGATGGCAACGTGGTGACCTAACGCCGTCAAAATGTGTGTCATGTAATAGTTGTTATCACACTCCGGGTCACCAGTGTATCTTCAACTTGCGATAATTTTATCCAGCTGCTCACAATTTCGCCATTACTAGATCTCCCCTATATTGTAACAGCCACAACATTTCATTTTACCATAAAAGCATAGAACCGAGCGAAGCGAGGTTTCTATGCGGCAAAATTACTTTGCCACCGTAGGTCGGCAAAAGACAACATCAGCCACCTCATTTTGAAGTGGCTGATGCTTGTT
>CALDIG010000097.1 GCA_937904375.1 uncultured Prevotellaceae bacterium
TACTTAACACTTACTACTTAACACTTACTACTTAACACTTACTACTTAACACTTACTACTTAACACTTATCACATACTCTTGCCAGCGGCAGATTAGTCGTGCCATGTCTTCGGGCAGGTCGCTGTCGAAGTCCATTTGCTTGCCAGTGGTGGGATGGAGGAAGCCTAATGTCTTGGCATGGAGGGCTTGACGCGGACAAAGCTTGAAGCAGTTGTTGATGAACTGGGCGTAGCTCGACGAAGTGTTGCCGCGCAAAATCTTGTCGCCGCCATAACGCTCGTCGTTGAAGAGCGGATGACCAATGTGACGCATGTGGACACGTATCTGATGCGTGCGTCCCGTTTCGAGCTGGCACTGCACCACCGCCACATGGTTGAGGTTCTCGATAGTATGATAGTGTGTCACAGCGTGCTTGCCCTGATCGCCCTCGGGGAATACCGCCATCTGGAGGCGGTCGCGCACGCTGCGCCCTATGTTGCCCACTATGGTGCCGTCAAGCTCCTTCATCGCGCCCCACACCACGGCTATGTACTGCCGCTTTGTGGTTTTGTTGAAGAACTGCAGGCCTAATGACGTCTTGGCATTAGGAGTCTTGGCTACGACGAGCAGTCCGCTGGTGTCCTTGTCGATGCGGTGCACCAGCCCCATGCGCGGGTCGGTGACATCGTAGTCGGGGTTGTCCTTGAAATGCCAAGCGAGAGCATTGACGAGCGTGCCGTCGTAGTTGCCGTGCCCCGGATGCACACACATCCCAGCAGGTTTGTTCACCACCAGCAGGTCGTCGTCTTCATAAACGATATTAAGAGGAATATCCTGAGCGATAATCTCGTTCTCGTAGCGCGGACGGTCCATCACCACCGAAATCTCGTCGCCGGGATGCACACGGTAGTTGCTTTTCACCGGACGGCCGTTCACACGGATGCACTGTGCCTCGGCGGCGTTCTGGATGCGGTTGCGCGAGGTGCCCTTGATGCGCTCCACCAAGTATTTGTCGATGCGCAGCAACACGTGTCCTGGCTCCACCACATAGTGGTAGTGCTCCCAGTAGTCGCGCCCATTCTCGGTGAAGTCGGGGTCAGAGAAGTCGCTCTGAATCTCCATTCCGAAATTTTCTAACAAATCCTCGTTATCGTCGCTTATTGCCATTAGTGAGGATTATTATTGGAAGTTTTTTACTAACTTTCAATCACTTATATCCATTAGCTTTATCCTCGGCACGAGCTTTCTCACGCTGTTTCTGCTGCAGGGAGTCTTTCTCGCTGTCGGGGATTACGTCAAATGGCATCTCGTTGATTCTGCCATCGCCAACTTCAATGCTCACCCTGTCGGTAATCGACACTTTGCTACCCGGTGGCACCGAATGACTGTTAACCTTTACCGCCAGCACCAGCCCTAAATCGGCACTTGGCACGGTATCAATATCCACATATTTAAAACCCATGTTCTTCAACCTGCTTACAGCATCACGGCACGAAGTCTCTGTGAGTGGTGGCAAGTTCACCATCATAGGATTAAAGGCATTGATTGTGAGGCGTATAGGATTTGTCTTCTTGGCAATATCATTACCACCTGGCACTTGCTTAAGCACAATACCTGGCTTAATCGACTCATCGTAGAGCGAGTCGGTAATCTCCCATTCAAATCCTGCCTCATCAATCTTGCGAACGGCATCATCAAGCGTAAGGTTAGTAACACTTGGCACCTTATACTCCTCTCCATGGCGTGTCCACAGGAAGCCGAACAGATAGATGGAATACAATCCCACAACGAGGACTACAATAACACCCAAGAAATTTAGCAACACGGGATGTTTCTTCCCAAATTCTCCAAACATATTCGTTTATCGTTTATCGTTATATCGAAGACGGTGTAGTGATTAAAGGCAACACACTCTAAACACTAAACACAAAACTGCGCAAAGCACATTTCGTTTATCGTTCCTGGAAGTTTAGTTGAGACTGGTTGATGAGCATGTTGAACGTGGACTCACTGCGCAAAGGAGCTAAATTAACGTAAGGAGCATCATTAACCTTGATGTCGTAGAGACCGCCATAGCCGTTGGCAAGGCACGACTCCAGATACTTCAAGCCCTGAGCTTTGTTGCCCATAGCGGCGTGCAAAGCGGCAGCGTAGTAGTAAGTCTCACCACCGGTCAATGAGGCCTCCTTTATTTTCTCTTCGGCCCAGGCGGCAGCCTCGCTGTCGCGGTTTAGCTCATGCAGGGCGAAGCCTCGCAACGAGGTGACATCCTCATCGGGCAGAGAGAGCACCTGCTGGAAGTCGGTGGTAGCGGCGGCAGCGTTCTTGAGGTGGTTCTTGTTGAGCCATCCGCGCAGCATCAGCAACTCGGCATTCTCGGGCTCGGCAGCTACGGCTTTGTCAAGGAGAGGAAGAGCCTCTTTATACTTCTTCTGCTCAATCATTAGTCGCGCTTTCTCCATCAATGCCGGAGCATAGTTGGGGTCAAGCACCAAAGCCTGGTCAAGTGTATTTATAGCTGTAGTGAAGTTATTACCCTTGCCCTGGCGACGCTCTATCTGGCTGCGAAGCACATAACCGTCGGGGTTAATGGGGTCGCTGGCAACGGCCTTGTTGGCGTAGATGTAGGCCTGGTCATAGTCACCAAGCTGATATAGGCATTTTGCCTCATCATTATAGATAGTGGAATATTCCATCAGGTTGTTGTCGGTGATAGCTTTGAGGTCGCGAAGTGCCTGACCATAGTGATTATATTTCAAGGCAATAGCCGAGCGAACACGATAGAAGATTCCCACGCGAGGATTATCATCGGTAGCACTACGCAGCGATGCCATCACGTCGTCGTAATGGGTGTCGGCGAGTTCAACGATGCGGCTTATCGACTCGCCATTGTCGTCGGTAGAACTCATGGCGATGAGATAAGTGTCGCTTGCGTCACGATACTTGCCAAGCATCTCCTGAACGTGGGCACGGTTCAAATAGACCTGTGGCTCGGCGGGGAACAGCCCCACCGCCTGGTTCACCCAGTTCATCGCTTCATCGGCATTGCCTTTATCGGCCTCAATGCATCCTAAGCAGTACATCGCATCGAAGTTGCGAGGCACACGCTGGAGAATTGTCTTGAACTGCGCTTCGGCAGTAGCGTAGTCGCCCTTAGCGTAGGCGAGTTTGCCCTTCATGTCAACCCATGCGAGGCTAGTGGGGTCTATGGTCGATGCCTTGTCGACGTCGGCAAGTGCGGCATCATAGTTCCTGTTAAGCTCATAAAGCTTAGACCGCAGCATATAAGCGTCAAAGAGCAGCTCAGTCTCCTTGGCAGGTGCCAATTGTATGGTGCGATTAACATCGCTCAAAGCGGCATCGTAACTGCCATTGAAATAATGCTGATTGGCGCGCATGAACAGCGTGCTGTAATCGTTGGGGTTTTTAGCGATATAATCGTCATAAACCTTCATCACCGCCTGGGTGATTTTGTCTTCGCTCTGAGCGGCAACCTGAAAGACAGTTCCCGACACGAGCAGCAGTGCCACAAGCACTAAAAAATTCTTGATTTTCATAATACTATAGGTGGGTTCTATAAATACGTTTTTTGAGCCGCATTGAGGGCAGAACCCTGT
>CALDIG010000098.1 GCA_937904375.1 uncultured Prevotellaceae bacterium
GCGAGCTGGGTTCAGAACGTCGTGAGACAGTTCGGTCTCTATCTGTTGTGGGCGTCGGAGATTTGCGCGGCCCTGTCACTAGTACGAGAGGACCGTGATGGACAGACCTCCGGTCAACCGGTTGTACCGCCAGGTGCACCGCCGGGTAGCCGCGTCTGGTACGGATAAGCGCTGAAAGCATCTAAGCGCGAAGCCAGCCGCAAGATTAGATCTCCCTGAGGGTCGTTGAAGACTACGACGTCGATAGGCGGCAGGTGCAATCGTGGCGACACGTTCAGCCGAGCCGTACTAATCACCCGAGGACTTTCCTGCGGGAGAAATCCCGAAGAATGAAAAAAGACACAGAGCCGCATTGACACATAATTGTGCCGGGCGGTCGCCGTTTCAGCTCGAGAGAGATCGCGAGAGACAAGGCGTCTCCGGAAGACTCCCGGCGTTCCCGTCACGGCCTCAAGGCATGACTGGCCTCCCCGCGAGCCGGGCCGAGGGCCAGAAAAAGAGAAAGACAAGGCGATGATAGCGTGAGGGTCCCACCTCTTCCCATTCCGAACAGAGAAGTTAAGCCTCACCACGCCGATGGTACTGCGAAAGTGGGAGAGTAGGTAATCGCCCCCTAGGAGAGGATTCAGGAGCAATCTTGAGTCCTCTTTTTTTTAATTCACAATGCATAATTCATAATGCACAATTCATAATGCATAATGCATAATTCACAATGCATAATGCGCAATTCACAATGCGCAATTGCCACCCCGAACGCCGCGCTTGCGGCGCACTGCACCAACAGCGCCCAGGCTTCCTTTCTTTCTTTCTTCCTTTCTTTCTTCCCTTCTTTCTTCCCTTCTTTCTTCCCTTCTTTCTTCCCTTCTTTCTTCCCTTATTCCTTCCTTTCTTCCTTTCTTCCTTTCTTCCTTCCTTCCTTCCTTTCTTTTTTCCCTTTTTTCTTTTTTAATACTTTTCCCTCTTTTTTTCCTTTGCTTCTTTTCTCTCCTTTAATTTCTTTTCTCTCCTTTTCTTCTTTTTTAGAGACTTTTAATGAAAAAACTGGCTTTAGATATTGACAAACGCTTTTTCAGGTTGTAATTTTGCAGAAAATTTGGTTTGAGAGAAATCAAACCCATAAAAACAGTAAATAAAATAATAAATATGGCAATTACAAAAAAACAGACTAATCAAAAGGTGTCTCCACGTGCCGATAATACTGTGGCGGCACAAACTCCACTCAACAAATCCCAAAAGTCTAAAGTAGAAAAGGAATCTATGCCGATGAGCAAGATGAACTATATTTTAATGGGAATAAGTTTGTTGCTGATAGTATTGGGCTTTATGCTGATGAGTGGCAGTGGCAATGAGGGCGCAACGTTCAACAATGACGTGTTCAGCTCCAGACGCATTGTGGTTGCCCCGTTTATCACATTCATAGGCTTCCTGTGCATGATACCCGCTATTCTTTACAAGGGTAAACGAGCTGATGATGTTCCCTCGCCTCTCGATGTTATTAACACCTCAGCTCCTGCAAGCAATATTATTGTAAAGAGCAAGTAGTGTGTAAGTAAAAATATAAAGACTGGAACTGCTGAAAGACAATCTTCTTTTAGCTTTAATACAATTATATAATGGATTGGCTACAATCAATCATCATCGCGATAGTTGAGGGTTTGACCGAATTTCTCCCCGTGTCATCGACGGGGCATATGATTATTACTGAGAACATGCTTGGCGTGGATATCAATGACAAGTTTGTGAACGCTTTCACGGTAATCATCCAATTTGGTGCAATCCTGTCGGTGGTATGTCTTTACTGGAGACGATTTTTCGTGTTGAAAAAGGTAGAGGATGACGTGACTGGCTGGAAAGCCTTTCTACAGAAGTATGATTTTTACTGGAAGCTCCTTGTTGCTTTCATTCCCGCGGCAGTCATCGGTCTTGCCCTTGGCGACTTTATTGAGGGTCTCTTGGGCAACGTGTGGGTTGTTGCTGTGATGCTCGTGGCGGTGGGCGTGTTGCTGCTCTTTGTTGACAAGTGGTTTGAACGCAAAGAAGACAAGCCCCTTACCGAGCGCAGGGCGTTCACCATAGGTTTGTTTCAATGCATCTCGATGATACCAGGCACCTCGCGCTCGTTTGCCACCATCGCTGGTGGTATGCAGCAGGGCTTGACTCGCAAGACTGCCGCCGAGTTCTCGTTTTTCCTTGCAGTGCCCACAATGGCTGCCGCAACAGGCTATGAGCTGCTGAAGATGCTTATGAAAGATGAGTACCGTGAAGCACTCTCCAACAACGTGGGTGTATTGCTCATAGGTTGCGTTGTGGCTTTCATCGTTGCCATTCTCGCCATCAAATTTTTCATCTCGTTCCTTACCAAATATGGATTCAAGGCCTTTGGCTGGTACCGCATCATCGTGGGCGGACTGATTTTGGTGTTACTGCTTACCGGTCACTCGTTACAGATGGTTGACTAATCTCTATTTGATATATGTTCAATCCCATAGAAGGCGAAATATTCTACATCGACAAACCCCTGAAATGGACATCATTTGAGGTGGTGAAGAAGGTGCGTGCAAGGCTGCGGAAGCGTCTCGACGTGAAGAACTTGCGCGTGGGACATGCTGGCACCCTTGACCCTCTAGCTACTGGTGTTCTCATTGTGTGTACTGGTCGTGCCACCAAGCGCATCGAGGAGTTGCAGGCTGGTGTGAAGGAATATGTCGCCCACCTGCGCCTGGGGGAGACCACACCCTCGTTTGACCTTGAGACCCAGGTTGACGCCACCTATCCCTGGCAGCATATCACTCGAGAGTTAGTAGAGAAGACTCTTCAAGAACAGTTCACAGGCACCATAGAGCAAGTGCCTCCCGCTTTCTCGGCGTGCAAGATTGACGGCAAGCCCGCCTATAAACTCGCTCGTAAGGGCAAAGAAGTGGAGATACGCGCCAAGACCCTTGTTATCGACGAGATAGAGCTGCTTGAGTGCGGCTTTCCACAAGAGCCCACAATGATAATCAGGGTTGTGTGTAGCAAGGGTACTTACATCCGCGCTCTCGCCCGCGACATTGGTATGGCACTAGGCAGTGGCGCGCATTTAACTGCGTTGCGCCGCACCCGTGTTGGTGACATCACGGTTGACGCTTGCGAGAGTGTTGAGCACCTTATAGCGAGGCTTGAGACCGAGGATATGGTGTCGCCCGACCGTGCCGAGCAGGACCGCTTGGAGCAGGAGCGTGAGAAGAACCGTGCCATGGCTCGCCAGCGCAAAGCCGAGCAGCAGTTAAGGCACGAGATGCGAAAGCCCCGCCAATCGCAAATTTAGTGAGAATACTCTTTTAACTTTCACAAGATTTATTAGTCTAACAACATATTAAAAACGTTTCACTGATGAAATTATCGGAATTTAATATTGCAATGCCAAGCGATTATATCGCTTTACATCCTGCCGAGAATCGCGATGAAGCAAGATTGATGGTTCTGCATCGCAAAACTGGTGAAATAGAGCACCGCATATTCAAGGATATCATACATTATTTCGACGACCAGGACACCTTTGTCTTCAACGACACTCGTGTGTTTCCCGCAAAGCTCTATGGCAACAAGGAAAAGACTGGTGCCAAAATTGAGGTGTTCTTGCTTCGCGAGCTTAATCAGGACAACAAACTTTGGGATGTGCTGGTGGAACCTGCAAGAAAAATCCGCATTGGCAATAAGTTATATTTCGGCCTTGATGAGGGCATGGTTGCCGAGGTTATCGATAATACCACCTCTCGTGGACGCACCCTGAGATTCCTATATGATGGTCCGCACGACGAGTTTAAAGCCAATCTCTATGCCTTAGGAAGCACACCATTGCCCTATTACATAAGTAGAGAAGCTGAACCCGAAGACGAGCAGAACTATCAGACTATCTTTGCCGCCAATGAGGGTGCAGTGGTGGCCCCGGCAGCAGGAATGCACTTCAGCCGCGAATTACTCAAGCGCATGGAGATAAAAGGCATTCAAGACGAGTACATCACCATCCACATTGGGTTGGGAAGCTTCAGGAATATTGATGTGGAAGATCTTACCAAGCATCGCATGGATAGTGAGCAGATACGCATCCCCGAGGACGTTGCCGAGCGCATCAACGAGCGTCGCGACCATGAGCACAAGGTTTGTGCCGTGGGAGTCTCCACTTTGCGCGCCATGGAGAGTTCGGTTAGCATGAATGGCCACATCAAGGCATTTGACGGATGGACCAACAAGTTCATCTTTCCGCCCTACGATTTCACTACAGCTGAGGCCCTTGTAACGAATTTCCACATGCCTTACTCGGTAATGTTGATGATGACCTGTGCCTTTGGAGGTTATGACCAGGTGATGGACGCCTATAGTGTGGCTATCGAGGAAGGCTACAAGTTTGGAGCTTACGGTGACGCCATGCTCATCATCGACTAAGCCTACTATCATCAGCTTGAAAAAAAACCTCTCTCTTACATATTCACTTAAGCTTTATAATTCAGAAAATTATGCTTAAGCTAATGTCAAAAATATGGCAATTCCCTATAAACGTTACCTTCAGGAGCGTTATTGCGGTGATTGCCATTTTTTTTGCTCTTGACGCTCAGTCACAGCGTTTTATCATCGAGCAAAGAAGTGATAACTTGTGGATACTATCGCTAACCGACGATAGTGGTATTGTAACCGGCAGCTGGCAGTTGCCTTATCCAGTCTATCGCTTTGCCACTGCCGACATTGACGGTGACGGCTCGACCGATGCCGTGGTGGGAGTGTTCAAAGCTTCGCGTTATTTCGCTACCCCAAGCCGTCGTGTGTTCATCTTTAAGAATTTCAATGGCAAGGTGAGACCATTGTGGCTCGGCAGCCGACTGGGAGGCGAACTGGTGGATTTTGCCGTTGTGGGCAATACGATACGCGCCATCGAGCAGACCGAGCAGGGCTATGCCGTGAGCGACTACACGTGGAAAGGTTTTGGCATGGGATTTCACTCCCTTGTCGCCACTTGCAGCAATCTTGATGAGAGTTATAATTTACTTGTTCAATAATCCCCTTCTTAAAAATTACAATGATGAAGAAAATCCTTTTATTACTGTCGGTTATGCTGCTTACGATGGTTCGCCTCTGGGCTCAGGACGAGCAGCTACCAGTCAACTTGGTATTGCCAGGCAATGGCAATATTGATGTTGAGAAGCTGAATGGCGACATTAACCTTAACATGGACGTGTCGCGGCTTAATCTCAATGAGATTAGAGTGCTCAAGGCCGCTTTTGGCGCGCGCCAAGGCGAGCTTATTATGACATCGGAGCTAAGACGGCTCTTTGATGCCACCACATGGTACACCGAACTCGCCGAGAAGCGTGCCGGCCTCTATTGGGACAAGGAAAAAGATGATTTTGCCACACCTACCTCTACTCCCATCTCTTTCACTCCCGAAGAGCAGGCGTTTATCAAGAGACTTGGTAAGGCCGAGAAAGACCTTATCGCCCGAAACCTTGTCACTACTGGCACAAAGAGCCATCCACAAAAAGGACCCAACCTTGCCAACCTCGCCAATCCGTTGCAGATGACCGAGATGCCTAAAGAGCTTGAGAACAGACTGGCCAACAGCGGCTTTGCCATTGTCCCCGACGAGAAGGAGCAGCTGTTCCATATCTATGAGAACAACGACTACCACCAGTTCCCGAATTTTGTCACCACCGACCTTTACTTGCAGACCTATCACATGTATTTTGACTACATGCTCCGCAAGATGGAGGAGGACAAGATGCTCGGTGTGATGACAGATTACACCAAGCAGCTCTACACAGCCATGATGGAGAAAGCTAAGACCAGTAATGGAAATATGCGTGCCGCCGCCGAGCGCGATGCCGCTTACTTTGCCATCGCACATGCTCTGTTTACAGGCAAATTGTCGCTCACTGTTCCCAAGAAATACGCCGTTATGGCGCAAAAAGAGATTGCCAACGTGAAGGCAGCCGAGAGCAACTATTCCGATTTCCTTGACTATAAGGAAGTGAAATTCATATACAATATTTACCGCCCACGCGGACATTACACCCGCAGCCAAGCCTTAGAGCACTATTTCAGGGGAATGATGTGGATACAGAATGCGCCCTTTGGCAGCGATAAGCCCGACCAATTGCGTGCCGCCCTGCTTATCGCCAATGAGATAGGGTCGAGGGCCAAACTCACCAAGACCTACACGAGCATCGACGAGACAATAGCTTACCTGATGGGTAACCCCGACAATCTGAGCATGTTGCAGGTATATGACATCATGAAAAAGGATGGTGCCACCATCAACAAGTACATGACCAGTGCCGAAGATCTGGATAGGGTGAAGAAGAAAATCGAGGCAAGAGACGAGGAGCAGACCCGCATCCGTCCTAAGTATGAGCGCAGTAGTCACTGCAAAATCAACCTCATGCCACAGCGTTACCAGCCCGACGGTGAGGTGCTCCAAGAGATGGTTGACTACGACAGTGAGCCTACCCTGCGTGCCGTACCCAAGGGACTAGACGTGATGGCAGCAATGGGTGCGACTGGAGCTTACCGCATTCTCACCGAGGAGCTTAAAGAGGACATGAAATGGAGTAAATATACCGAGAACATGAGCCGCATGATGACCCGCATGGGCGAGATTGACTGGTCGGCGTCGGTTTCCAACATGTGGATGCAGACACTGAAAGACCTCACTATCAAGAGTTCCCAGATGCCTTATTTCATGAAAAATCGGTCATGGGAGAAGAAGAACCTCAACACCGCCCTCGCTTCGTGGGCAGAACTCAAGCACGACGCCATCCTCTATGCCAAGCAGCCGATGGGAGCCGAGTGTGGCGGAGGCGGACTGCCAGAGCCTTACGTGGTGGGATATGTGGAGCCTAATGTGGCTTATTGGAAGAAGGCTATCGAGTTGCTCGACGCTACCAGCAAGGTGCTGACCAAGAACAATATGATGACCCCTGGGATGGAGGCTATCACCACTCAGATGCGCGAACAGGCACAGTTCCTGCTCAACGTGAGTGAGAAAGAGCTTGCTGGCACACCACTCACTGAGGAGGAATACTACAAAATTGAGAGGATTGGCTCGGAATTTGAGTACCTGACCTTGCAGATTATGGATGCAGAGCCAGGAACACGCTGGGATATGGGTGTGACAGGCGCCGACCGCAACATCGCCGTCGTTGCCGACGTATATACCGCCAATGCCGACAACAATCCCGCCAAAAGCGTGCTTTATGAGGCCGTTGGACCTGCCCACAGCATATATGTGGTAGTGGAAATTGACGGATACCTATATCTCACCCGTGGCGCTGTGTTCTCCTATCGTGAGTTCCAGGAGGATATTGCTGCTCCCCGAAAGACCGACGAGGAATGGCAGGAAGAATTGAAAACTCAGCTCTACAAGGGCATCCCCGACTGGATGAAGGAGGTGATTGTGCCTCTTGAGAACAAAGTGCTTGATAATGAACACCTATTCTATAGCTCGGGTTGCTAAAGTCGTGATGATAGCGGTGGCGGCTACGGTCGCCACTGCAATTCATGCCAGCGACACGCTCACGGTGACCTTCACTGGCGACGTGCTGCTCGACCGTGGCGTGCGGCGCACCATAGAGCGGCATCATGGCGATGCTGGTTGTCTGTTCTCGCCGTTGGTCGATTCGGTGTTTGCCGCCTCGCAACTCGTGGTCGCCAATTTGGAATGTCCTGTAACCTCCATCAAGAGTCCTGCGCTCAAAAATTTCGTTTTTCGTGGTGAGCCCGAATGGCTGCAGGTACTTAGGGAACATGGAATTACACATCTCAATCTTGCCAATAACCACAGCATTGACCAGGGTAGAAAAGGACTGATCGACACCCGCGACAACATCGTCAAAGCCCGCATGGTGCCGATAGGGGCGGGTAATTGCATGGAGGAGGCATCGCAGCCAGTACTCGTCGCCACTCATCCTCGCAACGTATATGTGGTTGCGTCGCTGAGACTAGCATTGGAGAACTTCGCCTACCTGCCCGACCAACCCTGCGTAAGCCAGGAAAGTTTTGAGAAGCTTGAGGCGAGGGTGCGGCAACTGCGTGAGCAAGAGCCAGAATGTTGTATAGTGGTGTGCCTTCACTGGGGTGCGGAGCATGTGTTGCGGCCTGCTGTGCAGCAGGTGGTGCAGGCGCATCGCCTCATTGATGCCGGTGCCGACTGCCTGATATGCCACCACACCCACACCATGCAGACCGTGGAGCAATACAAAGGCGCGCCAATATATTACAGTATAGGGAATTTCATCTTCGACCAGAAACGCGACATCAACAGTAGCGCCTGCATGGTGCAACTAACGATAACCTCCACAACAGTAGAGGCTAAGACCATTCCAGTCGTTATAAAAGATTGCGTGCCAGAGATGGTGGATGATGAGGATTCTTGAACGCCGTGCTTACGGTGCAATACACCAACAACACCCAGGATTCCTTTTTCCCTTTTCCTCCTTTTCGGGTTAAATTTCTTCAAATTCAGCGTCGCTCACTACTTCGTCTTGGTATTTTGAGGTAGTGCTTGACGGTTGTGGCTCGGTGGTTTCATTATCATTGGGGCGACCTTCCATCTCCTCAAAGCTCACATACTCGCCGGTTTCGTCGCTGTATCGGCGGTAGCGTTCTTTGAGGTCGTTTTGCTCGTCGTTTTTCTGTGCTGCTTCTTGATTTTTGCGGGCTTGATTCATGGTGCGGTTATATTCGTCTTGGAATTTGCGCACAGCACGCCACACCTTGATGACAGGTGAGAGAAACAGAAACAGAAGTATTAATATGAGAACAAGAAACCACATAGTTTAAATTTTATCTTTCGATATAGCAATAAGTGTGCCAAATTACTGCGAAGGTTATTTCTCGGGGAACAGTGCCGAGGCAATCACATAGAAAATAATAACACAAGCCAGTCCCGAGATGCCTCCCACAGCTAGGAATACCACAGCGGCAATAATCAGTATATATTGCCTGAAAGCCTCTTTTAGGGTGAAGCTGTGCATCTTGAGCGAGAACATGCGCAGGTTGCATACCATGAGCAGCGACAGTGCCACTATGAGTACTAGCACTATCCATGGACTGATAGTGTGGTGGGTGGTGTAGTAGTTGATGAAGCCAATCCAGAAGATGGCATTGGCAGGTATGGGGAGACCTGTGAAGGTGGTCGCCTGATTGGTGTCGATGTTGAAACGCGCCAACCGCAGGGCTCCAAAGATGGGAATCAGCATCGCGGCATAGCACATCCACTGCGGGCATCCGGCAGGAACCATCACGTTGAAAAGAATCATAGCCGGAGCCAGCCCAAATGTCACGCAGTCGCTCAATGAGTCAAGCTCCTTGCCCAGTGGCGACACAGCATGAAGCAGCCTTGCCACGAGACCGTCGCAAAAGTCGGCGACAGCTCCCAGCGCGATGAAGGTAAACGCTAACTGGTAGCCTTGCAGCCCCAGCACCGCCGTAGTTGCAAAGGGGTCGAACGACACCACAATCGCCAGTGCTCCGCACAGCAGGTTCAGGCAGGTGATAGTGTTAGGGATGTTGTTTTTTATGGATTGTAGAATATTCATTAAAATTTATAGAAGTCAGATTTCAGAAGTCAGAAATCAGATTGATTATGACATCTGATTATTTATTTCAGTCTTGCGATAGGCGTGATGCCGCCAATGGTCTTGTCGCCAAGTTTCACCAGTATCTCGGTGTTGAGAGGCAGGTAAATATCTACCCTGGAGCCAAACTTGATAAAGCCAATGAAGTCGTTGATGTCAACATCATCGTCGGCCTCCACATATGTGACGATGCGGCGGGCTATAGCGCCAGCAATCTGTCGCACCAGCACTTCCTCTCCGTTCTTATCGCTCTCAATGACTATTGCCGAGCGCTCGTTGTCGGTGCTCGACTTGGGCAGATAAGCGGCAAGGAAGCGGCCTGCATGATGCTTCACGTATTTCACTTTACCCTTCAGGGGGACCCAGTTGGCATGAACATTAAACACCGACATGAATACCGAGAGCTGTATGCAGTTGCGGTGCAGGTACTCGCCCTCATACACCTCCTCAAGCGCCACCACCTTGCCATCGACACTAGAGACGACGACACCGTCGCTGTCGCCCTTGAAGTGCCGCTGTGGCAGTCTGAAGAAGTTCAGCACCAGCGCAAACATGATGATGCTTATCACCATCAGAGTGATGGGGATGGCCTTCAGGTCGATGAACATAAAGGCAAGAACGTTGATTGCCAGCAGTATAAACAGCAAAACAAAGATGATGTTCTGTCCCTCTTGATGTATTTTGACTTTCATTTTGTGAAAAATCTATATTTCAAACCGCAAAGTTACAAAAAAAAATTCAGTTTTTTGTTTCAGATTTCAGATTTTCTTGTCTTTTTCGAAATGTGACAATTGGTGAGACAATTGGTGGCAGGCCACAATTGTCTCATTTTACATTGCATTATTGTATATGTGGTTGATTTACATAAACTTGTCGCCGAAGTGTGTCTTAGCTTCGTTAACGTAGTTCTTGATTTTCTGCTCGTCGTTGATGGGGACTATCATGAGAGCATCGGGAGTGTCGGCGATAATATAGCCGTTGATGCCCGATACCACCACAAGCTTGTCACCTTTAGCGGCAATGACGTTGTTGTGGCTGTCGAAGGCAAGGACTTTGCTGTTGGGGGTGACATTGGCGTCGCGGTTCTTTGGTGCGTTGTCGTAGATAGAACCCCAAGTGCCGAGGTCGCTCCACCCGAAATCCACCTTCTCGACGAAAACGTTGCTCGATTTTTCCATCACGGCATAGTCGATAGAGACATTAGGGCATGAGCCGTAAATATTGTTGACGGTCTCTTGCTCGTTGTCGCTGGTGAAGATGTCGCCGGCGTTGTCGAAGACCTCAGCAATCTCGGGAGCGTGCGTGCGCATCGCATTGATGATGGTGCTGACGCTCCAAAAGAACATCCCCGAGTTCCAGAAGAACTCCCCGCTCTCAAGAAACACGTTGGCGAGTTCCTTGTTGGGTTTCTCGGTGAAGGTTTTAACTTTTGAAAAAGCGGTGTCGATGATTTCGCCTTCCTGAATGTAGCCATATCCTGTCTCGGGACGGTTTGGCTTCACGCCAAAGGTGACGATGGCATCGTGTTGCTCAATGAAGTCAAACGCCTTGTTCACACAGTCGTTGAAAACGCTTTTCCTGAGAATGAGGTGGTCGCAGGGGGCGACCATTATCTTTGCGTCGGGGTTCAACGCCTTGATGTGCCATGCCGCCCATGCGTTGCATGGCGCGGTGTTGCGCATCACTGGCTCTAGCAGTATTTGGTTAGTTTTTATTTCAGGCAGTTGCTCTTGAATTATGCCCGCATATCTCTCGTTTGTGAGAAGGATGATGTTCTCTGTTGGGATGATATCGGCTAGCCTGTCGTATGTTAGTTGCAGCAAGCTGCGTCCTGTGCCCAGAAAGTCGATAAACTGTTTGGGCATCGCGGTGCGGCTGTAGGGCCAGAAGCGGCTTCCCACGCCACCACACATTATTACGCAATATCGGTCTTGTTTCATATTTGTTTTTGTAGTAAACAAGCTTACAAGTAAACGAGTAAACAAGGCAATAGTACTTGTTTCCACTCGCACTAAAGGCTTAGTTAGATAATATTAGTTTTAATAAAAATTCATTATAATATTTCAAGTTTTGATATGCTGCCATTTCAAGAACTTGAACTGTCATTTACAGGGTTCACGGTGAGTGTGACAAGCTCCAGTCGCGCGCCGGTCTTTTTGGTGATATTCACTGTGAACTGGTCGATGGTGTGCTCTTCGCCCTGATTGGGGATAACCTCCAGGTGGTTGACGATATAGCCTGCAATGGTCTGGTAGTCGTCGCTCTCGGGTAGGTCGATGTCAAACATCTCGTTGATTCGCTCAATCTCCATGCGTCCCGAGAGCTCGTAGGTATTCTCGCCGGTCTTGCGTGCGATGAGCTTGCGACGGTCGTGCTCGTCCTCGATGTCACCAAATATTTCTTCCACAAGGTCTTCGAGGGTCACCATGCCAGCTGTTCCGCCAAATTCATCGACCACTATCGCCATGCTTTTCTTCTCTTTGAGCAGATTTTGCATCATCTTCTTGGCGAGCATGGTCTCGGGAGCGATGATTACTGGTTTTATCTGGTCTTTCCAGTTCACGTCGGGCTTGAACAGCTCGCTCACTTGGATGAATCCCAGCACGTTGTCGATGTCGTCGTGATAAACCACGAGTTTCGACAGTCCCGACTTGGTGAACAATTGGCTCAACTCGTCACGGCTGGTCTCGGCGATATCGACTCCCACTATCTCGTTGCGTGGTATCATGCAGTCGCGCAGTCGCGTGTCGCTGAAGTCGAGAGCGTTCTCAAAGATTTTCACCTCGCGCTCCACCTCTTTGTTCTCATCCTCGCTCTTGTCGATGTTTTCTTGCAGATAGTCGTCGAGTTCGCCCACCGAGATTAGCCTTATCTCCTTCTTCTCGTTCTTGATGCCAAAGAGACGCATGAGAATTGCCGACAGCCACGAGGTGAACTGCGAGATAGGGTAGAGCAGCAGGTAGAGGAACAGTAACGGTACGGCAAAGAAGCGAAGCGAGCGATTAGGGTTGATGCGGAATACCGTCTTGGGCATGAACTCGCTCATAACCAGTACGATGGCTGTGGAGATGAGAGTTTGTACCAGCAGCACTAGGGCATCGTTTTGTCCAAGTAAATCTTCAAGTGGCTGTTTAAGCAGCCATGCAATGCCAATGCTGTAAATCACATTCACGATGTTGTTGCCCACGAGCATGGTAGAGATGAATGTCTCGCGGTGGGCATAGAAGATGCCTAGGATTTGGCTCACCAAGCCGCCTTTTTTGATGTCGATCTCGGCTTTCACTTTGTTGGATGACACAAATGCTATTTCCATTCCCGAGAAAAAACCCGAGAGCACGAGTGCCGAAGCGGTGAGTATGAGATAGGGTGTAAACTGGTTCACTGTGCCTGAATTAATTGAATGTTGGGAATCTGGTGTCATTTACCGGAACTATGGCCTGCACGCGGTTAACCTTGTAGGTAGTGAGCTTCTCGTTTGACTCATAGCCATATCCCTCAAGCACCTTCTCTTGTGCCTGCATTCTAATGAACGAGTCGCTGTAGTATTTGTTAGCCTTGCGGTCCCAGTACATCTGGTTGGTCTCAATCTTGCTGCCGTCTTTACTGGTGATGGTGACCATGCTGTTGAGGCTCCACAGGGCTTTCTCCTCGTCGTAGTAAGCCGAGTCGCAGGTGATTTCTCCACCGTCTTTGTCGTGGATGGTGATGTTTCCGGTGATGTTGAGCATGCGCGTGGTGCGGTCGTAGTGTGCCGAGTCGCATTGCATCGACATCTTCACGTCGAAGCTTTGCTTGTCAAGCTCCTCGGCGATTAGCCCGTCGGGGAATACCCAGTGCGGATTTTCCTGCTGCTCATAGGCGAGCCACGTTTTGGTGGTGATGCGGTATCTTGTCATTCCCGAGTCGCTGAGCAGGGTCTGCACGTTGTGCGAGACCATTGTGGGCAGTTTTGAGGCGTCGATTTGTGTGTTGGCGGCGATGCCACCATCATCCTTGCAGCCCGAGGCTATCAAGATGACGATTAAGATTGCAATAATAAAATAGTACCTACTTTGCTTCATTATATATCCTCAACGTAGTTGAGCGATTGATCTTTGTCTTTTTAGTTCTTTCTAGACTTTATAGAAAAACTAGAGAATCTAGAAACCCTGATTACCTAACCCTTATAACTTACCTTATTTTATTCTTCCAGAACCACATCTCGTTAAAGTTGACACTCACGGTGATGTTGAGGTAGTCTTCCTTGATGAGAGTGGTGGGTGTGGTGTAGCGGTGTCGCCATTCCACTCCCAGGTTCACGATGGTCTTGTTGCCGGCAAGAGCCGGGAACGAGAATCCAAGTCCCACTCCATAGTCCTTCACGTCGTTACCATACACGTTCATGTAGTCGTTGTTATAGAACGCTCCCAGCCTGTAGGTCATGCGGTTGAGGTAGTTGCCGCGAGGGTTGGGGAGATAGGATACACCGGCAGCCAATTTCCAGCGGTCGTTCCACTTGGTCAGCGGGGACTCAAAATAGTCGATGGGTGTGTATTTTGCTTTTGACCATTGCTGATAGGTGTAGTCAAGCTCCACATTCAGGCGGTTGTCGTAGGTGTAACTGATGCCGGCGCCTATGGTGGTGGGCAGCTCATAGTTGCCCTTCATCGACATGTTAGCAATGGTGTCATACACTATCTGAGTTCTGTTATTGTTATCGACAATGATGTCTTGATTCACGTCGGCCATACGTCCCAGGGCGGTACCGTGCATCGATTTCTTGGGAGAGTAGGTGAGACCTAATATCACCTTGTTCTTGCGAGAGATGTTGAAAGCATATTGCACGCCGGCGCGCATATTCCAGTCTCTCACATCCATGCTGCGGATGAACTGCGTTGAAGAAATACTGGAGACGCTGGTAGTGTTGGTAGTACTTCCAAACAGGTAGGAGAAGTTGGTGCCAATCGACAGTCCTTTCACAGGTTGCCATCCCACACCGGCGAAGAGTTCGCTCAGTCCGCCCGATCCAGCTCTTGTGTCGGTGCCATTAGTGATGTCGCCGCCAAAGCTGTAGCCCACACTCGAGAAGGGCACCACACCAACGGCGGCCCCCAGATTCTTAGCGAGACGGAACTCCATGGTGATATAGTCGAGTCCACCTCCCAGGCTATAGCCGCTATTGCCGCTTTCCTTCGACCAGCAGTTTGTCACGTCGAGACCCATGTCCCACAAGAATGTGAGAGAATCGACTCTTGAGTAGCTGGCGGGGTTCATGACGTTGATTTGCCTGCCATTCTGCATTGCAATACCCACGCCTCCCATTGAGCGCTGTATGCCAGTGGCATTATCGCTTAGGATGCCATATCCTAGCTTCGAGTAGGGTGATACCGAATTTTGTGCCATTGCCTGAACCTGGCAAGTCGCCACAAGTACGACAGTAGATATTATGTATTTAAATATTTTCATTGCAATGATAAGTTGATTGTTCTACCAAAATGCAAAGTTAGTAAATAGGATTTAATAAAAGCGTTTTTCTACATTTTTTAGCATTTACTTTGCTTTCTTCTGCTCTTTCTCGCTTTTTTTGTTGGTGAGTTTTGAGAGCATTAAAGTGGCATAGATTTGCAGCACGGCACCGGCGAGCATGAAGGCTACCCAGCTGCGCTGCATGTCGGGGCTAGAGGAGAACAGGCAGTAGGCTGCTACGCAATAGACGATTCCCGCCCACACGTTCATCCTCGACAGGCGTCTTGTCCTTAGGTCGTCGCTCGGGCAAGGGATGAAAAATTGTGCCACTAGAGTGCCGGCGGCTCCAGCGGCGAGCATGTAACGTTGCCACACGGGCAATGGAGTGATGAAGACCGGGACAGCTGCCGCCGCCATCAATATTGTCATCGAGATGCACAGCACGATGTTGCCTGTGCGTTGCTTGGTTTTGTCGCTCATTGCCATTATTTGATGTCGGTAATATACACATCTTCGTTGGTGCGCTTCATGCCATACTGCTCTCGTGCCAGTTTCTCAAGGTTCTCGCGGTCGGTGTCGAGTTCTCGATATTTGCGCTCGTAGAACTGCGCCGAGTCTTCGGTGGTCTTAATCTGGGCATTGAGGTTGTTGATCTCTGACTTCTGCTTCGAGATTTTCACATAGTTATACTCGCCAAAGAATAGCAGCATCAGGATAAAGCCTAAGAAAATAATGAATGGCAAGTTAAGCCACAGTGGCAGCCACTTGGGACGCTTGAATTTTATATTCATTTCGTTCTCGTTTTTTACTTGTAAATCAGACTGCGAAATTAGCAATAATTCTGAATATTAGCAATAATAAAATTCTCGTTTAACTATAATTAGTAATCACTCTAGCACTCGACTGCTAGAAAACTCGAATATTCGAAAACTCGATTGTTCGAATGCTCGAGTTGTCGATAGAGAAAAAACCTTAACTGTCTTCTAGCAGCCCTGGTCGCAGCTTTTTGGTGCGGGAGAGGGCTTGCTCCATCTTCCACTCATCAATCTTGGCGAAATTGCCGCTGAGCAGAATTTCGGGCACCTGCCAGCCGTTGAACTCGGCAGGGCGGGTATAGACGGGGGCTTCGAGCAGGTTGTCCTGGAAGGAGTCGCTTAGTGCGCTCTGCTCGTCGCCAATGGCTCCGGGGATGAGGCGCACTACCGCATCGGCAATCACTGCTGCGGGCAGCTCGCCTCCCGTGAGCACATAGTTGCCTATGGAGATTTCCCGGGTGATGAGGTGCTCGCGGATGCGGAAATCGACACCCTTGTAGTGCCCGCACAGGATGATGATGTTCTGCGCCAGCGAGAGCTGGTTAGCAAGCGGTTGGCTAAACATTTCACCGTCGGGGGAGGTGAAAATTACCTCGTCGTAGTCGCGCTCGCTCTTGAGCTGAGTGATGCAGCGGAACACAGGTTCGATTTGCATCACCATACCAGCCTCGCCGCCAAAGGGGTAGTCATCTACCTTGCGGTGCTTGCGCAGCGACCAGTCGCGCAGGTTGTGGATGTGGATTTCCACCAGCCCCTTGTCTTGCGCTCGCTGCACGATACTGCAGTGCAGTGGCGACTCGAGTGCTTCGGGCATCACCGTGAGTATGTCAATTCGCATCATTGCTATTTCTTGCTTTTAGGTTTCTCCTTAGCTTTATTTACCACCTCATCGTAGTCGTAGCGGTCATAGACAATCCTCTTCTTGGACTTGTATTGTGGGCTGGAAATGTCGCGAGAGGCGTCGTAGTATTGTGTCTTGATGCCGGCGAGGCGCAGCAGCATGATGCTCACATCGAGGCTGATGCCCTTGCGGTCAACGGCGTCGCGCATCTGCTGTACCATCTCGGGGTGATTGGCGATGAAGGTGTCGCTGCACCACACCATGAACGGCACATCGTTGTCGCAGTGGAAGTAGTCGGGGTCGGCGCGTGTGCCGCCCTGGCGGCCGCAGTGGTCGCGGAAGTCGTAGGCCTCATCACCGTGGTCGGGCAGGTAAATCACCACGGTGTTCTTGTCGCGCCAGATGTCGAAGATGCTCTTCATCACGGCATCGTTATAAAGCGTGGCGTTGTCGTAGTGAGCGATGTAGGATTTCATCTCCTTGGTGAGCCAAGGCTCGCTGCGGTGAATAGAGTCGGCGGTAAACACGGCGAAGCCCTTGCCTTTGGGATAGCGGTACTGCGGATTTACATGCTGGCCCTTGAGATGGAAGATGTAGAGGTTGTACTTGCCGGGAGGCACCTTGGAGTGATCTTTGAAGTCGGCAATCATCTGACCGTCATATTTGAATGGGATAGATGACATCTCGTCGTAGCTCAGCTTGGCGATGCTGTCGTTGTAGAGGAAAGCATTGACGGTGATAGTGTAGAGCTCGGTCTTCTGATATTCGCGCTGCATGTCCCAGATAAACACTTTGTAGCCTGCATGGCGGAACACCGTGGCAAACATTGGTTTCTCATACCAGAACTCGTTCTTCGTCATATCGTTGAGCGAGAAGAAATTTTTCTGCACTTGCGATGTGGCATTGTAGGGAGTTACCATGTCGTTGAACACGATGAGGTTGCCGCGGTTGCGCTCCTTAATCAAGTAGGGTGTGGTGTTGAGCTTATAGCCGTAGAGCGAGGCGTGGCTCTTGATGTAGCTCTCCCCAAAGACCATTACCACGTTCAGCGAGTCGGGTTCGGTGATTTCGATGGGAGTCTTATATACCTTGCGTGCCACCTCTATGGCTTGCGCCACATCGGCTTTGCTCGTGCTAAGGTAGCTGAAGGAGTAAATCACGCTGCTAACATTGTCGAGGGCATTGGTGCCAAAGTCTGCCACCCAGTTACTCAAGTCCTTAGAGTGCTTGCATATCGCCATCCTCACATAGTTGTGGCTGTAATATGCGCCACACAGGATAAAGGGCAACAGCAGCACAGTGAGTACTATCTTCATCACCTTGTTGTGGGCAGCCTTGTCTAGCCACTTCCTCAGCCGCTCGGCTAGTGCCACCACGATTATGATGGCAACAACGATACCATAGGTGACAAGGCTCGGCGTGGCAAAGGCGTAGGTGCTTATAAACTCGCTCGCCTCGCCCTTGTTGGTCTCGGCGAGGAGCGTGAACATGCGTGCGCCTATACCCATCTCAAAGTTCAGGTTCACAAAGATATAGGTTGCCTCAAGCATTATCACTAGGAAGTAGATAATGCTCTTATACGCTATCCTGATGGTGCGCTTGCGGCTCATGTGAAGTCCTAGAGTGAGGAAATAGCTCACAAATGTTCCCAACGCTAAGCACCGCAGGCCGTGATCCCAGTTGTTGTCTAGATAGAAACACCCTACTAGGTATCCCCACGTCACTCCGCAGTTGATGAACCACATCGCCAGGAAGAAGTTGAAGTCCTCGACGACGGGTTTCATCACCCAGCGCGCTGCCCTCAAAAGCCACCTCCCAAAAGCCTTTATTTTCTCTTTGTATTTCATTGATAATATTATCCTTTCTCAACCCAAATCGGTCATTAGGCGACGAAAGTATGTTTTTTAGATCTATTTATGCCATAACAGTTTTATTTTTGCATCTTGTTTCAGTTATTGTCTCGTCATAGCCCGCTATGCCTTCGACAATCTCTTCACAACCTGCTAAAAATAAATTCTGTTCTAGCATAAATTCTAATGACCGATTCGGGTTCAAAAAAATCGTGCAAAATTACACATTATTTTTCAAAGAAGGAAAAGGAAATAGGAATTAAAGGAGGAAAAGGAAATAAATGCACTGGAAAACATAAAAACGCAAGCAGGTTTTTCAGGCTGCTTGCGTTTTTAGATTGTCAAGATTCGTTGTTAGATTACTTCACAATAACCTTTTTGCCGTTGTGGATGTAGATGCCGGCAGCGGTGGGCATGCTGTTGAACTTCACGCCCATCAGGTTGTAGTAAGCGTTGTCGGCCTTGGCATCAACGCCAACGGTGCTGATTGCCTCGGGTTGCTTTTTGTTGACTGTCATAAGGACTGCGCCATTGAAGTCTTTCAATACAGCCAGGTTGATTTCGTAAGTGCCAGCTTCTTCTATGCGGAAGTTTGCTCCATTATCACCTTGCACAGTCATGATGCCAACTCCAAGAAGGTCGCTGTTAATTAGGAAGTAGCCCACATTGTTTTCGTCTTGGCCACCAAACCAGATAGTGCTTCCATCCTGGTCATAAGTGATAACCTTGAACTCAGCACCTGCCTCAAATTCAACCTCGGCTTGGTCATTTTCGTCAAAGGCGATGCGACCACCCTCGGCGGTCTGGTTCCAGTCGTTGAAGGTGCCCACCAGGAAGAAGCCTTCCTCTGCTGGCTCTTCTTCATAGGTGTAGCTGATTTGGGTCACGGGAAGGGCAACATTGGTGCCGCAGCCCAGTGTGGCGGTGGCATCGGGGAAGTCCTCGCCCTGAGCATACTCAACGAAACTGCTCCAGTTGTCGGTGTAGGTCATTGCCCTACCGGTGATGCCCGAGGTGTAGAAGGGAGCATAGTCGCTGCCCGAGGTGCAGTTGTCATCGTCTTGTGCGTCAAATACCATAGTCACCAGCAGGCTCTTGCCAGGAGTGAAAGCAAAGTTTATAGGAAACTCAATAGTGCATTCGTCGCCATAGTAGTCAAGCAAACTAATGTCGTATTGACCCTCATAAACCGGAGTGTCGAATGTGAAGAACTGCTTTACGCCTTCGATTACGGCAAACTCGGTGGCGTCTGTCTCCTGAAGATAAATCTTCACGTCGCGGGTGATGTCTTCCCATGTCTCACAATCAAACTTGAATTGCAGCTTGGTGATTACCACACTTTGCTTGCCGTCCATGTCGGCG
>CALDIG010000099.1 GCA_937904375.1 uncultured Prevotellaceae bacterium
TGGATGAGCTGGTGGCACAAGACGGTCGGCGCGGAGCCCTGATGCTCACCGTGAGCATCAAGCATCCCGACAGCGAGTCGTTTATCGATGCTAAGATGGTTGAAGGAAAGGTGACGGGTGCTAACGTGTCGGTTCGCATCGATGACGCTTTTATGCAGGCTGCTGTAGATGGCAGTGAATACACCCAGCAATATCCCATCGATGCCGAGGAGCCAATCTATACCAAGAAGATTGACGCTAAGAAATTGTGGGACAAAATCGTGCACAACGCATGGAAGAGTGCAGAGCCAGGAGTGCTGTTCTGGGACACCATTACCCGCGAGGCGGTTCCCGACTGCTATGCCGACCTCGGTTTCCGCACCATCTCCACCAACCCTTGCGGCGAAATTCCACTCTGTCCCTACGACAGCTGCCGCCTCATTGCCGTGAACCTTTACAGCTATGTGGTAAATCCTTTCACGAAGGACGCTTACTTCGATTTCGACCTTTTCAAGGAGCACATTGGCTACACCCAGCGCATGATGGACGACATCATCGACCTGGAGATGGAGAAGATTGAGGCGATACTTGCTAAGATTAAGCAAGACCCCGAGACAGAGGAAGTTAAGCAGACGGAATTAAACCTTTGGACTAAGATTCGCAACAAGACATTGAAAGGCCGCCGCACAGGTGTGGGCACTACTGCAGAGGGCGATATGATTGCTGCTATGGGACTCACCTACGGCACTCCCGAGGCCACGGAGTTCTCGGTGTCGGTACACAAGGCATTAGCTCTTGCCGCTTATCGCTCGTCGGTGAATATGGCACGCGAACGTGGCGCGTTTGAGATTTATGACCCCAAGCGCGAGGAGAACAATCCTTACATTCAGCGCATCCGTGAGGCCGACCCCGAATTGTATGACCTCATGGTGAAACACGGTCGCCGTAACATCGCCTGTCTTACCATCGCTCCAACGGGCACTACAAGCATCTTGACCCAGACCACCTCGGGCATCGAGCCGGTGTTCCTGCCTGTTTATAAGCGTCGCCGCAAGGTTAACCCCAGCGACAAGGATGTGAGGGTAGATTATGTTGATGAGTCGGGCGACTCGTTTGAGGAATACATTGTCTATCACCACAAGTTCATCACCTGGATGAAGACCAACGGCATTGAGGTGCGTGACGACTACAGTCAAGAGCAGATTGAGGATCTCGTTAAGCGTTCACCTTACTACAAAGCCACAAGCAACGATGTTGACTGGCTAAACAAGGTGAAGATGCAAGGTGCTGTGCAAAAGTGGGTTGACCACAGCATCAGCGTGACCATCAACCTCCCCAACGACATCAGCGAGGAAATGGTGGGCAAGCTCTATGTCGAGGCGTGGCGTTCGGGCTGCAAGGGCTGCACAGTATATCGTGACGGCTCGCGCAGCGGTGTGCTGATCTCGCTCGCCGGCGATGGTAAGAACAAGAAAAAGAAAGAGGAGAAAAAGGCTCACTACATGGCCGAGGAGGAGCACATTCTCAAGCGCCCAGTGGAGCTGGAGGCCGATGTGGTGCGCTTCCAGAACAACAAGGAGAAATGGATTGCCTTCATTGGCTTGATTGACAATCGTCCTTACGAAATCTTCACTGGTATCGCCGATGATGAGGAAGGCATCTTCTGCCCTAAGTCGGTGACAAAGGGCAAGATTATCAAGGCGGTGAACGAGAACGGCGAGAAGCGATACGACTTCCAGTTCATCAACAAACGCGGTTTCAAGACCACCATCGAGGGCTTGAGCGAGAAGTTCAACCCCGAGTTCTGGAACTATGCCAAGCTCATCTCTGGAGTGCTGCGCTACGGAATGCCCATCGAGCAGGTACTCAAACTCGTCACCAGCCTGGAACTTGACAACAAGAGCATCAACACCTGGAAGATGGGTGTAGAACGCGCCCTGAAGAAATACTTGCCTGACGGCACCAAATTAAGCGGCCAGACCTGCCCCAACTGCGGACAGGAAAGCCTCGTCTATCAAGAAGGCTGCCTTATCTGCACCAACTGCGGCACCTCGCGCTGCGGCTAGACGATTTGCTATCGATAGTATTTAAGCACACGAATTAAACGAATTTAAACTAAAGGCTGCGCATAGCGGTATAAAGCTACGACTAAAAATCTGCGACAAATTAGTTTTAATTAGTTTAATTCGTGTGCTTTAAGAAACTTGAGCTAAAATATCATTGAGGTGTTTTTCCATAATGTAATCACATCGTGGTTCTGAGGGTGTTGCACAATAAGAAACAATGGAATTTTCTGAATAATCTGAAAACAATGATAATCTTAATCTTTTGATAATCAATTTTTAAATCAGAACATTCTGATAATTAGATATACTGTTCCAGCTCGGCAATGTTCAAGCAAGCATGACGCTGCTCTCGCTTAAGAGCATTATTAAGTTTTTTCTATTCTGAGTGGAAGTTTTGCAACAGCCTCATTTTTCTATTTTGACCAGACCTTCGTTTTTCCCTCTAGACCTTAAAACAACCTTTCGTCGTCTAATGACTGATTAGGGTTAAAAAAAATTCACAAAATCACCTATTTGAGATTACACCACAGGCGGTATCTCATTATACAAGACACCGCCTGTATTGTTTTTTTGCGGCCGAACCACGATTTGGTTAAGCATTAGATAATTATTCCGCCACTTTCCACTCGTTGATTGTGTGGGTCTCGGGGTCTACGGTTACTCCCACCTTCACCTTGCGGCGAGGGTCGTTCCAGTAGGGGATGAGGTAGTTCTTCTCGTCGATTTGCGCCAACGCATCATCAACGGTGGCGGTGCTTGAGATTTTCAATTCCATCACATAGATGGTGTTGCGATTCTTTAGTACCACATCGCATCGTCCCCGGGCGTTTCTCACCTCCACGTCGGTTCTGATGCCTAAGCAATCAAAGATGACTTTCAATATTGCCTCAAAGTCGAGTTCGCTCTTTACACCCAGATCGTAGGGTAAAGCCGAGAGATAGCTCTGCACTGCCGTGAGAGCTGCATCAATATCGTCTTTTCGCATCGCCTTCTGCACTGCAATGAGCAGTGACGTGTTGGCATCGTCCGATGGGTTAAGATAATGAGGCATAAGGGTGTTGTATAATCCCGAATATACCTCGTTGTTGGGAATACCCAGAGTGTAAATGTCATCTAAACGATCATAGTCTTTTATTGTCAAGTATCCGCTTTGATATAGGATTGGAATTGCAGTTGCCATGTTGTCAAAAGGTTGGTCAAAGGATGTGGCATAAACTTGCTTGTTCTCTATGTCGGTGATGCGGAAGTTGTATTTTTCGAGTATTTTTAATAAAGCCGATGGCGTGGCGCTGGCAAACCAGTAGTCGCTAAGTTTCATTTTTGAGAACGTATTGACGATGCTGAACGGGTTATAAACATCAACCATCGCAGGTCCAAAGTGGTAGCCATCGTAGCGTGCTCGGAGGTGTTGCAGCGTCTCATCGGGGGTTAGTTGTAGTTCGGTTGATAGGTTGACGATGTCTTCTTTGAAATCATTCTCCAGTTCTTGTGCAGTGATGCCGCACAATCCTTCCCATTCCTTATCCATTGATATGTTGCTAAGGTTGTTGATGGTGGAGAATATCGACATCTGCGAGAACTTGGTGATGCCAGTTAGGAAGACAAAGCGTAGGTGCTCTGCCATATTCTTCACTGGACCATAGAACGAGTTGTAGATGCTCCTGATAGCATTCATCTTCTCGGAATCGTCAATTACGTTGAGCACGGGGGAGTCGTACTCGTCGAAGATGAGAACGGCACGGTTGCCAGTGCGCTCATGGGCGGTGAGAATGAGCATTTTAAGTCGGTCTCCATATGACAACTGGGCATTGCTCAAGTCATATTTCTTTTCAAAATTGCTCAAAATCAAGTCAAGTGACTGAGCCACATGGTCGGGGTTATCGTGCTTACACTGCGACATATCGAAGTGGAAAACGGGATATTCAGTCCAGTTCTTCTCAAGATTCTCGATGGCAAGACCTTTGAATAACTCTTTGTGCCCCTGGAAGTAGTGTCGCAATGTGGAACATAGCAACGACTTGCCGAACCGACGCGGGCGGCTAAGAAACATCGCGTCGCCATAGTTGTTGGCTAATTCATATATATACTCGGTCTTGTCAATATAGACAAAACCATCTTTAATAATTTTCTCAAAGTCCTGCACTCCCACAGGGAAACGACGTCGTGACATAAATATCTAAGTGTTAAGTGCCAAGTGTTAAGTGTTAAGTGGCTGCGCCAACTAAAAACTAAGCGCTAATTGCTTATCAACTTGTTCCTTGTCAGCTATCTCGGTTACAAAGATAGTGATTTCTTTTTTAATAACAAAACAACATTTGATTTTTTCTAGAATTTATAGTGTGCTTAATCGTTTTTCTGCAAAGGCATTTAGTTCATTAATGAGCCTGGGGAGCATTGAGGTTGATGTGTCGCTGTGATGCACAGCGATGCCGTTGATGCCGATGGACATAAATGTTGGGAGTGGGATGGCATGGGAGTAGAGGGCTATGACTGGTTCTTCGAGACCTGTGGCATTCATTTGCTGCACGACCTTACTGCACACCTCAATGTTATCGCTTGACACAGCTACATAGTCGATAGCGTTGCGAGGTATGAAAGGCACTTCGGCGGCGTCAACCACTGTAATGCCGATAAATGGCTCCTCGCCAAGCCGCTTGCGTGCATCGACAGCCGAGATTTTGCTGTCAATGCCCAAATGAACGCCGTTAACTTTCATTTCGGCAGTGTTTTCCACATCGTTCTCAAGCGAGAGAAACGCTTCGAGGTCGTTGCATCTCTCTTGAAGTGATTTTACCAGAGCTTCAATCTCTGCTTGAGGTAGTTCTCTCAGGTCGAGCCTTATCCACCGGCAGCCGTTGTCAAGCGCGCGGGTCGCGGTCTTGATTATTTCTTGGACATCGTTGCCACTTACTATATATTGTAACATTCGGCAAAAGTAATAGTTTTTTGTGGTGTAATAATCATTAGAATAGTTTTTTTAATAAAATTATGTAAAAAAAGACCTAAACTGCGTTGCAGTAGCGAATTTTTTTGTACTTTTGTAAAATTATTGGAGAACTATGGCAAATGAGTTGCAACAGACGCTGGCACGTATCATCAACAAGAGCAATATCTTAGTTGAAAAATATCATGCACTAGAGAGTGCCAATGCTGAGCTCGCCAGCGAGAAGGAGCAGCTTGTTGAAGAGATAGAGAAAATGAAGAGAGCCAATGAGCTATTGCATCAAGAAAATGAGTTTTTGAAGCTGGCTCGGCTGGTCGCTCCTGATCTCAGAGATGTGGAAAAAGCCAGGACCACAATCTCCACATTAGTGCGGGACATTGACAAATGCATCGCTCAACTTAATGAATGATGCACGATTATGGCAAAAGACGACAACAACCTAAATATAATGATAAGATTAGCCGATGTTGAGCCCACTGCGCTCACCATCCCCCGAGACGAGGAGGCTAATTACCGCGAGGCCGAGAAACTTGTAAACACGTTGTGGAACAAGTGGGCGAAGCGGTTTGAAGGTGATGACGCCTCTAAGCGTGTTATGGCAATGGTTGCATTTCAGTTTGCAAGGCTGTATTCCAAGGCCTATAATCAAAATGTCGCTGTGAACAAATATCTCACCGACTTTGAGCAGCAACTCAATGAGGTGGTTGTAAAAATATAAAAGTATCTCCCGATTGTCATGCTCACCTAGCGTGATTTTTGAGAGCACAATATATTATATTGCAAATAAACAGGTTCCTGCACTTCTTGCGCCTTCACCCAATGATGTGGTGAGGCGTCGAGCGGTGCGTTTTTTTATTTATAAATTTAAATTTTTATAATGAACACAGTTATTATTTATATTGTAATCGCAGTTGTGGCACTCATAATTGGTGCTGCGGTGGCTGCCATGTTTTCCAAACGCAACGCGAAATCACAGGCCAACACGATTTTGGAAAACGCGAACCGTGAAGCCGAAATGCTAAAGAAAAATGCAGAATTGAAAGCCAAAGAGGAAAGTCTTGCCATCAAGAGCGAGAGCGAGAAGCAGGCGAACGCCCGGCTTGCCAAGGTTCAGTCAAGCGAAGCGAAACTCAAGCAGCGTGAAATTCAGCTCAATCAGCAGCAGCAAGAGCTACAGCGCAAGAAGACCGAGAACGACAATCTTAAGGTAAATCTCGACAATCAGCTTGCAGTACTCGAAGACCGTAAGAAAGAAGTTGACAAAATGGAGATGAAGGTGCGCGACACCCTAGAGCACGTGAGTGGTCTCTCGGCAGAGGAAGCCAAAGAGAAACTCGTGGAGTCGCTCAAGGACGAGGCGAAGACAGCCGCCGCCAGCTATATCAACGATATCATGGACGACGCCAAGCTCACCGCCAACAAGGAGGCGAAGCGCATAGTGGTAGCAACCATCCAACGAGTTGCTACCGAGACAGCCATCGAGAATGCCGTGACGGTGTTCCACATCGACAACGACGAGATGAAAGGCCGCATCATTGGCCGTGAGGGTCGCAACATACGCGCTCTTGAGGCTGCCACCGGCATCGAGATTATTGTTGACGACACACCCGAGGCTATTGTGCTCTCAAGTTTCGACCCCGTTCGTCGTGAGATTGCCCGTCTGGCCCTGCATCAGCTTGTTGCCGACGGCCGTATCCATCCCGCTCGCATCGAGGAGGTTGTTGCCAAAGTGCGCCGTCAGGTTGAAGATGAGATTATCGAGACAGGTAAGCGCACCGCTATCGACATGGGTATTCACGGACTGCATCCTGAGCTGATTCGTCTCATTGGTAAGATGAAATATCGCTCAAGCTATGGTCAGAACTTGTTACAACATTCGCGTGAGACAGCAAACCTGTGTGCCGTAATGGCGAGCGAACTTGGTTTGAATGCGAAGAAAGCACGCCGCGCTGGTTTGTTGCATGATATTGGCAAGGTACCCGATGATGAGCCCGAATTGCCACACGCACAACTTGGTATGAAACTCGCCGAGAAATATAAGGAGAAACCCGACATCTGCAATGCCATCGGTGCTCACCACGAGGAGGAGGAGGCCACTAGCCTTTACGCTCCTATCGTGCAGGTGTGCGATGCCATATCCGGAGCCCGTCCCGGTGCTCGCCGCGAGGTTGTAGAGGCCTATATCAAGCGTCTTAACGACCTTGAACGTCTTGCAATGTCATACCCTGGTGTTGTCAAGACCTACGCCATTCAGGCAGGTCGCGAGTTGCGTGTGATAGTTGGTGCCGACAAGATAAGTGACCAGGAGACCGAGAAGCTCTCGACCGAGATAGCACAGAAGATTCAGGACGAGATGACTTATCCCGGACAGGTGCGCATCACTGTTATACGTGAGACCCGCGCCGTGAGCTTCGCAAAATAATGCCGTTAGTCATGGACGAAGTTAATAATCAAATCACTTCACAGGAGGAGCCTAGCACCATCCAGTGTGTGGAATGTGGCAAGTGTGGATGCGGTGACTGCAAAACACGTTGCAATCTCGACAGCTACAACTGGCTTGCCGATGTGCCTGGTGGGAAGAACGACTTCGACATTGTGGAAGTTCACTTTAAGAACACCCGCAGAGGTTACTATCGCAATTCGTCGCATTTAAATCTTAAGCAGGGTGATGTGGTGGCGGTGGAGGCAAATCCAGGCCACGACATCGGCACTGTGGCTCTCACAGGTAACCTTGTGAAGCTACAGATGAAACGCACCCGCCTGCGTCCCGACGCCGAGATTCTGCGAGTGTTCCGTAAAGCCAAGCCAGCCGACCTTGAACGGTTTGAGCAGGCTAAGGCAAAGGAGATTGACACCATGATACGCTCCCGTCAGATTGCCAAGGATCTCGGTCTAGAGATGAAAATCGGCGACGTGGAGTATCAGGGCGACGGCAACAAGGCGATTTTCTATTATATCGCCGATGGGCGTGTTGATTTCAGGCAACTTATCAAAGTTCTCGCCGATGTGTTCAAGATACGTGTGGAGATGAAGCAGATTGGTGCTCGACAGGAGGCTGGTCGCATAGGCGGCATAGGACCCTGCGGACGACCTTTGTGCTGCGCCAGCTGGATGAGTACTTTTGTGTCGGTAGCCACCAGCGCCGCCCGTTATCAAGAAGTGTCGCTCAATCCTCAAAAACTTGCTGGTCAGTGCGCTAAGCTCAAGTGCTGCATCAACTTTGAGGTTGACACCTATGTTGAGGCATCGAAATCGCTACCCAAGCGTGATGTTGTGCTTGAGACCAAAGATAAGACTTACTATCATTTCAAGACCGACATCTTGAAAGGGGAGATGTCCTATTCTACCGAGAAGGGCGTGCCTGTCGATTTAGTGACTATCTCTCCCGAGAGAGCACGTGAAGTGATTGCCCTCAATAGGCAAGACATAAAACCCGAAAGACTGCAAGATTCTGATCTTGACGTCACTATAAAGCTTAGTGCTTACGGCGATCTTGTGGGACAGGACAGTATCAGCCGATTTGACAATGCCAAGAAAAAGAAGAAAAAGAAGACTCGCAACAAGCCACAAGCAGGCAAGTCGGCTCAAGATGCCACAAGTGACGCTTCTCTAAAAGACGAGACTGGCGGCAAGAATCGTCCTCCACGTGACCGTGACCGCCGTAGAAGCAATTTTGATGCTGCAAATGCCAATAAGTCATCAAATTATAAAGATAACAGAAATCGTCAAGGCAAACGCGGTTACAACCACAATGAGACAAATAGGCATCATTAATTAACGGTGATAACGAGAGGCAACATATCGTCAATAACTATGATTGCTGTTGCAGTCATTCTGATTTGTGTCGTGTCTTGCTTGGGCGCATGCTCGCTGAAGCAAGACACGACGGCGCAATTCAAGACTTTGCCAAGTGAAGGGTGGAGCAAGAACTTGCCCATAAAGTTTGTTCCCGAATATGCCGATTCTTCTCAGACTTACGACATCCAGTTGTCTATACGCCACAACAATTCTTACCATTACAGCAATTTAAGCCTAGCGGTTGACATGATTGATAGTGTGAAAGTCATTCATCGCAAGGAAGTGGATTTCGAGCTTAGTGACAGTTATGGCAATTGGAAAGGTGCCGGGTTTGGGGCACTCTATCAGGCAAGCATCGTGATAGCCAGTGGTATAAAGCCCACCGATGTGAACTCGATTGTCGTGTGGCAGACCATGGCAAACTGCGATGTGGTCAAAGATGTGGCAGATATAGGCATAACTGTTGTTCCAAACAAGAAATAGTAAACAATGTACAAAGATGATTACTAAAGACGAAGCTAAAAAAACGATAATACAGCTCATAAAATATGGGGTGATAGGTGTGCTTAACACGCTCATCACGGCAGTATCATTTTATATATTAAACACTTTGTTGAGTGTACCCTACGGAGTAGCCAATATAATAGGCTATGTGCTTGGTGTCATCAACAGCTTCATTTGGAACAGACAGTGGGTATTCAAGACTGGTACCAACATCAAGCGTGAGGCCTTGCTCTTTGGCTGCGGGTTCATCATCTGCTGGCTTCTGCAGGGTGGAGTGAGCTTGCTCTTGCTCGAAGGTCTCGGGTGGAAGAATCTGCCTGAAGATATTATTCCTTTCCTGCCCATGAAGAACGCCGGGCAAAACATCGTTATGGTGATCTCGATGGTGGTTTACACCATTGCCAACTATATCTATAATCGAACTATCACCTTTAAAGAGCAAGAAAAAACCGAGCAATCATGAAAAAGACACTCTTACTTTTCGTTGCAATAGTAGAGATTGCTATGCAAGCAAGTGCCGCGACCCATATCTACCGTGGGCGTAGCACCTACATGAGCGACATCATCGCCACATGGGACGGTAAGTATCTGTATCGTGGCAACAGCACCTACATGAGCGACATCCTCTACTCTTGGGATGGAAAACACCTCTATTCAGGCCGTAGCAATTACCTTAGCGACATCGTGTGCACTTGGGATGGCAAGCATCTTTATTCAGGTCGCAGCACATATCTTAGCGACATAGTTTATACTTGGGACGGGAAATTCCTGTACAGTGGTCGCAGCACTTACCTCAGCGATATCCTCTACACAATCTCGGGTGGACATGTGTATCGCGGTCGCAGCACTTATCAGAGCGACATTCTATACACCATTAAAGGCCACATCCCCATTCCTGTCTTACTCACTGTTATGTAGTGACTCAAGTTTATATAAAGTGCTGAAACTTTATAAACTTGACGGTTAGAGTTTAGTGTTTAGATGAGAAGATTTTTACAAATTTTCAATATCTCATACTGATTAGCCTCTAACCACTAAACATTAAACTTTGAGCAAGTTAATAAGTTGCAAAATGCGATTTGTATGGACACGGCATACCGTGTCCGTGTTGCGTCGAGACGGCAGTCAGGGCATGCCCTTACCCAACAGCTTGCTCGAGTTATTTCGAGCGTGAGCATTTTATTTAAAAGAAGTCAAATCCAACAAATTGAATATCAGAAAACTAAAATTCGTTGAAATTAGTTTAATTCGTTGTTTTTTATTTTTTTAAGTGCTTTCAATTTAGTGATTTCAGACTTGTTTGTTTACAGTGTTCTACGTTTCAAGGCTGTAGAAAAGTTCGCTTACCGCCACATTATATTTTGCCATAGTGGTGGCTTTCTTGATGGCTTTCAGTGACTTGTGGGGAGCGTTTGGGAGGAACGTTTCCCATAGCGATTTCATCTTAAGGAGCAACTGGTGCTCGCCGCCGTTAAGCTGTGAGGTATAGGCATCGCGCAAGCGGTTATGGAGCTCGCAGTAGTTGTCGGCAGTCGCTTTCTCGGGGCAGAGCATGGCAGGGTCTTCGATGAGTCCGCGGCCTATCATCATGCCGGCAATGCCAGGCAGTATCTTGCTCATGCGCGAGATGTCGTCAAGGTTTTTCAGCTCGCCGTTATAGATGACAGGGTAGTGGCTTGCGGCAACAATGGCGTTGAACTGGTCAAGGTCGAGCACGCCTTTGTATTGCTGCCGTCCTGAGCGTGGATGCACGGTGACGTGAGTCGGCCCAATAATATCCAACAGCGGAATAATGTCTCGCCAATGCGTAGGTTCGTCCCAACCAAGGCGCATCTTCACGCTGTAGCTCACATCCTCAACTTTGCTTAATGCTTTGAAGAGCTTCTCCACCTCGTCGGGGTATTGCAGCAGTCCCGAGCCCTTGTGATGCAGGGCGATGGGCGGGAATGGGCAGCCCAGGTTAATGTCGATGGCGCTGTGTCCCATCTCCTTCAGAGCCTCTACCATGCGCAGCGCGTCTTTAGGCTGGCAGGCAAGAATCTGAGGTGTGAAAACTGGTACCGAATTATTTTCAGGGTTAGCATCAAAGATGTCGCGCTTGCGTATCTCCTTATGTTCCACACGCATGAACGGACCGAAATACCCGTCTGGACCGCCAAAAATCTCATGGTGCGCATTGCGCCAGTGGCAGTCGGTAATCCCTTGCACCGGCGCAGCAAATATCTTAATGTTTTCAATCATAACTTTATAGCAGACAAGCGAACAAGCAGACAAGGCAATGGCTGTTGTCGCCGCATTTGATATATTGTTTTCACTTTTTTTTGCAAAGGTAGCAATTATTTGTGGAAATACCTCAAAAAGTTCAATTTGGATTGAAACTTCAATATTCATTTAAAATCGTTTCTTATCTAATTTAGTCGTTTGATATTTTTTATGTAATTTTGTGGCGATTTTAGTTTGCTTGTTAGCTTGTCAACTCGTCAGCTTGTTTACTAAATAATGATTTCAATACAAAATCTCAAGGTTGAGTTCAGTGCTCGGCCTCTTTTTGACAATATAAATTATGTGATCAACAAGAACGACCGTATCGCTCTTGTTGGCAAGAATGGTGCTGGCAAATCTACGATGCTCAAGATTATCGCGGGTTTGCAGATGCCCACTGGCGGCAGCGTGTCTAAACCGAGCGATGTGACCATAGGCTACCTGCCGCAGCAGATGCGCCTCGTGGATAACTGTACCCTGCGAGAGGAGGCAGCCAAAGCCTTCGACCACGTGAAAGAGCTTGACAGAGAGATTGACGCTATCAATCAAGAGATTGCCGAGCGCACCGACTATGAGAGCGACAGCTATCAATCGCTGCTAGAGCGGTTGTCACAGAAGACCGACCTGCGCGCCATGATGCAGAGCGAGAACTATGAGGCGGAGTTGGAGAAGACATTGATAGGCTTAGGTTTCGAGCGTAGTGATTTCGACCGTCCCACCAGTGAGTTCAGTGGAGGGTGGCGCATGCGTGTGGAGATTGCTAAACTGCTGTTGCAACGCCCCGACGTGCTGTTGCTTGATGAGCCCACCAATCATCTCGACATTGAGTCAATCCAGTGGCTGGAGGACTTCCTCAAGACCCGCCGCGGTGCTTTGCTGCTCGTGAGTCACGACCGCGCGTTCATCGACAATGTCACCACCCGCACCATTGAGATCTCGCTTGGGAAAATCTATGACTATCAAGTCAATTACTCCCACTTTGTGGAGCTTCGCAGGGAACGCCTGGAGCAGCAGCGCCGAGCTTACGACAACCAGCAGAAGATGATTCAAGACACCGAGGAGTTCATCGAGAAATTCCGCTACAAGGCAACAAAAGCCGTGCAGGTGCAAAGCCGCATCAAGCAGCTGGCGAAGGTGGAACGCATCGAGATTGACGAGGTGGATAACTCCCGCCTGCGACTCAAGTTTCCGCCCGCGCCTCGTTCGGGAGATTATCCCGTCATAGCCGACGAAGTGGCGAAGAGCTATGGCGACCTTAACGTGTTTAAAGATGTGACTTTCACTATCAAACGTGGTGAGAAAGTGGCGTTTGTGGGCAAGAACGGTGCTGGCAAATCGACGCTTGTGAAGTGCATTATGAACGAGATACCCTTTGACGGTAGCCTTCAGATTGGGCATAACGTTAAGATTGGCTACTTCGCTCAAAATCAGGCGCAGTTGCTTAACGAGGAGATAACGGTATTTGACACTATCGACTATGAGGCTGTGGGCGACATCCGCTCTCGCATCAATGACCTGCTGGGAGCGTTCATGTTTGGCGGCGAGGCGAGCGAGAAGAAGGTGAAAGTGCTGTCGGGTGGCGAGAAGGCGCGACTGGCGATGCTCAAACTGCTGCTTCAGCCAGTGAACCTGCTTATACTCGACGAGCCTACCAATCACCTCGATATGCGCACCAAGGACATCCTAAAGAGCGCCATTGCCGACTTCGACGGCACGGTGATTGTAGTGTCGCATGACCGCGACTTCCTTGACGGCTTGGTAAGTAAGGTCTATGAGTTTGGCAACCATCGCGTGCGTGAGCACCTGTGCGGCATCTATGAGTTCCTTGAGAAGAAGAAGATTCAGTCGCTTCAACAACTTGAGATAAGGGAGAAAGCCGCCGCTCCACAGCAGGAGAAGGTGATGACGGCATCTAAACTCAGTTATCAAGAGCAGAAAGAGCACGAGCGCGAGGTGCGACGTGCCGAGAAGCGTGTGAAAAACCTTGAGCAGCAGATTGCCGACACCGAAGCGGCGATAGCTGAGATTGAGGCGCAACTGTCGCAAGGCAACGCCACTGCCCCTGAAATTTATTCACGTCACGAGCAACTCAATCATCAACTGGAGGATATCATGGCTCAGTGGGAGCAAGCTTGTGAGGAACTTGAAGAAACCACTAATTCATAGTGATTTATAACCACTAATTCACACTAATTTTCACTAATTGTTGATTTTCACTAATAGAGGACCACTAATTTGCACTAATTCTCACTAATTGTTGATTTTCAGTAATCTGCGTTCGTGGTGTTGTGTAGTGCGCCGCACCGCGGCGTTCGGTGAAGCGAGTCAGCTCATCCTCGACTTATAGTCTTCGTAAGTGAATTCCCTTAGCACTTCAATTGTTCCGTCAAGATGCTGTAGCACGATGGCGGGATGTGAGATGCCGTTGAACATATTGGTCTTTACCGTCGTGTAATGGTTCATGTCCTCAAAGGTGAGGTGGTCGCCTGCCTTCAGTTCATGTTCAAAGCTCCAGTCTCCTACATAGTCGCCGCTCAGGCATGAGTTGCCACCGATGCGATAGGTGGGACGATTCACGTCAACCTCGGGCAACGCTTGCGTGATAACAGGTTTATAAGGCATCTCAAGGCAGTCGGGCATGTGACAGGCAAAGGACACATCAACGATAGCCGTCTTGATGCCGCTGTTTTCCACAACATCAACTACTGTAGCCTCTAGGTCGCCAGTCTGCCAGCAGAATGCGCTGCCAGGTTCTAATATCACTTCCAAATTTGGATGCCGCAGCGTGAAGTCTTGAAGCAGACGAATGAGATGCTCCACGTCATAATCCTTGCGAGTCATCAGGTGACCGCCGCCCATGTTGAGCCACTTGAGTTTAGGCAGCCATTGCCCAAATTGTTCTTCCATAGCATCAAGCACCTTTGCAAGGTCGTAAGAAGTTGACTCGCATAGTGCATGGAAATGGAAACCCTCGATGCCTTCGGGCACCGCATTAAGGTTCTCGGTTAGGATGCCAAACCGTGACCCAGGGCAGCAGGGATTGTAGATGTCGGTCTCAATCACCGAGCACATGGGGTTGATGCGCAGGCCACAACTGATGCGCTCGCTGGGCTCAACGGCGTTATGTCCATCAATAAATGGTTTGAACCTCAAAAATTGGTCAACTGAATTGAAAGTAATATGGCTGCTTCCGGCGATATACTGCTTTATTGTCTGCTCGGTATAGGCAGGGCAATAGGTGTGAGCCTTGCAGTGCAGCTCGTCGTTGGCAAGCAGCATTTCGTTTACTGAACTAGCGGTAGAGGCGATGCCATATTCCCTGAAAATGTGAAACGTGCGCCACAAGGCGTTGGCTTTGAACGCCATGATGATTTTTGCGCCACTTTCACGGCTCACACGGGCGATAAGGTCGAGGTTGCGTCTCAACTTCTCCTCATATACTATATAATAAGGTGTATTCATTTTTTTAGTTTGTGCTACGCACAAAAGTTTAAAGTTTAGTGGTTACTACAATATCTTAAACTTGGCAAATTTCAGCAGCAAGGTGCGTTGTCCCATCACATCAAACTCCACGATGATTTTCGGGTCACTACCGTTAGTGTCAATTTTGGCGATTGTGCCTTGTCCAAACTTGTTGTGCAGAATTAGGCAGCCCTCGCTAATCTCGCTCAGGGAATGTAAAGTAAAGTCGCCGCCTGACGCACTGGCGGGTGGGGGAGTGCTTTGTGAGACAGGTCGGAATGAGGGTTGAGGTCTTGGTGCTGGCGGTTCCTTGTATTCGCTTCTCAGGCTCTCAAACCCTCGCCGTCGGTCTGTCATATAGTCATAACGTTCCTCTCTCTTGGGCTTATTACCGCTTGTGGCGCCCATCGCCAGGAATTGTGGGTCAATGTCACGAAGAAAACGGCTGACAAGGCAATTTTGGGTGCTGCCATTGCGGAAACGTGACTTGGCGTAGGTTATCACGCAGTTTTTCTCGGCACGGGTTATAGCGACATAAAGCAGCCGTCGCTCTTCTTCGATGGCAGCCAGCGAGTCTTTGCTCATAGCCGAGGGGAACAGGTCTTCTTCCACTCCAACGATTATCACATTCTTGTATTCAAGACCTTTAGCGGCATGCACCGTCATCAGCGTCACGCACTCGCCAGTACTCTTGTCAGTGTCTTGGTCGGTAGCGAGTGATGCCTGGGCGAGGAAGTCGGTCATTCTTGTCTCGACAGAGCCTTGCTCTTCTTGTTCCTCAACAAAATCATGAATTGCCGATAGCAGCTCGTTGAGGTTCTCCTGCTTACTGATATTCTCTATCGACTTGTCTTTCATCAACTCAGCCATTATGCCGCTGCGCTCAATGATAGTGCGCCCCAGTTCGTAGGCATTGACACCACTCTGGTCTTGCTCTGCAAAGCCGTTGATAAGTCCCACAAAGGTTTGCAGCTTCCTTGATGTGCCTCCGTTCACGTCAAGCTTGTGATGCTGTGGATTGTTCAGCACCTGCCACATACTCACACCGTTGTCTATGCCGCAGTGCTGCACTTTTGCCATTGTTGTAGCACCGATGCCACGTGCGGGATAATTGATGACTCGCCGCAGAGCCTCGTCATCGTTGGGGTTGATAGTGAGGCGGAAATAGGCTAAAGCGTCTTTGATTTCCTTGCGCTGATAGAACGAGAGCCCGCCATAGATGCGGTAGGGGATAGGGCGTCGCTTGTCACCATGCTTGTTCTTAAGGCCTCCGCTGCCCAGTGCTTCCTCCAGCACACGCGACTGGGCGTTAGTGCGGTAGAGCACTGCAAAGTCCTCATAGCTGCACCCCTCGCGCGCTTTTAGCGACAGGATTGTGCTTGCCACAACGTAAGCCTCTTCATAGTCGTTATAGCACTCTACCACATTGACTTTCGTCCCCACAGGGTTTTCGCTGTAGATGTTCTTCTTTATTTGACGTTTGTTTTTGTCAATCAGCGAGTTTGCAGCTCCAATTATGTTCTGTGTTGAGCGGTAGTTGCGCTCGAGTTTGAATGTCTGAAGTTTCGGAAACGATTTTTTCAAGTCAAGGATATTGGAGATATTCGCCCCTCTAAACGAGTAGATGCTCTGTGCGTCGTCACCCACTACGCACACATGGTTGTGCGACTTGGCGAGTTGGGTGATGATAAGATGCTGGGCAAAGTTGGTGTCCTGATACTCATCAACCAAGATGTATTCAAACCGCTCCTGATATTTCTTGAGCAGGTCGGGATTGTCACGTAGCAGGATATTAGTGTAAACCAGGAGGTCGTCAAAGTCCATCGCTCCGGCAATCTTGCAGCGGTGGCAATAGGTCTTGTAGATTTCGGCGGTGAGTGGTCGCTTGAGTCTTGCGTCTTCGTCAAGCAGCTGACGGTCGAGCTCATAATAAGACGGCGTGATGAGCGCATTCTTCATCATCGAGATGCGCGACTGAATGGTGGCAGGTTTATACACCTTGTCATCAAGCTGCATATCCTTGATAATTAGCTTGATGAGCGAACGTGAGTCGCTTGTGTCATAAATGGTGAAATCGTGGCCGAACCCGATGCGGTCGGCATTGATGCGAAGGAGTTTGGCGAAGATGGAGTGGAACGTTCCCATCCACAGGTGTGACGACACCTCGTCACCCACCAGTGCTTTGACGCGCTCGCGCATCTCGCCGGCGGCTTTGTTGGTGAAGGTCAATGCCATGATGTGTGATGGGAAATATCCTAGTTTGAGCAGGTGAACAATCTTGTAGGTGAGCACACGGGTCTTCCCCGAGCCTGCACCCGCTATCACCAGCTGCGGTCCGTCGCAGTAAAGCACCGCCTCGCGCTGCTGGTCGTTGAGTTTATTTATATAGTCTTCCAAAATTTATCAAGAATTAAAAATCGAAAAATCGAATAGTCGAGCAATTGAAAAATCGAGCAATCGACCAATCGACCAATCGACCAAAAAACTATAACCCTCCATAACAAGGGATTTCTTCAAGAAAGCAATAGCTGTTGTTGTCATAGTCTATTTTGCAGCAGTAGTGGGTCATGCCGTTCGACACAATCAGGTATTTCGCCCGTAGCACCATGTTGTAGCGTACTATCTGGTCAAAGGTCTTCTGGGTAATCTCCACAGTAGGAGCCTTATACTCTACAATCACCAGTGGTGCTCCTTGTCGGTCGGCAATAAGGGTATCGCAGCGGCGCTTGATGCCGTTTTGCGTGAGCGAAATCTCATTGTTCATCAATGCGGCGGGAAATTCCCTGTCCTCAATCAAGAAGCGCACGAAGTTCTGCCGCACCCATTCCTCGGGGGTGAGAGTCACCCATCGCTTGCGCAATGTGTCGAGGATGACAAAAGTATTATCCTTGTTTTTTATATTAAACTGATATTCAGGGAGATTTAACCTCTGCATGATTTTTTTGTTTGTAAGTTTGCAAAATAATTTGTAAATTTACGCAAAATTTCTGAATTACATATTCTTGTCTTTGAAAAAAGAAATTATGGCAGCAAAAAAAGAAGATGTTACTTTTTCGGGCTTATTGAAAGAAATCAACGCCAAGAAGTTTCGACCAATATATGTCTTGCATGGCGAGGAGGGATATTTTATTGACCGACTTGAGGAAGCTATTGTCGAGAACGCCCTGTTGCCCGATGAGCGCGACTTCAATCTCAACATCATCTATGGTGCCGATGTTACCGACATTCGCAACGTGATAAGCATGTGCAAGCAGTATCCTGCTATGGCACAGCATCAGGTGGTGGTAATTAGAGAAGCCCAGGTCGTCGGGAAACTCAACAATAAAGGCAATGCCAACGAGCTTAACCAGCTCAAGCACTATGCGGCGCAACCTCTCACAAGCACCATTCTTGTGGTGTGCAACAAAGGCGAGGCTATCAAGGGCAAGGATTTTGTTGATGCGGTGAAGAAGAACGGCTCGGGCGTGGTATTCCGCAGCGACAAGTTGCGAGAGGGCAGACCTATGGAGCTGGCGGCATTGGACTATATCAAGTCGCAGGGCTGCTCCATCGATGAGAAGGCACTGTCGATGCTCTCTTCTAATGTGGGAAACGACATATCCAGACTCTACACCGAAATCGACAAACTCAAAATCCTAGTAAAAGACGACAAACGCATTACTCCCGAACTGATAGAAAAAAACATAGGCATCAGCAAGGACTACAACAACTTCGAACTCGAGGAAGCTCTCTCGCGACGCAATGCCAAGAAAGCCTTTGAAATAATCAACTACTACGAGAAGAACCCAAAGGCTAACCCCACAGTGGTCACGGTGAGTATGCTCTTCGGCTATTTTTCAAAACTGCTACTTTATAGGGCTGCCACCGACCGTTCACAAGCAGGACTCATGGCTGCCGTGGGCACCAAATCGGCGTTCAGAGTCAAGAAGTTTGAGGAGGCGTCAAGATACTATAACACCCTTGCCTGCGTCAATATAATCTCTTGGATTAGAGAGTGTGACACAAAGAGCAAGGGTATAAAATCCCGTCAAGACGCCAATGCGCTCCTTCGAGAATTGATTTACAAAATCCTAAATGCCTAAAATGCTAATTTCTAACTACGAAACCAATGATTGAAATAGGATTGAAACATGTTAGCGAGATGATTGTTACCGAAGATGTTACTGCGGTGAGTGTGGGGTCGGGCGACATGCCGGTACTCGCTACACCAGCGATGATGGCATTGATGGAGAATGCCGCCATGCTGGCAGTAGCTCCTCATCTGCCAGAGGGATGCGCTACAGTGGGTGGGCACATAGAGTCGTCGCACCTGCGCCCCAGTGTGATAGGTGAGCGTGTCGCTGCCACTGCTGTCGTCACAAAGGTTGACGGCAAGAAGATAGAATTTAAGGTGGAGGCACATTGCGGCGACTCTCTGCTAGGCTCCGGCACCCACCTGCGCTTTGTTGTGGACCGCTCCACCTTCCTCAGTCGTCTCTAGGGCTCTGTTAGTGCAAAGTATCACTATAAACTCTTGAGTTCTGCTATAAATAATCGTCGCTTGGGATATGTGTTGCTAAATTCTTGTGCCAAATCATCTGAAGCTTGTTTTCCACCTTCAAAAGCTCTCATCTTCTTGAGCATTTTTGCGATATATGCATAAAAATATAGTGTAACACATAAGTGCTACACAACAAAAGGATAAGGATATTACTATTTTTAATCAAAATCTGTTGAACATGGAGCTAAAGGTGATACAGAAATATTAAATATCCTGAAAACCTGTTCAATATAGCAACAACACGTCCAATTACTACATGAAAACGCATTCCACGTTGTGCGTTATAAAGCAAATTTATTGCCTTTCGTCTTTAATAAAAAAATCTCAATTCTGACCACTATATAATTCCAGTCAGAAATTGCTGAAA
>CALDIG010000100.1 GCA_937904375.1 uncultured Prevotellaceae bacterium
ATTATAAAATTTCATATTTGCTGGTAACAAAATTTTAATATCAATTTTCATTTAATTTTAAGCGCGTAGCGTGCCCTTTCAGTATCTAACGTCACTCTCACATCTAGCCTCTCCACTATTATGCACATTTTGTGCCAAAAGCAACCTTTTTTTCCTTAGCGACATTTTGTCACAATTTTTATTACGCTATTTAAATAAAATAATGTATCTTTGCAAACAAAACTTCTCAATAATTAAAACAAGACTATGACAGAAAGACTTTACCCCTTGGGCATACAATCTTTTGAGAACATAATCAAAGGAAACTATTATTATGCCGACAAGACCGAACAGCTTTACCAACTGGCATCAAAAAACAGTTTCGTGTTTTTCAGCCGTCCACGGAGATTTGGAAAGTCACTAATGGTCAATACCCTCAAAGCATATTTTGAGGGGAAAAAAGAACTGTTCAAGGGGCTGAAGATTGAGAAACTTGAGAATGACTGGATTAAATATCCTGTCATTCACCTAGACATGAGCGGCAGTTGTGAAAACAATCTCGACCTGCTACACATAAATCTCAACTTCAAACTAAAGTCCCAGGAGGAAGTCTATGGAATTGAGGTTGCCGAAATCGACCGCAAAGGCTACGGAGCCAGATTATCAAACATAATAAAAACCGCCAATAGCACAACAGGTCAACAAGTTGTGATTCTAATCGATGAGTATGACGCTCCCATGCAGGATAATCTCACTCACCCCGAAGCACTGCAAAATGTGCGAACCATCATGCTCGACCTTTACGGCGTCATTAAGGAGCACAGCTCTATGATCAAGTTTGCCATGCTCACCGGCATCACCAAGTTCTCACAGATGTCAATCTTCAGCAAGCTCAACAACATGACCGACATCAGCATGCTCCCTGCCTACGAAACCTTGTGCGGCTTCACACAAGAGGAGATGGAGAGCTATTTCAGCGAAGGCATCGACAACCTCGCCAAAGGCAACGGCGAGACCCGCGAGCAGGCCATCGCCCACATCAAGCAGATGTATGACGGCTACCACTTCACACGCCTGATGACCGACATCTACAACCCCTACAGCTTGATACAGGTGTTGTCGTCGGGAGAGTACAACAACTTCTGGTTTTCGAGCGGCACGCCAACCATGCTGATAAAGATGATGCAGAAATATGACATGCCTATCACCGAGCTCGACTGCATCGAGACACAGGTGTCACGTTTTGAGAAACCCATGGAGAAAATCGACGATGTGGTGCCGCTGCTATACCAGAGCGGATATTTGACACTAAAAAAATATAGCCCGCTACGCAAATCATTCACTTTAGGCATTCCCAACGAAGAGGTGCGAGAGGGACTGGCATCATCGCTATATGAGTATTATAAGCCTTCTGGATTGGGCAACCGCGACACATTGCTTACCGCCTATTACGACTTAGTGGAAGGCGGCAACATAGAAGACTTCATGTTCGCCATCCGCCGTTTCTACTCCACCATACCCTACGGTCTCGACAACAAGAACGAGAAGCACTATCAGGCTCTATTCTATGCTGGCATGAAATCATTTGGCGCACAAGTCGAGGCTGAGAAATGCACCGCCAACGGACGCATCGACGTAGTGCTTTACATGCCCAAGGACATCTATATCCTCGAGTTTAAATACCAAAAGACCGCCGAGGATGCCCTTGACCAAATCATCCGCAAAGACTACAAAGCCATGCTCGCCGACGACCCAAGACCCGTGACGCAGATAGGTCTCAACGTGAGCGCCGACTTGCGTACCATCGACTCGTGGGAAATAATTTAAACAACACATCATTTTAAAACGAGATAAAGACTACAACATTTTTTGTCCTTTACCTCGATATTATTAAATAAAATAATGTATCTTTGCACCCATATTTCTGAAATCAAACAAACATAAACAAAATAAAAACTAATAACAATCAGTATGACACAAACAATTCAAAAGTATTTAAATGATTCAACAGCTGCTCGATGGACCGCATTGATCTTAATTGCATTAATGATGTTCTTTGGGTATATGTTTGTTGACGTGATGTCTCCTCTGGAGAGCTTGATAGAGGGTGAACGCAGCTGGTCTCCAACTGTGTTTGGCAACTATGCGGCAAGTGAGTATATCTTAAATGTATTTGGATTCCTCATCATTGCGGGAGTTATCCTAGACAAGTGCGGAATACGATTCACAGGTACGCTCTCGGCTTCTTTAATGGTAATTGGTGCTACTATTAAGTTTATTGGCATCAATGATTGGTTCCAAACCACCGCTTTTGCCAACTGGCTGAACTCTTGGTGGACCTCTATGCCCGCAAGTGCTAAGATGGCATCATTAGGTTTCATGATCTTCGGCTGTGGATGCGAAATGGCAGGCACCACAGTTAGTAAAGCTATCGCTAAATGGTTCAAAGGCAAAGAGATGGCTCTTGCTATGGGGCTTGAGATGGCCATTGCACGTGTAGGTGTGTTTGCCATCTTCTCTATTTCGCCTATTATCGCATCAAAATTTGGTACCGTAGTTGCTCCTCTGGCATTCTGCACTGTACTTTTGCTTATTGGTTTGATAACCTTCATTGTTTTCACTTTCATGGACAAGAAGCTCGACACCCAGCTTGGTGCTGATGCCGACCAGGATGCCGAAGAAGAATTCAAAATCAGTGATATTGGTAAAATTTTCTCAAGCCGTGTATTCTGGATTGTAGCATTATTATGTGTACTATACTACTCGGCTATATTCCCATTCCAGCGTTATGGAGCTAATATGCTTCAGTGCAACTTGGGTATCGATGCAACCACAGCTTCCAATATTTTCCGTTGGTTCCCAATTGGCGCTGCTGTTATCACTCCGTTCTTGGGCAACTTCCTTGACCGCAAAGGAAAAGGTGCCACAATGCTCATGTGGGGTGCTTTACTGCTCATCTGCTGCCACCTGATTTTCGCGTTCATAGTTCCAGCAACAGGCAGTGCGCTGATAGCCTACGTAACAATCGTTGTTCTCGGTATCTCGTTCGCCCTTGTTCCTGCGTCACTCTGGCCAAGTGTTCCCAAAATTATCGACGAGAAAGTTCTTGGTAGTGCCTACTGCCTTATCTTCTGGGTTCAAAACATTGGTCTCTGTTTAGTGCCAATGCTCATTGGCGTGGTTCTATCTTCAAGCAACAGCGACAACGCTATTGTTCAACAAACAAAGAAATTCAATGAGCACTCACAAGAATTAGCCTTGTTGATGGAGACTAACAAACAGGATGATTTCAACAAGATGTGTGATAGCGTAGCCAATGATTTCAAGGCCATTGAAACCGAGTACAACAAACTCGACGACAAACAAAAGACCAAAGCTATTGAGAACACTTACACTCATGCCAAGAGTGCTTACGAACTTCTCACCAGCAACAAACCGGCTCTCATGGCATCGCTGGCAGCCAATACAAAAACAGAGGAAGAGGCTGGTTTCTGGGACTTCTTGAGCAAAGAAGAGAAAGCCAAGACCGAAGTTAGTGAAACAAAAGAAAAGATCTCGGAAGAGACAGGTAAGGTATTTGTTCCTTACGACTTTACAGTTCCTCTGATTGTCTTTGCTTGTTTCGGCATCTTTGCACTATTCTTCGCAATCTATCTTAAGGCAATCGACAAGAAGAACAACTTTGGACTTGAATTGCCAAATATCCAAAAGGCAGAAAACGAGGAGAAAGAGGAATAATACATAATATAAAATCTTTCAGGGCGTGTGTTGCTCACTGTGGCTTGCACGCCCTGTTTTTATGACATGACAAAAGTAGCACAAAAAATCAACAACTCTCCCACCCTGCGCTGGACGGTGCTGGGACTCGTCTCAGTCACCATGATGATGGGGTATATCGTCGCCAAGCAGATGTCGCCCTTGCAGCACTTCCTTGAAAGTGACCTTGGATGGACGAGTAGCGAGTTTGGCGTTCTGGCAGGCTCACGCGGGTTCTTCAACGTGTTCCTGCTCATGCTCTTCGTGGGCGGCATTATCCTCGACAAGACGGGAGTACGGTTTGCCGGAGTGCTGTCGTGCGTCCTCATGCTTGGCGGCACGGCAATCGACTACTACGCCATCGCTTTCATGGACCCCTCACAAGTGCTGGACATCAACCTGCAGTGGATAGCCTATACCGACCCGTCCATCAAACTTCAGGTTCTTGTGGCTGCATTAGGTTTCGCCACCTTTGGCGTGGGATATGAATTGTGCGGCATCACGGTGTCGAAGGTTGTCGTCAAGTGGTTCACCGGCAAGGAAATGGCACTTGCTATGGGTATCCAGGTGGCTCTGGCACGACTTGGCACTGGATTGGCTCTGGCAGGAGCTCCAGTGCTGGCAGTCAAAATCTCACTGAGCACGCCAATCCTCATCGGGTTGTTCTCGGTTGGCGTGGGGCTAATCATATACTTGATTTACTGCTCAATAGACCGCAAAAACGAGTCTTTACTGCACAAAGCGACTACCGATGACGACGAGAAATTCCACTTCAAGGATATGGGTGCGACCATGAAGAATCCTGGTTTCTGGCTCATAACACTGCTGTGCCTGCTCTACTACTCGGCGCTTTATCCCTTCCTTGACTTCGCTACCAAGCTCATGATTTCAAAATATGGCGTAGAACCGTCATTTGCCGGATTGATTTCGTCAATCCTACCATTCACCTCCATCATCCTGACACCTCTCTTTGGCGGCATGTACGACAAGATTGGCAAGGGAGCATCTATCATGATAATTGGCACCATAATGCTCACTCTGGTGCTCGCAGTCTTCGCTCTGCCGCTTAATTCAAGTATATTGGCGGTGGGTCTGATGTTCATCCTGGGCATCGCCTTCTCGCTGCTTCCCAGTGTGCTGTGGCCCGCCGTCCCCAAAATAGTGCCGATGAAGCAGTTAGGAACAGCCTACTCCATCATCTACTATATTCAGAACATAGGACTAATGCTGATTCCTATTGTCATTGGCGGAGTACTTGAACGCAACACAGTGGGCGACAACGTTGACTACACACAGGCAATGTGGATTTTCACCGGCATCGGCGTAGCGGCTATTATCGTCTCGGTGATGATACTCCTCATCGACCGCCGCAACAACTACGGCCTACAAAAAGCTAACATCACCAAGGAAAAACCATAGCCCAAAAACAATACACATTAATATAAAAAGTAGCCCCAATGATAAAAACGTCATTGGGGTTGCCTTTTATAACTCCAACCAGCACATCCAAAACCCAAATTTTTGCAAGAAAATTTACTCACA
>CALDIG010000101.1 GCA_937904375.1 uncultured Prevotellaceae bacterium
GTCTTTTGCTACTGATTATTGATTTCGCCTTCACTTGTATTTTCATCTTCTTCTGCTGCCTGAAGCTTAAAAGTGACGGGCAATGTGTACCACACTCTTATAGGGTCGCCACTTGCATTTCGACCGGGATTGAAGTGGGGCAACGTTTTGCACACTCGCACCGCTTCTCTGTCAAGGTCTTTGTCAACACCACGAGCCACCTTGACCTTACCAATGCTGCCGTCCTTTTCAATTACGAACTGGACTACCACTTTGCCCTGAACACCATTGTCTTGAGCAACCTTAGGGTAACTTATGCTCTTGTTGATATAATTCATCAATGCGGCATCGCCACCAGGGAACGAAGGCGTGTGAGCGGCACTCTTGTAGATTTCCTCATATTGTGTTTTGGGCTATGGTCTGTTTTGTGGTTCGGGCTTAGATTCCAATTTGTCTAATACGTCATTGGTCAAGATATCATCAGAGCCTATCCCTTCTTCGTTATCTACTTTTAGATTTTCTTTTGTTATGTCATCCACTCCTTCATCTGCTACATGTGTCTTTGCCTCAATGTGAACATCACTTATGTTAACCTCTTTTATATTGAAGTTATTAAAATCAATCAGAAAACATTTATTTGGAACATAACCAGTGCAAATGATATAATACTTATCACTGTTAGCGTCATAGTGTAAAGCAGCTTCTTTCTCTTGACCTTGTAAGTCATAAGCAAAAGCCTTTTTTCCATGGCTTCTAAAAGCTATAGCTTGTCCTGAATTCAGTGAAAAAACCTTGCGAAAGACCCATACTATATCGAAAATTGTGACATTGTGTGATTTGGTGAAATCTCCTCTTTTGTCAATAGTCCCGCAACTTCCTTGCTTTAAAACATAGGCAAGACCTTCACTGAAATCATAAGCTTGTTCATATATACAAGGTACAACCTCTTTGCCACTTGAGTTCACAAAACCATACTTGCTATTAAAACGAACACAAGCCATTCCTTCATGGAAACTGTTAGCATCATCATACTTGCAAGACACAATCTCTTGGCCTTTGGAATTGACAAAACCATGCTTGCCATTATACTTATTTCCGATTCTTACTTGAGCTAAGCCTTCGCAAAAACTATTGGCATCATCATACTTGCAAGGAATTATCTCTTGTCCGCTGGTGTTGATAAAACCATACTTGCCATTCAGACAAACACAAGCCAAATCTTCGTGAAAAACATTGGCATCATCATATTTGCAAGGAACGACCTCTTTGCCAATTGAGTTTACAAAACCATACTTGTCATTCAAACGAACACAAGCCATGCCTTCATGAAAACTATTGGCATCGTCATATTTACAAGGCACAACTTCTTGACCTCTAGAATTGACAAAACCATACTTGCCATGACTCCAATCACCAATCCTTACTCGAACCAAGCCTTCGGTAAAATCATCGGCGCCATCATATCTGCAAGGCACAATCTCCTGACCGCTAGTGTTTACAAACCCATACTTGTCATTCAGACAAACACGCGCCATGCCTTCATGATAACTATTGGCATCATCATATTTGCATGGAACAACCTCTTGGTCTCTGGAATTGACAAAACCATACTTGCCATTCAGACAAACGCGCGCCATGCCTTCGCAAAAACTGTTGGCATTATCATACTTACAAGGCACAACCTCTTCTCCGCCGGTATTTATATAACCACACTTGTCATTTAGATAAACTATAGCCATGTTTTCGAAAAATGTGGAAATTTCATCATACTTACATGATACTATTTCTTGTCCACTATTATTGATAAGACCATACTTTCCATCATACCAATTACCCATCCTTACCTTTGCCAGGCCGTCGTGAAAATCATGAACTAAATCATACTTGCATGGTACAATTTCTTCACCATTAGTGTTAACATAGCCGTATTTTCCGTTTCGTTCCACAACTATTAAATCTTCTCTAACTTCTCTTGAATAGTCGTCATAGTTCTGTAGAACGGCATTGAGTTGTGGAGTGAGTTCCACCTCGTCGTAATCCTTCGCAGCTACTGACACAATGGTCATCGTAATGCACAAAAGCACTAACCTGATCCTCATGGTTGTAAATAATGTACACATAATTGATATTATTGAATTATTGTCTTTATTTTCTATGACAAAGGTAATAATAATTGGTCAAAAATAATATGAAATTTGTTCTAAATGTTCAAAGAGTCCTCAAAAATGTCCTCAAAAGAACTGTCGTTCTGAGGACATCTTTGGGGACAATTCTATTGAGGACAAGTTTTTTTTACTTGTTTGCTATCTCGGTGATAAGGTTCTCGCACACGTTAACCAGCGTGAGGAGTTCATCGATGCAAGTCCACTCATAGCAGGAGTGCTCAGCTTGCTGTCCCGAATAAATTCCTGAGCCGCCAGGCATGGCGTCGGGAAACTTTGCCACCATCATCGCCGAGGTGGTGCCGCCGCGCTCGCTGCGAGGGCTCATTGGCATTCCGGCATCGCTCGAAGCTTTCTCAATCATTGATGGCAGGAAGCTTGGCAGTGTGTAAGCGATGTTCTCATATTGTGTGACATCGCCAGTCTTGGTGACGGTGAGATTTGGGAACGCGAGCTGAGTTTTTGTCATGCTCTCGGCCAAGATTCGCTTCTGGTACTCGCCTTCGTTCTTGTCGAAATAGCGCAGACGCACCTTCACCACATAGTCGGTCTTGATGATGTTGCCGTTCTCGTCAGCAGGATGCTCTATCGAGTAGCAGTGTACATATCCCTGCTCGCCGTCGCGGGCGCTTGGGTGAATCTCTGGAGGAATCTGACCTACGAAATAGGCTGCCGCAGTGCGGGCGTCGCCATACTTACCTTCTTTGGCGTGTCCCGGATGAACATCGTTGCCCTTAAAGTAATAGGTGTGGAACTCGGCGGTGAAGTTGGCTACCGAGAAACGGTCATGGCTGTCGCCGTCAACGTCGATTACCACGTCGGGCTTGTCGCCAAAGACCTTAGGGTCGTAGCGCAGGGCTGCCTTACCCACATCCTCGTTTTGGCTCAATGCCACCATCACTCGACCGTGCTTGAACTTAGGGTTGTTGATTATCTCTTCCACCAGTGAGATGAGCACAGCGCAGCCAGTCTTGTCGTCGGCACCGAGCAGAGTGCTGCCGTCGCTGGTGACGATGGTCTTACCCACCAAGTCCTTAAGGTGCGCGCCCTCTGGAGAGTTGGGGCTCAAAGTGATGCCGCCAGGCAACACCAGGTCACCGCCATTGTAGTTGCGGTGCACGATGGGCTTGATGCCGTCGCCGGCAGCCTCAGGAGTGACATCCATGTGTGCCATGAGCAAGATTGATGGCACGCTTTCCTTCACGTTAGAAGGGATGTCGATATATACATAAAAGTCGTTGCTAAGGGTTACTTTCACATCCTTGCCACCCATAGCCTTAACTTCATCATAAATCAAACGTGCAATCTTCTTCTGACCCTCGGTCATAGGGAACGATGTCATGTCGTCCTCATCAATCGACTGGCTTTCAATCTTAACATACGACAAAAAACGCTCAAGCATCTTGTCGTGTGATACCTTCTTTGTAACCTTTGTCTGCGCAAAGCAAGTTAATGCGCAAATTAACAGTAATGTCATTAAAATAGCTTTTCTCATAATGTTTTGTTTTTTATTGTTAGTTGATATGAATTGTTTAATTCTTAATCATTGCCAGATGTAAAAAGGTAATCTCTATGCCTATGTGTATAGATGCGTTGTGATGCTTAATCTGTCAATGACGATGTGTTTTTTTTGTTTGAGGCTTTTGTTTTTGGGTAAAAAAATGACAAAAATACGACATATTGTGTATTTTTTACGCAAAATATTTGGTGAATAAAAAAATGTGTTGTAACTTTGCAAAAAATAATAATCATTCATCTAAAAAAATCATATATGTACAACAGAGAATACACCCCCGAGAAAATAACAGAACTGAAACCTAATGAGATCTTCGTGTTTGGCAGCAACCTCGCCGGCGCGCATGCTGGCGGGGCAGCAAGGCTGGCATACAATCGCTTTGGTGCTGTGTGGGGGCAGGGAGTGGGCCTGCAAGGGCAGAGCTATGCCATCCCCACCATGCAAGGCGGCGTCGAAACCATCAAGCCTTATGTGGACCAATTCATTGAGTTTGCTTCCTCTCACCCTGAACTCAAGTTCTTTGTGACACGCATAGGCTGCGGAATAGCAGGTTTCACGGTCGAGGAAATCGCGCCGCTGTTTGAGAACGCTATTGACATCCCCAATGTCATCTTGCCAAAGGAGTTTGTGGACGCTTGTGGAAAAGAAGAACCAAAACCCACCCCCGACGAGCTTAAAGCATTGCTGATGTGGAAGATGGGTGCAGGTAATTCTGGCAAACGGTTCAATGGAGAAGATCCCATACCTCCAAAAACAGAACTGGCGACAAAAGACAGTTGGAACATTAAGCCGATGCCCGATTCACACGTCATAATTCCAATGGATGAAACCATCACGAGTGAGGCTCTGCGCATTGTGGAACGCGGTCACATTCCTGATGCGATGGAAGACCACTGGTTCATGTATTGTGAAGACAACACCATAAGATATTATCGCAGTTGGTCGGGAATCTGCATCTATGTCGCCAAATATGAAGATGACGTCACAGAATGTCGAATCACCGAACTCATGGTGAATCGTGACCCAGACCAATACGGCAGCACCGACAATGACCACGACAAGGCTTTGTTTATGGCACTGCTCACCGAAGAATACGGCGGCGATGCCAGTGAATATTGGGAACAGGCTTTAAAATAAAATGTCGGTCAACTAATAGATATTTGGTGATTTGAGACTCTATTTATAAGGTGTGAGAGAACAAGAGAACAAGAGAAAATTATTTAACAAATGACTCAGGACACATATAAAGAAATAACGAAATATCTTGGTGGACTTATCAAAGGCACCGAGTGGGAAGGGCACGTCTATGCCGTGGGAGGATGCGTGCGCGATGAAATCATGGGCAGCGAGATTAAGGATATCGACTTGTGCGTGAGTCTGCCTTCGGGAGGAATACGCTTCGCCAAGTGGCTGCGCGACAACGGGCACACCGCCAAGGGAGTGGCTGTCTATCCCAACTACGGCACCGCGATGCTGCATCTGAAGGCTTTTCCCGATGTGGAGTTGGAGTTTGTGCAGACTCGCAAGGAGAAGTACATCGACCATTCCTGCCGCAACCCCGTGACGGCTTTCGGCACCATAGAAGACGACTGTATGCGCCGCGACCTCACTATCAACGCTCTCTACATCAACCTGTCAACCGGCGAAATAGTTGACATCACAGGTCAAGGGGTGGACGACATCAAGAACCATGTGATACGCACTCCCAACGACCCCGATGTCATCTATGATGATGACCCGCTGCGCATCTTGCGATGCATACGTTTTGCCAGCCGCTATGGATGGGAGATAGAGCGGAGCACTATGGAGGGCATGGTGCGCAATGTGCACAGGCTCGATATCATCAGCAAGGAGCGGGTAAAGGATGAGCTCGACAAGATGCTCACCTGCCGGCATCCGGTGATGGCGATGGAACTGCTGCGCACAACCGGAGCCATGCATTATGTCATTCCCGAGCTGGAGCAGACCTACGACATGGAGCAGAATGAGTATCACTTCAGCACTGTGTGGGAACACACATTAGCTGTGATAGAGAATCTTAAGAGCAACCGATTGGAACTGCGCATGGCGGCGTTGCTGCACGACATAGGGAAGATTCGCAAGCGCACTATGGAGGGCGGCAAGGTACATTTCCTGGAGCACGAACTGGCAAGTGCCGATATGGTTGACGAGATTTTGCGGCCTCTCAAGTACAGCAACGACTTCATTGAAGAGGTGGCGTTTCTGGCGAAGTGCCACATGGTTTGCAAGATGTGGGGCGACGAGTGCGAGCATTTCAAGAAGAAGAAGCTGCGCAAACTGCAATTTGTGTGCGGCACCGAAGAGCGGTTTGATGATCTTATGCTGATTATTGATGCCGACAACAATAGCCACTCCGCCGACCGCTGCATGCCTCGTCAAGTTGAGATTATAAAACAACGCACCGAGGAGATGAAGACCGAGGGCTCGGCAATGTTCGGCTACAAACTGCCGCTCAACGGCAAGGATGTGATGGAAATAAAAGGTCTCGAGCCCGGGCCGCAAGTGAAAGAATGTCTTGACTATCTCATGAAGTTGGCATTTGTGAACCCGCTGAGAGACAGAGACGAATTTATCGTACATCTGAAAGGATATAGGTTGCAATAATATGATCAACCCCGCTACTCGCTTTTTTAGGAATTTATATAAATCGTTAATAGCAGAAAAAAAAGAAGAAATTAGGAGGTTATAATTATGTTAGGAGCAGTTTTTGGAGATATAGTGGGCAGTGCCTACGAGTGGAACAATGTCAAGACCAAGGATTTTCCTTTACAAAGCAAGTACACTCGTTACACCGACGACAGTGTGATGACACTTGCTGTGGCGAAGTGGCTTCTCGAGGACCCGTCGCACAGCGAGAGCCAGCTGGTGCAGTGTATGCAGCAGTTGGGGCGTAAGCATTTTAATGCCGGCTATGGCGGGCGATTCAGATGGTGGCTGATGTCGGAAAATCCTCAGCCTTATAACAGTTGGGGCAACGGCTCGGCTATGCGCGTTAGCCCTGTCGCTATCTATGCCAATTCCTTAGAGGAAGCTTTGGAGCTGGCAAAAATCACTGCCTGTGTCACCCATAACCATCCCGAGGGAGTGAAGGGTGCCATGGCGGTTGCCGAATGTGTGTATCGCTGCCGCAGAGCGATAGACCTTGATGCGGCAAAACGAGAAATTCGTGACGTGATACCTCGAAAATATGGCTACAATCTTGACAGAACCCTTGACGAGATTCGTTCAAATTATAAATTTGATGTGAGTTGTCAAGGCAGTGTCCCCGAAGCCATCATTGCTTTTCTTGAGAGCGACTCTCTGGAAGATTGCGCCCGTAATGCGATATCTATCGGTGGCGACTCCGACACGATTGCTGCTATCGCTTGCTCTATCTATGCAGTGAAAAGCACGCCAAATGATGATGGAATAGTAATGGGATTCTGGCATTATCTTTCCTGGGATCTTATTGGTATCAAGGAAGATTTTGAGAAGATGATAGCAAACAAGAAACCCATAAAGAACAGCTATCAGGTGACCAGTCAAATCTATGCAGGTGAATATCCCCGAGACAAGAGCGAAGAAATCAGCACTGCAAAGCTTAAACAGTTTCAGGATTTCGGTATCACGCATTTCGTGGACTTGACCGAGGAAGGGGAGTTGGCGCCATATTACAACATGCTATATCCCGGCGCGTCACACCTTCGCTTTCCCATCAGGGATGTGTCGGTGCCTAAGAGTGTCGACGACGTGCATAATCTCGTGGAACACATCCGCGACATATTCAACAACAACCCTGAGGCGAAAGTATATATTCACTGCTGGGGCGGCGTGGGCAGGACCGGACTTATTGTTGGGTGTCTCGTTGGAGACATTTATAAACTAAGTTATGAGGATGCTATGTCAAGGCTGGAACGATTGTTCATGGCATGTCCCAAGTCAGCCTATAGAAGAACTCCCGAGACTCAAGAGCAATGCAACTTCATCGCAAAATTTTTACAAAAAGAAAACAAATAACAAATTAAAATGTTAACTATTAACACATTACAAGACAGAATAAGAGGTTCGCTCATTGGCGGTGCCATTGGCGACGCATTGGGTTATCCAGTGGAGTTTATGGGTGTTGGCAGAATTCAGGCCGAATATGGACAGCGTGGAATCACGCGGCTTAACACACAGCAGTTTTGGGTGGGTGATGACAAACAAAGCGGAAAAGCGGTAGTGTCGGACGACACCCAGATGACGCTGTTCACCGCCGTGGGGCTGCTGAATGCCAAACGCTTAGATATAGAAATGAAATATGGCATCTGCCGTGCCTACATCGAGTGGTATCTCACCCAAACGGGCAAGAAGTCCAACAAATATAACGACTGCTGGATCAGCGGTGTGCCGGAGTTGAACGCGCGCCGTGCTCCAGGAAACACCTGCATGTCGGCCCTCCACGCTATTTATAATGGCGGGGAACCAAATAATTACAGCAAGGGGTGTGGCGGCGTGATGCGCGTTGCGCCAATTCCTCTCTATGCCGCTGTTGACTCAAGGATGGAAATATTAGATGCCGACAGATTGGCTGGTGATGCTGCCGAGATAACCCATCAGCACCCACTTGGTTATATCCCTGCCGCATTGATGGTCCACATCATCTATCGCCTTGCGCTTGATGAGCATCCAACCCAATCAAGCCTAAAGCAATATATCGTTGAGGGCATGGGGGCTTTGGAGAAATTATATCCTGAGAATTTTAACGATGTTCAAGAGATGCGGGCTCTTGTCGAGCGGGCAATTGACTGTTCCGAGAATGAGCGTCATGACTTCGAGAACATCATCTCTCTTGGTGAGGGATGGGTTGGCGAGGAGGCGTTGGCAATAGCGCTATATTGCTGCCTACGTCATTTCGACAGCTTTGAGGACGCTCTCATCGCATCGGTAAATCACGGTGGTGACAGCGACAGCACAGGAGCCGTAACGGGCAACATCCTTGGCGCAGCGGTAGGTTATGATGCCATACCGCAATTCTACAAGGACGAACTAGAGATGCACGACCTTATCCTCCACATCGCCGATGACCTGTATCGTGGAGAGGTCACAGCAATGTAACTTAAAACGAGATTTATCGCAGTTTTCTTCAGTTTTATTGTCTCATTTTTTGTGGTTTTGAGAATTCCACTTATCTTTGTGAACTATACATAAACTATAAACTATTATGAAACTACGACTCACACTTATTTTACTTGCAGTACTCACTGCTGCTTCTGTGCTCAACGCGCAGAACAGCAAGCGCATGGCGCAGATTCGTCAAGCCTACGCCGACAGGTTGGAGATGATGAACAACAAACCCTACGGGGATATGCCTTTTAACGAAATCAGCGTTGATGTGGCACAGAACATGCCTGGCTCGGGGATGCGTGAGGTACATGACAAATACTACTTCACACAAGAGCAGTACAGTGCCGACGGCTCAATGTGCAGCCAGCTCTATTTCGCTACTAGTACCGTCACCTACACTATGGGAATGCACAAGTGGTATTGGGAGTTCCTTTGGGACTCGATGGAAGGTGACCCCATGTTTGCCCTGCTTGTGCGTGACGAAGGCGGCACCAAGAAGGAATATCGCTTCTATTTCGAGAACGACAAGCTCATCAAGGCCGACCCCGAGCTCAAGCAGTGGCCTAAGGATGACTACGAAAGCCTTCATCCTCAAGTGATTAAAAAGCCTGCCGACGTGCTGAAACTCATGAAAGAGAAGCAAGCCGAGTTCAAAAGGCTGATTAAGGAATAAAGAGCTAAGTGTTAAGTGATAAGTGTTAAGTGATAAGTTTTGTAGGGTCAATGACTGGCTTACCCGTTTTTGAACCACACAGCTTACAATATTTCACTAATTACCCGCAATATTTTTGGCGGGTCGGGGATTTTTGCCTACCTTTGTCCCCCAGAAATGATTAACTAAAAACTAAGAACTAAATACTTAAAACTATAAAACTATAAAACAACTATGCCTATTATTTCACAACGCGGCATCGACATGCCCGCATCGCCAATTCGCAAACTTGCGCCATTTGCTGTGGCAGCAAAGCAGAAAGGTATCAAAGTGTATCACCTCAACATCGGCCAGCCCGACATCGCCACGCCGCAAGAGGGTCTCGACGCTCTTAAGAACGTGGACCGCAAAGTGCTTGAGTATTCGCCCTCGCAGGGCTATCAGAGCTATCTCGACAAGCTCGTGGGTTACTATGGCCGTTACGACATCAAGCTCGACGCCAGCAACATCATCGTCACCTGCGGTGGCAGCGAGGCGTTGCAGTTTGCTTTCCTCGCTTGCTTCAATCCTGGCGACGAACTCATCGTTCCTGAGCCAGTGTATGCCAACTATATGGGCTTCGCCTGTGAGATGGGCGTGAAAGTGCGCACTATCACCACGCAGATTGAGAACGGCTTTGCTTTGCCATCAATCGAGGAGTTTGAGAAGCTGATCACCGACCGCACCCGCGCCATCATGATTTGCAATCCTAACAACCCCACTGGCACACTCTATTCCAACGAGGAACTCCTTCAGCTGCGCGACCTGGTGAAGAAGCATGACCTCTACCTCATCAGCGACGAGGTGTATCGCGAGTTCCGTTACAGCGACAAGCCTTACCTGAGTGCTCTGCACCTTGAGGGCATCGAGGACAACGCCATCGTCATCGACTCGGTGTCGAAGCGTTACAGCGAGTGCGGCATCCGCATCGGCGCTTTTATTACCCGCAATAAGCAGTTGCTCACCACAGTGATGAAGTTTGCCCAGGCACGTCTCAGTCCTCCATTGATTGGACAGATTATTGCTGAGGCATCGCTTGCCGCACCTCAAGCCTATCATCAGGGCGTTTATGACGAGTATATCGCTCGCCGCGACTGCCTCGTTGAGGGTCTGAACAAGATTCCCGGCGTCTTTGCGCCAATGCCCACAGGAGCCTTCTATGCTATGGTTAAGCTCCCAGTGCAGGATTGCGACGACTTCTGCCGCTGGTGCCTCGATGAGTTCAGCTACGAGGGCGAGACAGTGATGATGGCTCCCGCCACCGGTTTTTACGCCACCCCAGGCGAGGGCAAGAACATCGTGCGCATGGCCTACGTCCTCAAAATCGAAGACCTCAAGCGCGCACTAGTAGTCCTCGAGAAAGCTCTCGAAGCCTACAACGCACGTTAACAGCTTTTTATACCCCTATAATAAATGCCACCGATGCTCAAAGCACCGGTGGCATTATCTCTTTAAATAACGTCAATCTACTTGCTCGTAATAATAGGAGTAGTCGATACCTTTCATAAATGTCTCACGGTCATCGACTTTGTCGGTGAGGGCGTTAAGCAGGAGATGGCGCAGCATGGTGGGGTTGGTGGCGCTAAGTATCATGGCGTTAAGATAGTCTTTTTTGGATATCTGACTCCAGTCCACGCATTTGTCTATGCGTTCTTTCAGCAGCAGGTCGAGCCATAGGCGGGTGCTACGGCCATTGCCTTCTATGAAGGGGTGCGCCACATTCATCTCAACATATTTAAGCACTATCTCGTCGAATGTGTCATCGGGCATGTTATCAATGTCCTTGAGTGCTTGATGTAAATATCTTGCACGGCAAAAGGTGAAGTTTCCTTTAGAGATTGTCACGTTGCGGATTTGACCGGCAAAGTCGTACAAGCCTCCAAAGAGATAACCGTGAATTTGCTGCAAGCCTCGCGTGGTGCCAATCTCTACACTGTCCATCAAGCCGCTGTCCCACAGGGCGTAGGCTTTCTCGCGGCTTTTTCCGTCAATCGACTCGCTGTCGCTGGTAAACCAGTGAACAAACCGTGTGGCATTAGTGTTAGGGATGTTCTGCGCCAGCAGCATTATGCCCTCATAGTCAAGGACATCGGTTAGTCGTCTCTTTCCATCGGGAGCAAGAAGTTTCAACTGGTTAGTGACACTAACCACTTCACTTCCTTGCTTGCGGAGTTTAGTCTTGAGGTACTTCCAGTAGTTGCGGGTGCGGGTGTAATCGTCTTGCTCGTTGATGGCGGCGACCACATCGAGCACCGAGAACCACCATTTGCTGTTCTCGTTGTCCCAAACAGCCCGCACCTCGCGGTCGTTGTAAAAGCGTATGGAAATCTTGTTTGCCATTTAAAGGTGGGTTCTATAAACTATTTGAGCTTTGTGCGGCATAGCTCGCTGATGGTGATTGCTGCGGCGATGCCCACGTTGAGGCTCTCGCTGCGGGTGCCTTTTCTGGGCATGGCTGGGATGTGGAGGCGCTGGGTCACATGTTCTGCCACTTTTGGGCTGATGCCTTGACCCTCGTTGCCGAAGATGACGAAGGCTCCTCCCTCGGGCAGTTTGGCGCTGTAGATGTTGTCGCCATCGAGGAAGGTGCCCATGACTGGCATGTCGCTGAAGTCGTCGAGGAAGAAGTCGAGGTCGCAGTAATGCACCTTCACCCGGCTGATGGCTCCCATAGTTGCCTGCACCACCTTGTGATTATAGACATCGACAGTAGATTTGCTGGCAAATATGTTCTTGATGCCAAACCAGTCGGCGAGTCGCATGATAGTGCCCAGGTTGCCAGGGTCTTGGATGTTGTCGAGCACGATGTTAAGCCCTGAGCGCACCTCATCGTCGCTATAATCGACTTTGGGAATCTCATATACCGCCATCACGTCGCTCGGTGTGGTGAACTGCGACATGCGCGCCATCTGGCTCTTATGGGCGAGCACGAGTTTGGGGTAATGCTCGGCGGTTCCTTGCTGCTCATACCATGCTTTAGTGGCGATGAGATATCGGCAGTTGAAGGCACGCCATGTGTCGCGCACGCATTTCCATCCCTCGGCGACAAAGAGTCCTTCCTTGTCGCGGTATTTCTTCACAGCCAGCGACGATACCAGCTTGATAATTCCGTTGTTGATGTCTTGCATTATTATAGCGTTTTTAAAGGGCGAGCTTAGGAGTTTTCGAGCAATCGAGTTTTCGAGCAATCGAGAAATTATGGAATCTCTGTCCTGCGTGGCTTGCCGGGTGGGGGTGGCACTGCCACGTTGCGGTTAGACTTGGTGGGGTCGTTGCTAGCTTTCTTGGGTGGCACACCGCCTGGCTGAGCAGGTTGCTTGGGTTCCTCGGTTTGAGTGACAGGGGTCTCGGGAACCTCTTTATCCAGCACTTTGTAATCGTTCTCGTTGTCAAAAGCGTCGGGATAAGGGTCGCCCTCATTCACCCTCGTCACTCGCACATTACTTCCTGTGGGCAATGGTATGTCATTCACTTTGGGAGCCGGCGTCACCGCCACATTGCTGCCGGTGGGTGCGTCGCCCTCTACTGTGCCTGTGTCAAACGGTTCTAATCCGTCTTCAGGCACCACATTATTATCGGGCAGACTATTGCTAATTATCACGTCGGGGTTGCCTTTTTCTTCGGTCTTGCTCACCTGTGACACTTCTTTGTTGCTGTTTTTCTTGCTATTGTGGAGCATGAGGGCTGCTGTCGCACATGCCAATAGCAAAGCGGCAAGAATTATCCATAACGTGCGTTTCGTCAACTTCTTGTTGGCGGCAGCTGGCATCGGTTGGGTGGGTATGGGATTGGCTTCAGCCAAAGGCTGGCCTACAGAAACCGGGGTCGATATTCCCTCCAACTCTTGCGCTGATGCCACTCCTAGCCCAATGTCCTCATTGTCATCTTCGTCTAGAAGCACCACAGGTGCCGACGCTGCCGGAGCAGTGGCATCTGGCATGGGTGATGGAGGAATTGCGGGCGATAAAGTAGGAGCTGATGCTGGAGCGTCTTTATGAGCGAGAATAATGCTGCGTCGCACCATCTTGTCGCACATCAGTCGCTCGGTGTTGACGAGTAGGTGGTCGCCTAGCTCTTTCTCTACGCTTTCCACCTCGATGAGCAAGATGCTGTGATTGGTGGGTACTTTATCGGTGAGCATCTTTAGCGATGCAAGCTTCTGGGCGTTGCTCAACTGGCTGTTACACAACACGTCCTTGAGCTTCTTGTCGCTCAGCGCGCTGGTAAAGCCGTCGCAGCACAGAATAAAGTAGTCGCCCGCCTGGATGTCGGTAATGAACGCTACGTCGGGGACTGCCGCATCGCAAGGGCTGGGAAGCATGGCGCGGGTGAGAACGCTCTTTTTCGGCGATGCCTCGGCCTCGGCGCGGGTGAGACGACCGGCGGCAAAGAGGTCATTGACCAGCGAGTGGTCACGGGAGCGGTAAAGGGTCTCGCGGCGTGATGGGCGCAGGTGATAGACACGGCTGTTGCCAATGTGGGCTGCCGCCACGCCAAAGTCGCCAAAGGCGAGCATCGCCATTGTGGTGCCCATAGGGTTGCGGCTTGGCTCAAAACGAGAGTAGGCGGCATCAAGATGTCCCTGAGCATCGACGACTGCCCGCCGCACTGTCACACCCGTTAGCTGCTGCGAGAAATCGACCCTAGTGTTCATCCACTCGCCCAGGGCTTGCGCCACCACGGCACTCGCCACCTCGCTATGAGCATGACCCGTAACGCCATCGCACAGCACAAACACCCGGTCGGTCGCCTTCACATCAGCTAGATGCGGGAACAATGAGTTGCACTGCACCGTCGATCGCCCCTTCTCACTTATTCCTAGTGGAGCTTTTAGCTTTATTTTCATTATTATCTTGTTTTCTTATTATCTTATTTTCTTGTACTCTTGTCCTCTTGTCTTCTTGTCTTCTTGTCCTCTTGTCCTCTTGTCCTCTTTAATAATAACGTAAAAACCCACCATTAAATTATATATCAATAAAAAATCACCTATACAAAGCGCAAGCTAATGTGTGTGGAAAAAATAATTTGTTTAAGAGAAAATAAATGTTTAACTTTGCAGTCGTAAAAAAGTAGAGACAATAGATTAGAAGTTATTCAATCTTTAAAAACAGAATTATTATTATGGTAAGTTACAAGGAATTAGGCCTGGTCAACACCCGCGAGATGTTTGCTAAGGCAATCAATGGAGGTTATGCTATTCCCGCCTTCAATTTCAACAACATGGAGCAGCTTCAGGCTATCATCAAGGCAAGTGCCGAGACTAAATCGCCCGTGATTCTGCAAGTTTCTAAAGGTGCGCGCAACTACGCTAACCAAACCCTGCTTCGCTACATGGCACAGGGTGCCGTAGAGTATGCCAAGGAACTTGGATGGGAGCATCCACAGATTTGCCTCCACCTCGACCACGGCGACACCTTCGAGGTGTGCAAGAGCTGTGTTGACTTCGGTTTCTCGAGCGTGATGATTGACGGCAGCTCACTGCCCTACGAGGAGAACATCGCTCTGACCAAGCAGGTTGTTGAGTATGCTCACCAGTTTGACGTTACCGTAGAGGCCGAGCTTGGCGTGCTCGCCGGCGTAGAGGATGACGTTCAGGCCGAGGAGTCGCACTACACCAAGCCCGAGGAGGTTATCGACTTCGCTACCCGCACTGGCTGCGATTCGCTGGCAATCTCCATTGGCACCAGCCATGGCGCTTACAAGTTCAAACCCGAGCAGTGTACCCGCGACCCACAGACTGGCAAGCTCGTTCCTCCCCCATTGGCATTCGACGTGCTCGATGCCATCATGGAGAAACTTCCTGGCTTCCCCATCGTGCTCCACGGTTCATCTTCAGTTCCCCAAGAGTATGTTGACATCATCAACAGTAACGGAGGCAATCTGCCCGATGCAGTAGGCATTCCCGAGGAGCAGCTCCGCAAGGCCGCCAAGAGCGCGGTGTGCAAGATCAACATCGACAGCGACAGCCGTCTCGCCTTCACAGCAGCAGTTCGCAAGGTATTCGCTGAGAAACCAGGTGAGTTCGACCCACGCAAGTATTGCGGTCCCGCCCGCGACGAGATGACCAAGCTCTACAAGCACAAAATCATCGAAGTGCTTGGCAGCGACGGCAAAGCAGAGTAATTACGGCGTAACATAACCAAAAATAAGACTCACGGGCTACACAGTCCGTGAGTTTTTCGTATATATGTACATTCATTAGTCCACATCTCGACAAGATAACTTTTACCAAGCATGAAATTATCACATGACATTTACCAATATATTTCACTTCCAAAAATTGAGTGAAAATTCTTATGATATAGTTTTATGGTTTCAAGTATTTTTGATAACTTTGCAACGCATACTGCAAAGCGCAGTTTGTGAGACATATTCGGGAAGTGTTTGGCTTCTTTCCATGTGATGAATCTCGACAACTCATTACTGCCTATTTGAAGGGAGATAAACGGGGTCACCAGCAAACCCCTGTGTTTGTGAACCGCCTCATCCGAAGATGAGAGAGA
>CALDIG010000102.1 GCA_937904375.1 uncultured Prevotellaceae bacterium
TCTACTCGACATAAAATCAAAATCCATCTCAATTAATTTATAGAACCCACCTTTAGAAACTTGAGTTGATAATAATGCGAGTTAAAAACAAAATCGCCGAATAGTTACTGTTAAAATCTCAAATGTTAAAAAAATAAGATTTTAACATTCGGGTCTCCGCTAAAGCACTGCTTTAGATATTAATCCACATGCTTCACTTTTTTCAACAACTACTATAATCCCTGCACAACAACAGCCTATAAAACTAATACTTAGGTCTATAATTCAAGCAAAAAAATGACAATCAGCAACCAAGTAAAAGCTTTACCTTTTTGATATTTGTTAACATAATCAAAAAATGCATTAGAAACCAAAAACACATAATTAAAGAACAAACAGCATCAAAAAAGTTAAAGTTTAAATTATTTTTGCCACATTTATTTTAAATGTATAACTTTGCATTTGCTGTTCCCGTTTGGTTACGGTGTTTTTGTTAGTAAAACGACTATCTAAACAAGCCTCTCCACTAGAGACAAAAACGCAGAAGCCAAAAACAGAGCAACACAAACAAAAATGCTGTAAAACAACCTTTTAGCAAAAATTGAATTTATATTTTCGAGTATAAAAATTGAAGTTTAATCATTAATTGTTTACTGTATGAAGAGACTTTTAACAACTCTGATGGTCGTGTGCCTCATCGTATTGGGTGCATCGGCCAAGACCGTTAAAGGTAAGGTAGTCAGTGCTACCGACAATGAGCCTCTAATCGGCGCCACCGTGCAAGCCGTAGGCTCTAATCAAGGTACTGCAACCGACATTAACGGTGAATTCTCGCTAACTGTAAACGACAACATTACACAGCTCAAAATCAGCTATGTGGGATTTGTTGATCAAGTCGTAGCAGTTGCAAGTTATGTAACAGTTGCCCTTGAAGAGGACAACACAACCCTTGAAGAGGTGGTGGTAACCGCCATGGGTATTACCCGTAAGCAGAAATCGCTGGGTTATGCCGCTCAACAGGTGAAAGCCGACGACATTGCTGGTGCCCGCACCACCGACGCGATGAACTCGTTGAACGGTAAGGTTGCCGGTCTGCAAGTGCAGGCCACATCAAGTGACCCAGGTGCCGCCAACTCGGTAATCATCCGTGGTTTCAGCTCTATCAATGGTAGCAACCAACCTCTGTATGTTGTTGACGGTGTGCCCTTGCAGAGCACCACTCTTACCGGTCAGGGTCATGCCCAGACCGCCGGTGGTATCTCGAGCATCTCGCCTAACGACATCGAGAGCATGACCGTGCTCAAGGGTGCTGCCGCTACCGCTCTGTATGGTAGCCGCGCCGCCAACGGTGTGATTATCGTTACCACCAAGCAAGGTAAGAAGGGCGACGGCAAGAACTTCACCATTGAGTACAATGGTAGCGTACAAGCCCGCCAAGTGAGCCTGCTTCCCAAGATGCAGAACAATTGGGGACAAGGATGGAACGGCACTCAGACCTACATCGAGAACGGTTCGTGGGGTCCACGTCTGGATGGCTCTACTCAAGTTTATGGTCCTATCTGGAACCACAGCCAGCTCGTTCACAAGTACGACGTTAAAGAGAACAACGTGAAGGACTTCTTCGACATTGGCTGGTCTCACAACCACGCTATCGCCTTCAGCGGTGTCTCTAACGACAACAAAGTTAACTATTACCTTTCTTATAACTACGCTGGCGACGACGGTATTCTTCCTGGAAAGAAAGACGTTTACAAGCGTCACACCCTCGACTTCCGTGGCGGCTTCGAGGCCACCGAGTGGCTCAAGCTCACTTCATCTATCAGCTACGCCAAGTCGCAGACCGACCTCGTGGGCAGCTTCCAGGGTACTTCGGTAATCGACGGTATTCTCGAGTTCCCACGCGACATCAGTATTGTTGACCTTAAGGACCTGAGCATCCCATTCAACACTCCTGAGGCTTACTTCACTCCTTACGGAATCACAAACCCCTACTGGGCTATCGAGAACAACTACAACCACCTCGACTCGAAGCAGATGCGCGGCAAGATTCAGGCCGACATCAACCCCATCAAGGACTTGACTTTGACCTATCGCTTCGGTTTCGACTACACCGACTACGACCGCAAGGTGGGTTATCCACAAATCGCTCTTGATGACGCTCTCATCAACGAGGACTACGGTTACGCTCCAAGCAACATGAACCAGGATGGCTGGGTATATACCGCCTATGGTCGCCGCTATGAGCTCAACCACGACTTCCTCGCCGACTACACCCGCAACTTCCTTGACGAGAAACTTAGTCTCGCCGCTATCGCTGGTGTGAACCTCAACGAGCGTTATTCTACCGGCATGGTAGGCCAGACCGATGGTCTTACCTTCGAGACTGGTTTCTGGGATTTGAGCAACGGTGCAACCCGTTCTACTCTTACCGAGACACAATGGAAGCGTCGCCAAGTGGCTCTCTTCGGAGACATTACCCTCGGCTGGGACGACATGATTTACTTGAACCTCACTGGCCGCAACGAGTGGTCTTCTACTCTGCCAATCGGCGCTAACAGCTACTTCTATCCTGGCGCTACCTTGAGCTGGATTTTCACTCGCCTGATTCCACGCAACGACTATCTCACCTTTGGTAAGGCACGCATTGCTTACGGTAAGACCGGTAACGACGCCGATCCTTACATGACCGACCCACGTTTCGTTCAGGCATTCGCCAGCGGTTACTATAGCGGTACCGACATTGAGTTCCCATTCGCTGGTCTCAACGCCTTCCAGGCTGCCGCCACTGCCGGTTCTAAGAGCTTGAAGCCTGAGATGACCACCGAGTTTGAGGCTGGTCTCCAGCTCCAGTTCTTCAACTCTCGCTTGGGTATAGACTTCACATACTATAACCGTATCACTAAAGACCAAATCTTCACCCTCCCCGTTGACCCAGCTACTGGTTATAACAATGTGGTTACCAACTTTGGTGAGGTTCGCAACCGTGGTATCGAGTTGCTCGTTAACACCACTCCCGTGCTCACCGACAAGTTCCGTTGGGATTTGGGCTTCAACTTCGCTGTCAACAAGAACAAGGTGCTCTCAATGCCTTCAAGCCTTGAGGGTGGCAAGGTTACCATCTACTCCTTCTCGGCTGGCAACGACGCCGTTTACATGTATGCCGAGGAAGGCAAGCCAATGGGTTCTTACTACACCTTCTTGCCCGAGACCTATACCGATGCCGCTGGCGTAGTTCACCCAGTTGTTAACGCTTACGGACAACCCGTCCTCAGCAGCGAGACTCTTGACACCGGCCGCGACATGAACCACAAGTGGACCGGTGGTGTGAACACCTCGATCAGCGCTTTCGGCCTTACCCTGAGCGCACAACTCGATGTTCGCTACGGTGGCACAATGTTCTCGCGTACCAAGAACTTGATGCAGTTCACCGGTAATGCCTATGTTACCGACTACAACATGCGTCGCCCATTCATCATCCCCAATAGTGTTGTGAAAGTTGGCGACGAGTATGTTGAGAACACTACTCCTATTATTATGAGTGACCAGGGTCTGCAAGACTACTGGAACAAGTATGGCGCTGGCCAGGGCGGCGAGTACTACCTCGTTGACCGCACCTTCGCCAAGCTGCGCAACCTGAGCCTCACTTGGGAGCTTCCCAAGAAGTGGGTAAATGCCGCTAAGCTGAGCAATGTCGCTATCACTCTGTTTGGTAACAACCTGTTTACCTGGACTGCACGCGACAACTACGACATCGACCCAGAGTCTACCACTACTGGTACCGACCTGGAAGGTGGATTTGGTGAGCTTTACACCAACCCAAGTTGCCGCGTATTTGGTATAAATCTTAGCATTAAGTACTAATTTTTAATGGAGAATAAGATTATGAAAAAGATATTTTTAGCAAGTCTTTTGGTGCTTGGATTAGTAGCCACTTCATGCGACAACTATCTTGACATCAACCAAGACCCCAACTCTCCCACCGAGGAGAATATGACTCCTAACATGATGCTGCCGGCTGCCGAGATGAACATTGCTCACAGCTACGGCGACTATCTGCGCACCGTGGGTGGATATTTTGCACAGCACTACTCTCAGGAGTTCGGTACCAGCAACTACCTTGACTACAGCCAGTTCAACCAGAGTGCTGTACGTTCTAGCAGCATGTACCGTCAGCTCTGCACCCGCGCTATGAACAACCTCAAGTACATTCGTGAGTATGCAGAGACCAATGGCGAATGGGGCAATTACCTTGCAGCTACTGTGCTGCGTGCTTTTGCCTATCAAGTACTCGTTGACTGCTATGGTGAGGTTCCCTATACCGAGGCATTAGACCTTGGCAACCTCACTCCTCACTATGATGAGGGACAGTTTATCTATGACGGCATTCTCGCCGAGCTTGACGAAGCTCTCAGCAAGGTGAGCGGCAGCGACCAAGTGGCTACCAGCATTCTTTTCCCTGGCGGCTCAGCTAAAGACTGGATCAAGTTTGCCAACGCTCTGAAACTTCGCATCCTCACTCGTGAGAGCGGTGTGAAGGACGTGAACAGCCAGATTGGCGCCCTCATCAACGAGAACAACTTCCCAAGCAAGGACGTACAGTTCGCTGGTTGCTGGAAGAATGAAGCAGGCCAAGCTAACCCATTCTTCATGGAAGATGCTTTTGCAAGCTATGGCGCTTCGCAAATCAACATCATCCTCAACGTCGCTCTGCTCAACACCATGAGAATTACTAGCGAAGACTTCACCGATGGCCGTCTGGCAGCCTACTTCTCGCCTAACGGCAGCAATGCCTACAATGGTGGTGTGAGTGGTACCAACTTCTCTTCTGCCCTTGATGAACTCAAGAATGTAAATTACTGGTGCCGTCCAAACGCCCACTTCAACGACCCTGTTGTGCTGATGAGCATTTCGGAAATCAACTTCCTCATTGCTGAATACTATGCTAAGAACAAGAACAACGCTCAGGCACAGAAATACTATGCCGACGCTATTAAGGCTTCGTTCACCAAGGCAGGTGTCTCTGGCTATGAAGATGTTGTGGCACAATATCCACTCGACGTGAACAACTACAAGCAAGCCATTGGCATCCAGAAGTGGGTTGACCTCTCGGGTTACAACAGCTTCGAGGCTTGGTGTGAGATGCGCCGTCTGGGTTACCCAGCAATGAGCAATGTGAAGGGCGAGCAGGTTTTCAACCCAGCGACTGGTGCTTACAATCCTAGTGTTGTGGCTCCTGGCACACTCTATCACCCAATTGACGCCAACCCAGTGCTCACTGGCATCCTTCAGAGGTTCCCATACGCTGAGTCATCGGCTAACCGCAACCAGAACACTCCCACCTATCCAGGTGATAACGCTCCTGTATTCTGGGCTAAATGAAATAGTTAAGGTTATAACTTAAAACGAATTTATTATGAAGATATTAAAATATTTAGCATTCAGTGCTTTGGTTGCCTTCTCGCTAACTTCCTGCGACAAGACCACCGAAGGTGTGACTGATGTCCTCTACTATCCTGTTATTTCCCTTGAGGGCGGCAGGGTGCTCTTAACAGTGGGGGATACCTATACTGAGCCAGGTTACAGCGCTGCACTGGGCACCGAAGACCTTACCGACAAGGTGGAAGTATCAAGTAATGTTGACACTAGTGCTCCTGGCTTCTATACTGTAACTTACAAGGTGACCGATTCCGATGGCAATTCTGCTGTTGAGAAACGTGAGGTTTGGGTTAACAACCCCGGCCACTTCGACAACATCTACTGGGCAGAGTGCTGGCACAAGACTAACGCAGCCCGTCACTACTACAACAGCCCTGAATCCATTCAGGATTTAGGTGACGGCTACTACCTTCTCAGTGACTGTTTAGCTGGATACTACGCTTATGGTGTTTATCCACAATACAGAAACACCTATGACTTCGAAGCCGAGGCATTATTAGCGCTTGATGAACCCACTGTTGTAATGCTCGAAGAAGGCGACTGGTACTTCTATGACGGTGCTGACCCCGAAGTGATGTATGACGGCAATTATGATTCAGAGACAGGTATCTTCACTTATCGCCTCAACTACTATTGTGGCGGTGGAGTTATCATGACTCCTATCACTGCCGATAATATTGATGGACTTCCTATTCCTGAAGAATAATTAACGAAAGGAGAATAAGATTATGAAAAAGTCATTATATTCAATATTTGCGCTGATGGCAATGCTCGTGGCATTCACATCATGCGAGAAAGACGAAGTTGAGAACACCGCGACTGTTGAGGCTGCTGGTGAGTGGCACATCACTTTTGCCGCTATCGATGACAACGGCGAGGTAATTGACGACGACTGGTTTGGTGATGGCGTTTACAACATCGCCACCAGCAACACCGCTGCCAACGTTCCCAACAAGATGTATATTGTTGACAATGTGAACTACATTGTACCCTACCAGGTAGAAGTAGATCTTGACATCAACAATCTCACATTCAAGACCAATGGCGAGGTAGAAAACATGTATGGTGCAGGAAACTTAAAACCATTCTTTGGTGAAGACATCTTCCTTGGCGAACGCGTTACCATCACCGATGGCAAAATCATAAAGGATGGTTACACTAAGGCAAACGGCATAAAAGTTGACTACATTGAGTTCTACATCAGCCTCAGCGACGATCCACTGCCAGGTATGTATGGCATTGCCAGCAAGTACAAAGTTAGCGGCTTCCGCTACACTGGCTTCGTAGAGGATGAATAATCATCGAGCTTGAAAAGGTTTCCAAAACCTTTCCATCAATACCCATCAAGGGCCGCACAACCAACCGTGCGACCCTTGATTTTTTATTCCTGTTTTCGTCAATGGGAAACCCGCTATAATACCAGGAGAGAAAGCAAAGATGCCGGGTGGGTCAAAGCAGGGCGTTGCAAAACATAAAAAACAACTGATTTTTCTGATATATCTGAAATCAAGAAAAAATATAAACCTTGATAATCAGCTGTTTTAAAAATCAGAACATTCAGATAAATCAGTTGTTTATATTTTGAGTGGTAGTTTTGCAACACCTTCCTGTGTCAAAATGAGGATTGATGCATTTTGTAGGGACAAGGCGTGCCTTGTCCGAAGCACACAAAGATTGATACTCAAGTTTATAAAGTTCTAAAACTTTATAAACTTGAAGGTTAGAGGTTATAGTTTAAATAAAATGCTCACGCTCTCAAGGCTTTAAGCAAGCTTAGCCTTGTCTCGCTTAATCGCATTTTTAGTGTTTAGAGAATTTTTTTTTAAAAATTTTATATTTCACACTGATCTTCCTCTAAAAATGTGATTTAGCGAGCCAATCAGAAGCGAGCAATCAGAAATGAGCAATCAGAAATGAGCAATCAGAAATGAGCAATCAGAAATGAGTCTGACATCTGAAATCTGAAGTCTGAAATCTGAAATCTGAAATCTGAAGTCTGAAATCTGAATTGCCTTGCTAGCGTTGGTATTTTATTTTCAGTTGCCGAGTAGCAACCGGTAGAGAACAATCACATCGGTGGCGGTGACATTGCCGTCGCCATCCACATCGCAGGCAGCACTGTATTGGCACTCGCCGTTGAGGATATAGTCATAAAGAGCTATAACATCGGCCGAAGTCACGGCTCCATCCAAGTTTATGTCACCGGCGATGATTACCAGCTTGTCTTTTCCAAGCATTATCTCAATGAGCAATCTCAGGTCGGTGGCGGTGACATTGCCGTCGCCATCCACGTCGCAGGTAATGCTGTATTGGCGGGCACCGTTGAAAAAGTAGTCTATCATGGCAATGAAGTCGGCTGCTGTCACTTCCCCATCCATATTCACATCGCCCATGATGCCCCACTGAGTGTTGAGCCACGACACTTTCTTGGTAATCACATCGAGGTAATGCTGCGACTGGTAGGGGGTGTGGCTGCTGGCATAAAAGCACCATCGCCGCCGGTCGTGCCGCTCGGCATCGGCAATCAGTGTCCGCCACTGCCAAGCATGGTCTATAAGGCGGTCAAGCACATGGTTGGTGCAGAACTCGTGCCACACCGCCCGCACCTCTTGCTGGAACCGTGGGAACTTGAGGATTTCCTTTATCCACAAGAAAGTATAACGTGTGCCGTAGTCGTAGATGAAACGGTCGCCGGTGGTGCTTTCTTGAAACACGCTGTTGTCGAAGTCCCACACGGGACCAAACTTGAGTTTCTCGTCCCAACCCAAGTCTTTATACATGAACATGCTGCCCGAGAACGCCTCCACATTCTCCATCACCTCGTGGATGACATAGAACCGTGCCAGCGTGCCCATGTCGAGAAGCTCTTCCCAGCCACGGTCGCTCTTGTTGGGCACATACACGCAACTATCAACACGGTGGAGCAGGTCGTGGATGTAGTGACGCTGCACCGCCGAGAGCACCTCGGGCGACTGAGTGACGATAGTGAAACGAGGATTTGCCGGATCATTGTTCTGGTATTGGTCTATGACGATGTTGCCGTCGCCGGTAAGCTCGAGGAGCCATCCTCCGGTCACATTGTCGGCGATAGTCTCATTATCGGCTTGCTCCAAGATATCGACACGCCCGCCTTCCACCCTGATTTTCTCGCACAGGAAGTAAAGCCCCACATAGTCGCCATTGAGCACTAGCTCCACCGGCACTTGCGTGGGAGTGTAGGCCATGTTGAGCAACCGGCTCATCTCAAAACCCACGGTGTTGCGCAGGTAGCCGCTAAAATCATTGTAGTGTGCCAGCAGCACAAAATGACGACTGCGGTCAAGACCTAGAGGCGACTGCTTGGTAGCAAACTTTATCTTATAGGGTTTCTTGTCGGAGTTTGCCCACGTCCAGTTGCCACGACCTTTCACCTCTATAGCAAGCGGCTCCTGGAGGGTGCCGAGTGGCTGCTGGGCGTCGTCAATCCACAAATTGCCGTCAACATAATAGTCCTTACTTGCGACGGTCACAGAGTCTTTGGTGTTTAGATAGATTATCGGTAGTGACCCCGAGACTGTGGCATCGTAGCTATAGTCGGGACGCCAGTAGCCGTTGCTCTGACTCCTGTCGTTGATGGGACAAAAGACCCATCGCGACGATATGCTCCTATCGATGGCGACTTTAGAGACGAGGTTTGTGCGTCGCAGGAAACCGCCACAGGCGTTTTCAAGACTGTCGAGGAACGTGGCAAGGTCGGTGGCGTAGTAGCCCGTCGGCACATCGGTCTCTACGAAGGTGAAGTAGTTGGCATTGTTGATATCGGTGTCGATAGTCGCTTGCCACCAGTCTCGATTGGTGACTCGTTTCATGTCATAGACTTGTGTGAACTTGTCGGCTAGCGTCACATTGCCTACTATCATCTTCACCTGCGTAAAGTGCTGACGGCTATTGTCGAAGCAGTATTCTCCCGCTTTGAGGTTAAGTGCATAGGCTTTGCCGGCACATAGCAATGCCGGTACCATGGTTAAGACAACGCAAGCCAATATAATGCGACTAATCCTCATAGCGATGCAAAGTTACGTCATTTTTGAATATACTCAAATTTCTAGAGTTCTAAAACTTTATAAACTTGACGGTTAGAGGTTAGTGTTTGGAGAAATTTTTTTTCAAAATTTTCTATATTTCACACTGATTTTCCTCTAAAAATGCGTTTAAGCGAGACAATCAGAAGCGAGACAATCAGAAGCGAGACAATCAGAAGCGAGCAATCAGAAGCGAGTCTGAAATCTGAAGTCTGAAATCTGAAGTCTGAAGTCTGAAGTCTGAAGTCTAAAATCTGAGTTGCCTTGGGAGCATGAGCATTTTATTGAAACTCTAAATACTAAACATTAAACTTTGAGCAAGTTAACAACTTGCGAAACTTGAATAATATACTTATGGTGGGTTCTATAAATTCAAAATCAGCTAACGACCATCTTCACATTTTTATTAATTTATAGAAACCATCTTATATTAGTAAACGAGGTTAATCCTTTTAAGTGTATTTATTTTCGCAATAATTTCGATATTTTCAAACAAAATACACAAAAATATGTTATCTTTGTACACATCAAAACATAATCTTTCGCCTCACTGTGAGGCTAAACACTTGAATAAGAAACAATAACCATTAAAACTATCATTATGTATAAAATTCAGAGTCACCCTATTCTTGAGCTTCCTCAGGAAGAATATGTAGAATTCCAGTTTGAAGGAAGAACCGTGCGTGGGCAGAAAGGCAAAACCATTGCCGCAGCACTGCATCAGGCAGGACTCATAGTGCACAGTCACAGCACCAGCGGCCGCAACCGCAGCCTTGAGTGCGGCATCGGCAAGTGCGGTGCCTGCGAAATGCTCGTTGACGGCCAGGTGCGACGCATCTGCATTACCAGCGTTGACGGCGTGAAAGAGGTGCGCGAGATTGCTAAGGACTACATGCCCGAGGGCGAGGCTCGCAAGGCCAGTGATACAAAGATTTACAAGACCACCGTGGCCATCATTGGCGGCGGTCCTGCCGGCTTGGCGTGCCGCGAGCAGCTCACCGCCCTGGGCATCCCCAACATTGTGGTTGACAACAACGCCACCGAGGGCGGTCAGTTCAACATGCAGACCCACCAGTTCTTCTTCTTTGAGAAGGAGCAGAAGTTTGGCGGCATGCGTGGCTTCGACATTGCCAAGACGCTCGCTGGCGACAGCCACGACGGCATCTTGCTCAACAACACCGTGTGGGACCTGCTCGAAGGCCGCCGCATCGCCCTGAAGAATATCGTCACCCAAGAAGTGAGCTACATAGATGCCGACCACTTAGTGGTGGCAACAGGCGCTGTGCCTTTTATGCCAGTGTTTGAAAACGATGATGTGCCAGGCGTTTACACCGCTGCGGTGTTCCAGAAGATGATGAACCAGGAGCACACCCTGCTCGGCAAGAAAGTGCTCACCGTGGGCGCCGGCAACATCGGCTATCTCACCAGCTATCAGGCTATGCAGGCGGGAGCGACCATCAAGGCGATCATCGAGGGTATGGACCATGAGGGAGGCTTCCCCGTGCAGGCCAACCGTGTGCGCCGCCTGGGCATCCCCATCATGACTTCGCACGTGCTCATCCGCGCCATCCCCAACGAGGACTACACCGGCGTTACCGGCGCGGTGATTGCCGAGTGCAAGAATTTCCAGCCCATTCCTGGCACCGAGCAGGTGATTGACGACATTGACATCATCAACATCTGCACCGGTCTAATCCCTGACAACCAACTTCTCGTTAAGGGTCGCTCGGTATTTGGCCGCAACGTGTATGGCGCAGGCGACGCTGTGCGCATTGGCGAAGGCACCAGCGCTGTGCTGCGCGGCAAGCAGGTAGCCTACGAGGTGGCTCAGGAGATGGGCATGCGTTTCCCCTACGAAGACTATCTTGAGGTTTCACGACAGTATATCGACTCACAGCAGCGTCCCGTGCGTCTGCTCGACGAGCCACGCATCCCCGATGAGGAGCGCATGGCGGCAAAGCCCTACGTGAAAATCAACTGTCTCTATGGCTTCGCCTGCAACCCCTGCACCTTCTCTTGTCCGCAGGGCGCCATCAGCAAGCCCACCACATCCTCGGTGCCAATGGTTGATTACAACAAGTGCATCGGCTGTATGCAGTGCGTGAATCACTGCCCGGGTCTCGCCATCTTCGGCTACGACAAGCGCAAGAATGTGATGTTCCTGCCAGTGGAATATGAGGTTGAGGAGGGCAAAGAGGTGTTCCTCGTTGATGACAACGGCGCCAAAGTGGGCGAGGGCGTTATCGAGAAAGTCCTTAAGAAAGACAACAAGACCAATGTGGCACGCGTCAAAGCTACCCAGGTGGATGATTTGAACCAAGTGAACGGCTTTATCCTCAAGGATCGCTATCCCGAACCGTTGAACCTGCGTCCTCTCACCGATCCCGAGGAGGGCAAGTCGTTCGTTTGCCACTGCGAGGATGTGGATGTGAAGACCCTGCTCGCCGTGATTGGCGACCGCAAGTATATCTCGGTTGACGAACTCAAACACACCACCCGCATGGGTATGGGGCCCTGCCGCGGCAAGCGCTGCGTGTCACGAGCAAAACAGATTTTGCGCGCTCACGGCATTGAGGTGACTGGCGACAGCACTCCGCGCGCGCCGCTCGCCAACCAGGTGACTCTGGGCGATGTGTATAATGGCGAGACCAAGGAAACCTTCGTCTTTGAGCACGGCTCCGTAATCGAGAAAGCCGAGACCGAGATTCTCGTCGCTGGCGGCGGCATGGCAGGTAGTGCCGCGTTCCGCTACTTTGCCGAGGCTGGCAAGCGCACCGTTCTTGTCAACTACGACCGCGGCTCCACTTGGCGCTGCATTGGCGGCGGACGCCCTGCGTTCTCCAACCCCGACATCAGCGACATCGCCATGCACAACCTCGAAATCTTCCGCGACGACCAGGAGCATTGCAACATCGACCTGAAGATGACCCGCTATGTCAACCTCGTGCATGACGACGCCACCTACCGCTCTCTCGACGCCTCGCGCGCATGGAGCGAGGCGTACATGATTGACCGCAAGGACTTCACCAAGGAAATCTCGCCTTACTGGAACCCCGACGACAACATCTACAGCCACGCCTTGATTTCGAAGAATTGCTGGCAGGCGACACCGGGACGCACCATCGACTATGTGCGCACTGTGGGCAAGCAGCATGGCGGAGAGGTGCTAGAGGACTGCGAGGTACTCCATGTGGAGCGCGTGGGCAACAAGTTCCGTGTGCTGGTGCGCCGCCACGACAAGCACTATGTGGAATATACCTGCGACCACTTCGTCAACGCCATGGGTTGGGGCTCGGAGAAATTCACCGACATGCTCGGCATCGACACCCAGCTCTTCCCCGTGAAGCATCAGGCGTTCATCACGCGCCGCCTCCCCAACATGGGCGTGAACGCCGACTCGCTCGACATGATTATCGACCGCCGGCACTACAAGGGCTTCAACGCCGTTTACGGACAGCAGTTCCTGCACACCGGGCAGATAATTGGCTGCGCGTCGCCCGACTGCGACCCCTACGAGGCACGCCAGAACCTGAAGTACAACAGCCAGGCATTCCTCAAGATTGTGAGCGAGATGTTTGCCCAGTGGATTCCAAACCTCGCATCCGTCGGCTTCCATGCCGTGTGGGCGGGCTACTATATCGAGCCACGCTACATCATCGACCCCGACGCTGGTCTGCTCACTGGTCTGCGCGGACACGGCTTCATGCTCGGTCAGTACCTTGCCAAGCTCTATGTTGACAAGTATCTGGGCAAGCCCGTTCCGGCCTACATGAAGGACCTCGCCATCGGCGGCAAAGGCCTAAGCGAGAACGCATTCCAGTAAAACATAATTCACAATAACAACAACTGCACTTCAAATGTCAGAGGTATTAGACTTTTGAAGTGCAGTTAACTTTATGATAAGATGAAAGAAAGAAAAGAAAAGAAAGGAAGAGAGAATGATGATACTCAAGCCTTGAGGCTGTTGGGCTGTGCGCCGTAAGCACCGCGTTCGTAAGGACAACCGAGAAATTATGCGCACTTTCGATTGAAGAAATTCGTGCAGAACCCTCCTTGAATGGTTTCCGATGACAACAGTCGCGCAAAACGAGAGCAACACAATGCCTTGCATTAGTATTGCCGAGCCGCAGCCAACTGAAGCAGAAATTTATTTTCTGCAAAATTACCCCCATTCGACTCACCCCATAATCGACAAAAAGTAGCATTTTTCCATCAAAACAGTTATTTTAACGATGCTGGGTTAAATTTTCGCACATCTTGATATTTATCTTTGCAGGTAAATTTCAAATAAATTTCAATTCATTATTAAAAAAATGAGCAAAAATGACTATTTTTGCAGTTTGTAATCAGCAATTATCCATCAAACATTTATGAAAAACCTATCGTTATAGACTTATTTTCAGGCTGTGGTGGGCTATCTCTTGGGTTTGAGATGGCTGATTTTGATGTGAAACTTGCCATTGATAATTGGGAAGATGCACTTGTAACTTACCGATTTAACCATAAAAATACTGATACACTTAACGCTGACTTGCTAAATTTAGACCCTGCAAAAATTGAAAAAGATTTCAATTTGCATGAGGTTGATGTTATAATAGGTGGACCACCATGTCAAGGTTTTTCAGTTGCAGGAAAACGCATCATTGATGATGACAGGAACAAACTTTATATGTCTTTTGTGCGTTTTGTCAACCATTTCAAGCCCAAAGCATTTGTTATGGAGAATGTTCCTAATATCCTATCAATTGGCAATGGGGCAGTCAAAAACGCGATTATTAATGATTTCACAGCACTGGGCTATATTGTTACTTATAGAGTTTTAATTGCTTCTGATTATGGAGTACCACAGAATAGGCGAAGAGCTATCTTTGTAGGCACATTAGATGGTGATTATATTTTTCCAGAACAAACTTCAGAAATAAGAGTCACAACAAAAGAAGCTATTTCGGATTTGCCTGAAAACTCTATAAATGATGGGGAGAAATATCCGATTGCACCGCAAAGCGACTACCAACGTTTAATGCGTAAGAATAGTTCAACTTTGAATAATCATCAAATTTCTAATCATAGTTCTCAAACTCAGCACATAATTAGTCTTGTTCCTGATGGTGGGAATTATAAAAATCTACCCTTAGAGTTTAGAAATACACGCAAGGTGCATATCGCTTGGACGCGTCTTAATAGCAAAAAGCCAAGTATAACTATTGATACAGGACATAGACATCATTTTCACTATAAGTTTAATCGTGTTCCTACGGTCAGAGAATCTGCAAGAATACAATCATTTAGTGATGATTTTATTTTTATAGGGAGTAAAACCAGTCAGTATAAACAAGTGGGAAATGCAGTGCCTCCTTTAATGGCCAACGCAATCGCCTCACAATTAATAAATTCTTTATATGAAAAATCAACATCAATACTACAGCATTCCTGACAAATACTGGCATAGAATACATTTTGTTCGTCCTCGATTCAAAGGAAATATAGAGAATGTTCTTTTGTATATGGCAAATGAATGCTGTCGCATTCCAAGATTGCCAATTGACGAATATAGTACAAAATATTTTAATGCTATACGAAGATTCCCAGGAAACATCGATTCAGCTAAAAAAACACTTCAAAATTGGCGAACAGAAATATCTGCTTTATTTGAGATAAAGAAACAGGATTTACTGAAACATCAAGAATGGCAAGTTTCCTTTATGAGAATCAAGACTTGCCACAGTTTCTTAGGTTTTTCTTGTATTCCTTTCAGTTCCCTGGTGGACACATGAAACCACAGGACTTAAAAGATATAATACTTCATAATATTCGTTTTAAACCTGCTAAAGCCATTATTCAAGTACTGCTTGCTGGGAATGAGATTCTCTCAAAAAATGGGGAGAACAAAATAATGTCTATATCAGCTGAAGAAGCAACATATTGTATTTTTAATGACATCCGCTTTACAAGTGGTAAAATAAAACCTCATAAAGTTGCTCAAACCATAATCTATAATAGAAAGAACCATATTAATTATTATAATATTCATGATCAAAAAATCAAGTCTCTCAGAGGGAAGCCACGCTCTAAGGGTGATGTGACACGTTATGCAGGCGACATCCTTTATTATATGGAAATAGCAAACTTGTTAGATGACCACCACGGTTATTTCTATCTTAAAGGCAATGAACAACAAGCTATTACTCTTTTCTCTCAAGATAAAACTTTTTTTAATGGTTATGAGCAATTCTATGGGGTAACTAATGTTGAAATCTCAGCTCTATCAAAGGTTGAACCAATGTTGTTTGAATATGTTAATCAATCTCTAAATCCAGAACTTTTCAAAACAGACATTCGTAGTATTCTTGGTGATACAGCAGAAGTTGATGTTATTTTTGGAGACCGTATAAAAGAAGTTGTTCAAGGTGATGGAACATCTAAAGATATTGGAAATCTTGGTGAAGCTATTGTTTGTGGGCATGAAAAAATGAGACTTAAAATTGCTGGCTATGATGACTTTGTGAGGCTTGTGCAAATAGTTGATACTCCCGCTTATCATCCAGGATTTGACATTGATAGCTATGAGGGTGATGGCACAGAAGATCATAGATATATTGAAGTTAAAACTACTATTAGTAAGAAAGCAATACAAATGTATGGTTTTCATATGTCGCCAAATGAATGGCGTGTTGCTAATACTATACGCAAACATTACTGCGTCTATAGACTGATGCTAAGTGAAAGTAAACGTGTTCTGTTAATTCTTCGAGATCCAGTCAATTTGTATAAAAAAGATATCATTGAGGCATTGCCACGTGATGGGATGGAAATATCTTTTGATTCGGAAACATTTAAACCAACAGAAATCCTAACTTGGCAATGATGAAAGTATTATCTCTATTTAGTGGATGTGGAGGCATGGATTTGGGTATGATTGGAGGTTTTTCTTATCTTGGCAAAGAATATGAGAAGTTGCCCTTTGAAATTGTCTATTCCATTGATTTCGACCAATATTGCACTAAAATATATAATGAAAATTTTGAACACAAAAGCATTGTTGGTGATGTTAGAAATATCGATATAGAAAAATTACCTAAATTTGATATTTTGATTGGCGGTTTTCCGTGCCAGTCTTTTTCAATTTCAGCTCAAAATCCACCTCGTTTAGGTTGTAAAGATGAAGATAAAGGCTTGCTATTCCGTGAAATGGTAAAAATTTTGGAAGCAAGGAAACCTAGATTTTTCATTGCTGAAAATGTTAAAGGACTGTTATCAGCCAATAAAGGGCAAGCTTTTAAATTAATTAGCAAAGAGTTTTCAGATGCAGGTTATCATTTACGATTCAAAGTTATTAACGCGTCTCATTTTGGTGTGCCTCAAAAACGAGAGCGCGTTATAATTGTGGGATTCCGTGATTATTCTGATTTTTTTAAATTTTCATTTCCTTACCCACTATCAAAGAATGATTTCAAAGTTTTGCGCGATGTTATTGACTATCGTGAAGATTATAATGAAAAACTTTTCTTTAGTGATAAAGCAGTTGCAGGAATGATGAAAAATAGAACTAAAATGAACAAAGGTCGTGCTCAAAATCTTGACGAACCTTGTAATACGATTAGTTCTCATTTAGCTAAAGTAAGTTTAAACTCTACCGATCCCGTTTTGTTTGTAAATGGGCGGTATAGAAGATTCTCTACTAGTGAAGCAGCAAGAATACAATCATTCCCAGATGATTTTAAATTTGATAGTGTTACGGAGACATGTCAATATCGTGCAATTGGGAACGCTGTTCCACCTGTAATGATGTGGCATATTGCAAATGCACTTGTAAAAACCATAAAAAAATGTACAACAAATGTGGTTGCTACTTATCCCTTGCAAAAAGATATTTCCTTTGTTAGTGAGGGTTACATTGTTTATGGAGAACCTAGAAATGAACGACTTGACAAGTCTTAGAAGATTGTGCTCGATAATATGACTAAAGAAAAAATAAAGCAACTTATTGAAAATGTAATTGATGATTTAATGAATGGAGCAGATTTATCTCCCACATTATTAAAATGTCAAACAATAGCATTTCATCTAAAAAATGATAGTTTTTCAAAATGGTTGGTGTAGCTATTGAAAAAATTAGGCGTAATGGTCATTTTGCAGGATAAGAAGTGCATATAGTGGCTTTATTGGTCAT
>CALDIG010000103.1 GCA_937904375.1 uncultured Prevotellaceae bacterium
CACGCCCGCAGCCCATCACAGCGGTGATGAGCAAAAAAGTGAGCGATATGTAAAGAAGTTTCCTCATTAGCGATGCAAAGGTAATAAAAATTAGTGCAAGTTTAGAGCAGAACAAAATAAAAAACGAGTTTTTTCATTTTTAATGCCTCGACGCAGCCTAATTTATCCAAAAGTTGTCAGTTATCAGTTATAAATTGTCAGTTTTTGAAAACAAGACAATGCGCTTTGCGCAGTTTAGTGTTTAGAGTGCGTTGCATATAATCACTTCATTGTCTTCGATAAACGAACAACGATAACCAATAGCCTATAGCCAATAATCAATAAAGTAGTTTCTACTCGTTTCTGGTCGTTTGACTCACCCCCCCACGCAGAGATTAAACAGTCCCTATGTTTGCTTTCGAGTTTGCAAACATAGGGACTGTCTGAAATAACGAATCAGAGGAGAGATGCGCTTGAGAGAAAAGGCAAAGCCGCCTCGGCATCACGTCGGGGCGGCTTCTAGTGTTACTATATAAATAAATGTAATCTGAGACTTCAGATTAATGTTGGCATCATCATTTGATGATGGTCTTTACCGAAGTGGTAGTGCCGTCGCTGTAGCGTGTCACGATGATGTTCACGCCACGGAATGGACGGTCGCTCACCTGTCCTGCCACGTTGACATACTGGCGGCTCTCAACAGTCTTGCCGTTCTCTACAGCAATACCCTCGATGCCTGTGGTGTTGTCAACATAGATGGTGAGTTTGGCATATTGGCTCTTGCCCTTTTGGGTAGCGCCAACAATCATCACTCGGCTACTTTGGTCAACCTTGGCGTTGATGTTGAGCACTCCGTCTTCGCCAACAGCCACGTCAAGACCGTCGCTCTCGATGTCGCGCTGAGGTGCCTCGCCCAGGTCTTCAAGGGTATAGGTGACGGTAGAGCCGTCGTTCTCGATGGTGAAGATGTTCTTCAGGTCAAGCTCCCAGTTGCCCACTTTGTAGTAGAGTATCTGGTTATCGACGAAGTCGCGCTCGCAACCAAAGTCGTCCATAGCAAAGTAGGCGGCGGTGTTCAAGCCATACTGTCCCTTGTCGCTGCCGTCGATGGTGAAGCGCACCTTAGTGACCTTGCCAAGCGAACGGAGATCCATCCACTGCCAAGTGTCGAGGATGTAGCGGTCAAGGGCGTTGCTGCTGCGGTAGTCGGCGAGGTAGAAATCTACTGTGCCGGTCTGGCTGTCGCCGTTGAAACCGGTTGCGGTAACCTTGTACCAGTCGTCTTCCTCAAATGCCGAGGCAAAGCCGTCGCCCACTGCCATGCCGTTGTAGGCGTAGGCAGTGTTGCTCACATACACACCGTTGATAATGTCGCCGTCGGTGCTGTTGGTGACCTCTACAAACTGTCCCTCGGGGAATGCGATGCAGAAGTTGCTCGAGCCGTTGTGACCCTCGCCCACCGCACTGTGCCACTGGTCACTGAGCGAAGTGTAATTGGTTGCAGTCTCATTGCTGAGCGAGTAACCGTACCAGTAGTTGTAGGCTGGCCATGCGCCAGTGTTGAAGTAGTAAGAACCGCTGTAGAAGCCGTCCTCAACCATTGTCTCGGTGGTTGGGTCGTATGCCCAGTGGCTCTCCTGCTCAAGAAAGTTGTCGTCCATAGTGGCAACCACTGCGTCGCCCAGCACGCGCACGCCGGTCTTGGCGGTGACGGTCTGTCCGTCGGCACTGGTCACGGTGAGGCGGTAGCCGTAAGAATACTCGGGAGTAACAGCAAGAGTCGCCTCATTGCCCACCACTTCGTTCATCTGGTCGCGCCACTCGTAGGTGTAAGGCTCGTCGCCACCGGCAATCACAGGGGTGATAGTAGCGGACTCGCCGGCATTGATGGTGGCAGCCACCTTGTCGAGTGTGGCGGTTAGAGGTTCGATGTGTTGCAGAGTGGTGAACTCCTCAGTCTCAACCACGTCGCTCTGCTCGCCCAGTGCGCTCACTACCATCAGGTAAGCCTTGTAGGTGGTGTTGTCGGTGAGTTCTGTGAGAGCGGTGCTTACTTCGGTGTCGGCGGTGATGTCAATGCCCTCGGTCGCCAGCAGGTCATCGACTGAAACTGCCTTAGAAGCAATGCCTTCGGGGTCGTCGGCAACTTGCTCAACCACGCAGTAGAGCTTGCCGCTCACGGTCCACTTGCTCTTTATGGTGGCAGTGGTCTCGGTGATCTCGGTAACGGTGGGATAGCCCTCGGCAATCTCGGGCTTCTCAACAATTACCTCTGCAAACTCGTAGGCTCCCACCGTGGGAGTCTCGGTGTTGCGCTCCACGCCATCGGCGTCGGTGGTGATGAAGTCAACAGGCAAGCCCATGTTGAGGTTGCCGGCACTCATCAGGTGGAGGTCGCTCTCGCTCAGGAACTCGGCTTGCTCAACTATGTTGCCCGAGTTGCCATCGAGTGCGTTGAGCGCGTCAATGTCGGTGTCGGTAAGAACTGTCGCTCCATAGAATGCGTTATTGATGAATTTCGCCATTCCGCTGAAGTTGCTGTGGATGAACATCACATTGCTCGATGTCATGTTCTGGAACAGGTTGTTCTGCAAGAGTATGCCAGCATAGTTGCGTGGGTTGCGGGTTGCGGTGTAGTAGCAGTAACCGCCGTTGCCAGCCATGCGCACGGTGTTGTTGTAGAGCGAGATATAGGCGTTGTCGCCGTCAATCTCGATACCTGCGCTGCTGGTGCTTGGCGATTTGGTAATGTTCACTACGTTGTTGTAAACGAGGATGGGCTGCTCGGCAGTGCCGTAACTCTCGCCGCGCAGCTGAATGCCGCCGCTGTAGTAAGAGGTTGCGCTTGTCACCTTGTTGCCGGCGATAACCACGTTACCGTGCACGCGTGAGAGGTCAAGACCCCAGTAACCGGTCTTCATGAGGGTTGACTGGTAGATGGTGTTGTTCTCAATCACCATGTCGTCCTCGTCATAGACGTAGATACCCTTAGAACCTTCGTTCACGGTGTTGCCACGCACCACGAGACCCTTCTCACGTGTAAGTGCCACATAGTTGGTTCCACCAAGGGCAAATCCCATGTAGCCGCCCTCAAGGAGATTGTTCTCGAAGGTGCCGTAGTCGTTGTTGGTCTTATCTTCGCTGCCTGCCGAAGTCTTCACAAGGTAAATGCCGCTGTAGCCGCTGGTGACAGGTGTCGCCTTCACGTGGCAGTCGCGCAGCGTGAAGTGACGGCTGCGGTCGTAGATTTGTACCACATAGCTGTACTCACTCTCCTTGGCAGGGATAAAACTCATCTTCTCGAGAGTGACGTAAGGGGTGTTCTCGATGAATACCACGCCTTTCTTGTAAGACGAAGAGCCAGGCATGTATTCCGAGTTGCCCGAGCCTTTCACAACCACGTTGTCGCGGTTGCCGTTGAGGCTGGTGAAAGTGATGGTGTTCTGCTCGCTGGCTCCCGGAATTGCTGCGAACCAGATGTTCTCGGCATAATCGCCATCTTCCACTTGGAAGGTCACAGCGCCCTCAACACCGCCTTGCAGAGCGGCGATTGCCTCGGCAAAGCTGTGGTAGTGAGCGTTGTCGCTTGCGCCAATTATATAATTGCCCTTCAATCCGCCCTTGATGTTGCGAGAAGCAGGGTCACCAGCGATGGCGATGTCTTCGCCATTGTTCAGACTCATTGCCTGAGCGGCAACGGCGTTGCCGACTTCTGCCTCCTCGGCGATGTCGTAGGCGAGCCACAGGTAGTAGTCGCCATTGTCGGCAATCTGTAATGGCTCTTCGAGAGTCAGCACATTCTCGCCGTCGGCAACAGTGGTAGAACCAAGAAGATGCTCGGTGCTAAAGAGGTTGCTGTGCTCGGTGTAGTACAACTTGGCAGCGGCGATGTCGCTGATGCTGGTGGTGCCGCTGGTGTTGAACTTCACGCTGCCCACAGCGATAGGCTCCTTGTCGCCGCTTACCTCCAACTTGAGCTGCTGCATCACATTGTCTTGTGAGTTGCGCATCACATCGTCGGTAGTGTTGGCTACAGTAATCGACTCGATGGTGAAAGGAGTCTTCTCATGCAGACTCACCTCGATAGCCCATCCGTCGAGAGTAGAGGCGCTGTTGCCCTTGAAATCGACGGTGATAGCGCCATCCTCGGCTTTGCTTATCAAGCCGACAGGACCATTGGTGGTGCCATAGCCGGTAGTGTTGCCTAAGATGTTGTTGGCATCAACTCCCTGTCCGCTATAAATCATCATCTTGCCCGAGCCAATAGAGAATGTGCCCTTTGTGTCGAGCTGAACAGCCGAATTCTCCACGCCGGGAACGAAGATTACCACACCGCTGAGGTTTGCCGACAATTTGCCGTCGGCACCGCCGTCGTCGTAGAACATGAGCGGATTGGTGACAGTGACATAAGTGGTGTCGGGTTGCATCAAGAAGATGTATTTAACCACGCGCACACCCTCGGGGTCGCCGTTCTCAACGGTAGTGACAACGCCGTCGGCATCGGTGAGTGAGAGGAGTTTGGCATCGACTTGTGCCTCGGCTTCGGCATCGCTCTTCACGTCAACGGTTACCCAGAAGTAGTTGGCGGCCTCGGCAAGAGCTTGTTCGCCAGTGATTTCCACCTCGCTTTGAGCGGGATTTTCCACACTGCCGAATGTTACTGCGCTGGCAAAGTCGTTCTGGTTGTTATACAGAACATTAACTTTGCTTATCGAAGCCTCGCTGCCCTTGAGGTCGAGGTTTATCTTGTTGATGACCTTGGTGGTGAGGGTTCCCTCAGTGTTTACCACGAAGTCGATGAGCTGTGCATTTGAAGCGCCTGTAGATAGCTCGGCGGTGCTGGTCTGGTTGACGGTGACATCCTTAATCTCCATGTCGTGGTTCTTGAATGGAGTCACGGTAGCCATCCATCCAGCGAGAGCATAGTAGCTGCTGGTGGTCTTGGGGTTGAAACGGATTGTCAGTGAGCCGTCGGCGGCGGTAGAACGAATCTTGTGGCCTGGACCCACGTCCTGCTCGCTGTTGTCCTTGAGGTTCCACAGCAAGTTTGCGCTATTCACTTCGGTGCCGCTGTAAATCTCAAAGACGGCACGGGTGCTGTAGCTTGAGCTTGCATAATAGACGTGGAAACTCGAGAAGTCAATCTCTGCCATATAACCTGCCTCGGCAGGAGTGAAAGTAACGATATAGTCGGTGTCAACAGTCTCATACTTGCCGTTGTAGCCCTCGGTGTTGGTGAAGGTCCACGGACCGCTGATGATGTGGCTGTGCGAGCCTTGAGTGGCACGGCACACGTTATTGACGGTGCGTGTGGCACTCACTGTAGTTTCGGGTGCCTGCGTAGTCTCGCCCACAAGCACATTGTCGAGCGAGAGGGTGATTTCCTCGCCGTTCTGAGCGTTGTCGTTGAGGTCGAACACTACAGCAACATAGTTGTGACCCTCGATAAGCTCCTTCTCGCCAGTGATGGCGATGGTTGTGCCGGTAACTTCCACCTCGCCAAACGGGTTGGTGGTGGCAAACTCGTTCTTCTTTCCTAAATAATAGGCGCGTGCGCGTGCGATGTTCTTGACATCGGCAGCAGTGAGATTGATGCCTTTTAGGCTAAGCGGATTGGCGGTGTTGTCGGTCAGCACGTCGATGACGAGCATCTGCACGTTGGTGTCACCAGCCGAGACGTTCTCGGTAGATGCTGCCTCGCCAGTCACTGCGCTCAGCGTCATGTCTCCGGGCAGGAACTGGCTCACCAGTGCCTCCCAACCGCTCTTGGGATAGCCTGCGGTGCTCTTGAGATAGACGGTGATTGAGCCGTCGTCGGCAGTAGATTTCACGATTTCGGGCTCGTCGAGTAGGGTAGTGATGAGGTTTGCCTCATTCACCTCGCGGCCGTTGTAGAACTTGAACACGTCGTTGTAGCCCACGGTCGAGGTGTTGAACAAGTCGAGTTTTGTAAAGTCAATCTTTATGGCGTTGCCCTCGGTGGCGGGAACAAAGGTGATTTGTCCCTCAAAACCCTGGGTGATGTTGCCGTCCTTGCCACCGTCATCATAGAAGTTGTAAGGCACATCGCCCACGGTGATGACTTGTGGAGTAGTGGAGATGAGCGCGATAGCGGGCTTGGCAACTGCCACTGGAGTGCCGGCGGTGAACGGGGTCACACCGTCGGGCATGCCTGTGGTGGCAATCTTGGTAATCTCGATTGCCGCCTGTGCTCCAGGCACCGCGTCGCCCAAAAATTCGCCAGCGATAGAGAACTGGTTGGTGCCTTCGGTCAATGGCTGGTTGAGGCTGAATGTGTAGCCGTCGCCATCGGTTGTCACGGTGGCTTCGAGGGCGGTAGCACCCTTGAACGAGGCTTGCGAACCAGCATAGAGGCGCAGCTGCAATGGGTCGATGGCATCCTCGTTGGTTGTAGCCTTGAAGGTGATGCCGGTCACGTTGTCGGCATTCATCACGCCGGTGGCGGTAACCTGTGCAGTGGCGAAGTTGATGCCCTCGGTGGCGGTGGTGCTGGCATCCACATTGTCGTAGTTGCTCGCCGCGCCGGTCACGGTCATATCTTCGAGGGTGATACATTTCACTGTCGCCTTCCAGCCGTCAATGGCTTTGGCATAGCGGTAGAGGTAACCCACCGAGATGATGCCCGAGGCATCGGTGGCGGTGTAGGTGAGGTTCTCGTAGGTGCCGTCGAGCTTCTCTAGCACGTTGCCGCTGGGCAATGTGGAAGAAGCGTTGACGCCACTTGTTGAGGTGGCATAGCTGAACGTCCCATCGGGGTCGGGGTCGCCAGCATACACGTTCACGTAAGCAGGCCAGCTGGTGCCGTCGTTGCGCACGTCAAGGCGCTCGAAGGTGAGCTGGATAGCCATCCCCTCGGCGGGCTTGAACACGGTGAGCGACTGCGAGTTGTTGCTGCTCGACGATGAGATGCCCTGATAACCGTTCATGTCGTAGAAGGTAATCACCTCGTCGGCAGCAACCTCGATGGTCTGCTTGCCAAATTGCAGCTGATTGACAGTGCGATCGGCATGGGCTGGTAATGCCATTGCCAGCACTGCTGTCATCAGCACAAATGCTTTGGGAAGTAAACTTAGTTGCTTCATTGTTAATAAATTATGTTAATAAAAAATAGTCATTTCACTCTACTCTCGGTGAAACGACGAAACACAATGAAGCCTATTATGTGACAATGCGATACCTTGCAATGGTATGCAACAATGGCTATGGCTGCCAAGGCGACGCAATAGCTTGAAAACCTGCGATGTGTTCCTGCTCTAATTCCACGAGAGCATGAATTTCTTAACGACAACGTGGCAGGTCTTCTGGCTCATTCCCGTCGCTCGCCTTGGGGCCTTCCCACCAATATACTGGCAGTGGCCGGATTTTATGGAAAAACGACAAGCGACATGTTGTGGGGAAAATACAGCAGCGGGTTCTGCCCAGGAGTCTCACCTGTGTTCCCTTTTCAGCCACCAGTGGAGCGGGTGCTCATAGTGGCCACCACATTATCACGCTGCAAAGGTATAAACTTTTTTTGTTGTAAAAAAGGAATTGAGGGAATAAAATGAAAAATAGCCTGCCTGCCGAGAGTTTTTTGCCACCGTGCAGCTGTTATATCAAACAATAATAACAACAAGCTAACAACAAGCACAACAAATAATTTTATGTTGTTTAAGTTGTTGGAAAGTTGTGATAGTTGTTTTATATAACCTAAAAAGTTGTTTGATATAACCCGAGGCTGGAACACAAAAAGCGCCTCCACTGTGGTGGGTGGAAGCGCCTTTGATTCAGCATTCAGCATTCAGCATTCCGCATTACTTAAGTGGGCATCGTGGCTTGATTTGCTTGAAGAAGTCGTTGCCCTTGTCATCAACGAGGATGAAGGCGGGGAAGTCTTCGACCTCGATTTTCCAAATCGCCTCCATGCCGAGTTCGGGATATTCCACACACTCGATGCTCTTGATGTTGTTCTGCGCCAGGATGGCTGCTGGTCCGCCAATGCTGCCCAGGTAGAAGCCGCCATGCTTCTTGCAGGCGTCGGTAACGGCTTGCGAACGGTTGCCCTTGGCGAGCATGATGAGGCTGCCGCCGTGGTCTTGGAACTCGTCAACGTAGGGGTCCATGCGTCCTGCTGTGGTGGGACCCATCGAGCCGCATGCCATGCCGGCAGGTGTCTTGGCGGGACCTGCGTAGTAGATGGGATGGTCCTTGAGGTACTGTGGCATGCCCTCGCCGGCGTCGAGGCGCGCCTTAATCTTGGCGTGAGCAATGTCGCGGCCCACGATGATGGTGCCGTTAAGGCTCAGACGGGTGCTCACGGGATATTGGCTCAAAATCTTGCACACCTCGCTCATGGGCTGGTTGAGGTCAATCTTCACTGCATCGCCCTCGCCAGCCTCGCGCAGCTCGGCAGGAATCAGCTCGGCGGGGTTGTCGTCGAGTTTCTCAATCCAGATGCCGTCGCGGTTGATTTTTGCCTTGATGTTGCGGTCGGCACTGCAGCTCACACCCAGACCAATGGGGCAGCTGGCACCGTGGCGTGGCAAGCGCACCACACGCACGTCGTGGGCAAGGTACTTGCCGCCAAATTGTGCGCCGAGCCCAATGTTCTGCGCCTCCTCAAGCAGCTGCTTCTCAAGCTCGATGTCACGGAAGGCGCGGCCTGTCTCGTCGCCAGTGGTGGGCAGCTCATCGTAGTAGTGGGTGGAGGCGAGCTTCACGGTGAGCAGGTTCTTCTCGGCACTGGTACCGCCAATCACGATGGCGATGTGGTAAGGCGGACAAGCGGCGGTGCCCAGCGATTTCATCTTCTCCACGAGGAAGGGGATGAGGGTGCCGGGGTTTTGGATGCGGGCTTTGGTCTCTTGATAGAGGTAGGTCTTGTTGGCGCTGCCGCCACCTTTTGTAACGCACAGGAACTTGTACTCCATGCCTTCGGTGGCCTCGAGGTCGATTTGCGCGGGCAGGTTGCAGTGGGTGTTCACCTCGTCAAACATGGTGAGGGGAGCGTTTTGCGAGTAGCGCAGGTTCTCCTCGGTATAGGTCTTGAAAACACCCAGCGAGAGCGCTTCCTCGTCGCAGAAGCCGGTCCACACCTGCTGACCCTTCTCGCCGTGGATGATGGCGGTGCCGGTGTCTTGGCACAGAGGCAGCTGACCCTTCACCGAGGTCTCGGCGTTGCGCAAGAAGGTGAGTGCCACATACTTGTCGTTCTCGCTCGCCTCGGGGTCGCTGAGGATTTTAGCTACCTGCTCGTTGTGAGCACGGCGCAGCATGAACGACACGTCGCGGAAGCACGCATTGGCGAGCATCGTCAACGCCTCGGGCTCCACTTTCAGGATGGGCTTGCCCTCAAATTCACTCACGCTCACATAATCTTTGGTGAGCAGATAATACTCGGTCTTGTCTTCCCCAAGCTGAAACATGGGGGCATACTTAAACTCAGGTGTGTTAGCCATAAGAAAAAACGGTTATGTTAGTTATTTTTTATTATTTATTTCAACAATGCAAAGGTAGTGCTTTTTTAGATATAACACAAATTTTTCGTGACATGGTTTCGTGAGGCGGTGCCTCACGACCTGCCGACCGATTGTGTTCTGGCTTTGCTTCGCTTGTTTTTGCTTCGCTTGTGTGGCTTTTGTTACAATCGGTTGCGAGGTCGCAAGGCACCGCCTTGCGATAGTGATAGTGGTTTAGCGTCTTCTCTTTTTTGAGCTTTTCTTGTTCTTTTTATTCTTGGTTGCTGAGGGGGTAGTGCCTTCGGGGCGAATATATTGCGTTGATACCCATCCCTGGTCGTAGCCGCGCTCATGATAGGCGTTGACGCGCGCATAACCGTTCTTGGTGGGACCCACATACATCATCCTGGAGCCTTTATAGAGGAAAATGGGTCGCCCCTCTTTTGGACCAAAGCTGTAGGTGACAGGTTCGTAGCTCTTTCCTGGACCTATCCTGAGATATACACTGTTGCCAGTACACACATAGTATTTCTGTGCGTCCATCGCCACAAAAGCGAAGAACATCAATGAGATTAAAATAAGACGTTTCATAGCAGTTTAATTAATTAGTTATTAGATGATAATGATTATTGATGACAAAATTATGAATATAATTTTATTTTTCCAAGTAATAATCCTCAAAAAATGATTATCTTTGCACTAATCAATAACAACAAAACGAAATAATTATGGTAAAAGTAAATGATATAGTGCGCTTTCTCAATGATGTGGGAGGCGGCAAAGTGACCCGAGTGGAGGGTAAGATGGTGTATGTCGAGGATGAGGATGGCTTCGAGCGTCCCGTGCTCGAGAAGGAGGTTGTGGTGGTGGATACCGCAAAACCGCATCACACCACCTACGAGAAGCCGCTAGTGATAAAGAGCAAACTCGTGGAGCCCGACGTGCCCGAGCCAAAACCTGAGCCAAAACCAATGGAACCAGTATTTGAGACCGAGGAGGGCGAGGCGCTCAATATCGTGCTCGCCTACGAGCCTCGTGAGATTAAGCACTTGAATACCACCACGTTCTACTCAATGCTCGTCAACGACAGCAACTATTTTCTCTATTTCGTCTATATGACTCGCGGCGATGAGGACCGCGAGTGGACCACGCGCTATCACGACATCGTGGAGCCAAACACGCAGGTGCCTCTCGACGAGTTTGGGCACAACGACCTCAACTCTATGACGCACGTAGCGGTGCAGTACATCGCATTCAAACAAGGCAAGGGTTTCGCGCTCAAGAATCCCGCTTTGGTGCAGTTACGCCTTGATGTGACGAAGTTCTACAAACTTCACTGCTTCCACGAGACAGAATATTTTGACACGCCAGTGCTGCAGATGGAAATCACCCGAAATGACTTGCCCACAAAGCCGTTGCGCATCGACAGCAGCGCTCTTGAGAACGCCATGCGCGACAAGCGTCGCCGCGATGAGCGCCCACAACGCAGGCCCAAGCCAGTTCACAAGAAAAAGAAGGTTGAGACCATCGTTCAGGACTTGCACATCCATGAGCTTGTAGATAATACCGCCGGGTTCTCCAATGCCGATATGCTAAACTACCAGCTCGCCAAGTTCTGCGAGGTGATGAAAGAAAACGAGGATAAACTGGGTCAGAAAATCGTCTTCATCCACGGCAAGGGCGAGGGAGTGCTGCGCAACGCCATACTCACCGAGCTAAAGCGCAAATGGCCCGCCTGCACCGTGCAGGACGCCAGCTTCCAGGAATATGGCTTCGGAGCCACACAAGTCACCATACACAAGCATTAATGAGTTATGAGTTGTGAGTTATGAGTTTTGAGTCCTCTCCACTCTCCACTCTGTACTCTCCACTCAAAAGCTGAACTTGCGTCCTGTCCACTTGAGGATTTTTTGCTTCTTTGTGCCGTTGTCGTACCAATAAGTGACAATTATGTTCTTGCCGGTGCGTGGCAGGGTGTAAGAAATATAGGCGCCATCTTCGGTTGTTATAGCGGGTCCGAACCCCAGAACTTCATATTGGGTCATCTTCTTGGTGGCTTTGTTGTAGCGGTAGAACTGAATGCCGTCGAATTGTCCCGGGCTATACTTGCCGTTGGTGTAGCAGCCCACGTTGTAGGCAAAGAGGCAGTGCTTTCCGTCGGTCTCGTTCCAATAGCACATCTCCACCCTGCACAAGTCTTTAACAGATTCGTACTCGCTGTTGTGCTCAAACACCGCATAGCCGTTTTTGTCGTCAACGGTGAGCGTTTCGCCTTCTTTCTGTTGAGCGCCCTTGCGGTGGAGCAACCAGGCCTGCTTGACTCCGTTTCTCACCTCATCGAGGCAGCAGTCTTCGTCCTCGTCATAGACATAATCGGAGAGGTACGCCCAGGCGAAGTCGCTGATATTGGGCTTAGCGCCTTTGTATTTCACTCTGATGGCATCTTGAGCCACCATCGTCAGCGTGAGGCAGGCAAAGATGATTGCAAATGATGTTCGTTTCATATATAAGAGTTTTTATGTTATATTATTACGGCGCAAAAATACAGAAAAAGATGCAACTAAAAGAGATTAAACACAATTTTTTCTTAGTTTTATGTTGAAAAATTGTATATTTGTGACCTAAAACCCATAAAACTGCAATAATATGGTATCAGTCAAGACAATTCTGAAGCTCACAGCAAAGGCTGCTATGGTGGCTCTTGCGCTGCCTGCGGTGGCACAGAATGCCAGCGACTCAACTGGTATGGTGCGACCATCAAGTAGAAGCGAGGTGGTGACCGAGAACGAGATGAACCGCGAGCAGGTATCTACCGCGCTCGATGCCATCAACGGACGTGTGGCAGGTCTCACCATCACCCGCAGCGACAACGGCGTGGCGGCGATGAATGCGGTGCGTGTGCGAGGCACCACGTCGCTCACCGGCGGCAACGACCCGCTGATTATCATCGACGGCGTGATTGGCGATCTCACAACCCTGTCATCGATTTATCCTGCCGACATCGAGAGCTTCAACATCCTCAAGGACGCCAGCGAGACAGCACAGTATGGCTCTCGTGGCGCTGCCGGCGTAATCGAGGTGGTCACCAAGAAAGGTCGTTCGGGCAAGACCACTATCAGCTACAACGGCAGTTACGGCTTTGGCAAGGTTTTCAAGAATCTCAAGATGCTCGACGCCGCAAGATATAAAAGCGAAGTGGCGAGTCGTGGCATGATGCTCGTGGATAATGGCTTCAACACCAATTGGCAGCGAGCCATTGAGCAGACGGCGTTTCTTCAGGACCATCACATCGCCTTTTCGGGCGGAGGCAACGACAATGGCTACCGCGTGTCTTTAGGCTATGTTGACCATAATGGCGTGATTTTGCACGAGAACACGCGCAACTTCACCAGCAACATGAGCATGTATCAGAATATGTTTGACGGACTGCTAAAGATTGATGTTGGTGTGTTTGGCAGTCTGCAAAAGAACAAGACCTCTATCTACGATGTTCAGAAGACGTTTTACTCGGCGGCAGCCTTTAACCCCACCTTTGAGGCGGCACAGAATGCCAGTGGCGGCTACGACGGTTTCGCCTACAGCAACCAAATCAATCACCCAGTGGCGTTGATGGACAGCCGCACCCAGGACAATACCACGCACATCAGCACTCACGCCAAACTCACCCTGCGATTGGCGCAAGGACTCGACTTGGCGGTGTTTGGCGCCTACAGCCACACCGAGGTGGAGCGTCAGCAATATCTGCCCACATCGATTTGGGCTCATGGTCAGGCCTATCGCAGCACCGCCAAGACCGAGTCGCTGCTTGGCAACATCATCCTGACCTACGACAAATCATTAGGCTTGCATCATCTTAACGCTATGGCGCTTGCCGAGGCGCAGCGCGACACCTATAGTGGCTTCTTCACCACCACCACCAATTTCAACAACAACACCATTGGCTTCGACAATATTCAGGCTGGTGCGCTCACCTTGTGGGAAGGTACCGGCAGTTACCGCGAGAAACCGTCGCTGGTGGCTTTCATGGGGCGTGTGAGTTATGATTACGACAACCGCTACAGCCTCACCCTCACGGCGCGCACCGACGGCTCGTCGAAGTTTGGCGACAACCACAAGTGGGGGTTCTTCCCATCGGTATCGGCGGCGTGGACCATCAGCAACGAGCAGTTCTTGCGCGACACGCCGTGGCTTGATAACCTGAAGTTGAGAGCGGGGTATGGCCTTGCGGGAAATCAGGGAGGTATCGACTCCTATTCCAGCGTGCGTTACGCGCAGCCTGCCGGTGTAGCACCAGTTGGCAATGAGGCATTGGTCACCTTCGCCACTCTGCGCAACGTTAACCCCGACCTCAAGTGGGAGGTGAAACGCACCTTCAACGCCGGCATCGACGCTGCGTTCCTAGCTGGGCGGCTGTTCACCTCAATCGACTTTTACACCAGCAAGACCGTCGATATGCTTTACAACTACGGTGTGCCGGTGCCGCCATTCACTTTCAGCAGTCTGCTCGCCAACTTGGGCCAGATGCGCAACAGCGGTGTGGAGATTTCGCTTGGCGCTACTCCGTTCAAGACAAAGGACATGGAGCTTAATGTGAACATAAACTTGGCGTTCCAGCGCAATAAGCTGCTTTCGTTGAGCGGAGAATATCAGGGTTACCAAATCAATGCCGACGACTATGTGGTAATCTCAAGCCTTAACGGCGCAGGATTCCACGGCGGCGACAACAATATCGTTTATCAGATTGTGGGACAGCCTCTTGGCACCTTCTACCTGCCACATTGCACAGGGCTGAAGGCTAACGACGACGGCAGCTACACCTACGAGATTGCCGACCTCGACGGCGATGGCATCATCGACCTTGAGAACGGCAAAGACCGCCAGTTGTGCGGACAAGCCACACCAAAGGCGCTGCTCGGCACCAACTTCAGTTTCCGTTACAAGAACTTTGACGTTGTGCTGCAGATGAACGGCGCTTTTGGCCACAAAATCTACAACGGCACCTCGCTAACCTATATGAACATGAACAGTCTGCCGGGATATAACGTGCTTGCCAGCGCTCCCGATGCCAACATTGTGGACCAGACCGCCACCGACTACTGGCTCGAGAACGGCGATTACCTCAATCTCGACTATCTGACGCTTGGATGGAATGTGCCAGTGAAGAGCAAGATTATCAGTCGCTTGCGACTGTCGGTGACCATCAACAATCTTGCCACCTTCACCAGCTATAGCGGTCTCACGCCCATCATCAACAGCAACAACGTGGACAGCACTCTGGGCGTTGACGACAAGCGCACTTATCCTTTGGCGCGCAACTACACATTGGGAGTAAACATCACCTTCTAAACACAAGTAAAATGAAACGCATTATTATATATTTTTGGGCAGTGTTGATGTTGGCATGCACCTCATGTGACAAGTTTCTTGAGGAGAACCCCACCGACCGTATTCCCGATACCGAGGCCTACAACACCGAGGGAGACCTCTACCGCAATGCCGTGGCGGCACTCTATAAATATGTGGGTGGCAACAGCAACAGCCAGGGACTGCAAGGCACTGGACGAGGGGTCTATGACCTCAACACCTTCACCACCGACGAGGCAATCATGCCCACGCGCGGCGCCGATTGGTATGACGGAGGCTTTTGGCAAGACCTCTTCACCCACCAGTGGGGAACAAGCAACGGAGCCATCGACGGCACATGGGACTATCTGTTCCAAGCCATCATCAAGTGTAACGAGTCGCTTGAGCACATCGACGCCTTCCTCGCGCAGCATCCGGGCAACGACAACGTGGCAGCTTACCGCGCCGAGGTGCGGGGACTCAGGGCGATGTTCTATTTCTATGCTATGGACCTCTATGGCCGTGTGCCGGTATTCTCCAAGTCTAGCCCCGATGTCGCCGACGTGAAGCTGCAACCTCGCAGCACGACCTTCGACTTCATTCGCGGCGAACTGCTTGACGTGCTGTTGTTGCTAAGCCATGAGCGCAGCAATCGACATGGCGACTATTACGGGCGCTTTACTGGGTCTGTGGCGCTATTCCTGCTCGCAAAGTTGGCTCTTAACGCCGAGGTTTATACCCACGACAACTGGACCGATGCCTCCCGTCCCGATGGCAAGAACATCATCTGGACTATATATGGCAACAAATACAACACTTGGGAAGCCACCATTTACTTCTGCGATATGTTGAAAACCTACGGTTACACTCTCGACAATGATTTCGTCACGCCGTTTGTGGTGAACAACGAGGTTTCTTCTGAGAATATCTTCACGATACCAATGGACAAGTATCTCTACACCAATCAGTACATTTACTTGTTCCGCTCGCGCCACTACAACCATGCCGCCGCTTTAGGTCTCAACGGCGAGAACGGCTCAAGTGCGACAATCGAGGTGCTCAACACCTTTGGCTATGGCACCGACGATGAAGACCCGCGTTTCGTCATGAGCTACTATGCCGACGAGGTGTTTGACCTCAACGGCAACCCTGTGCTGCTTGATGACGGCACCCAGCTGGTCTATGAGCCGTGGAATGTGGCGCTTGACGTGAGCGGCAAGGCCTGGGAAAAGACGGCGGGAGCGAGAATGCGTAAATATGAGGTGGACCCCACCGGCACCAAAGACGGCAACCAGAGCGACAACGACATCGTGCTATTCCGCTACGCCGACGTGCTGCTGATGAAAGCCGAGGCGATGGTGCGCAACGGTGGCAACGGCGACGAGCCGCTCAACATGGTGCGTGACCGTGTGGGTGCGCCGCATCGCACAGCAACTCTTGCTAATATCCTCGATGAGCGCATGCTTGAACTTTCTTGGGAAGGCTGGCGTCGCAACGACCTAGTGCGTTATGGACTTTTCACAAGAGCCTATACCGACCGCCCACAGCTTCCTGGCGAGGCAAGCGGCTACACTACAGTATTCCCCATCCCGGGCAAAGTGCTCTCCCTCACTGGCGATAGCCAAAACCCCGGCTACTAACTATTCGTGAGCTAACAAGCTGACGAGCTGACAAGGCAATAGATAATTACTCTGCAAGTCTGCGTTAGCGCACCATTGTCTCGTCAGCTTGTTTGCTCGTTAGCTTGTCAGCTACTTTACCACCTGCAGCCAGTTGCTCTGATAGCGGGTGTTGGAGAAATGCTCTGAAAGTTCTTGAGTGGTCTTGCCGGTTCGCACCCATCCCCAAGCCCAGGTGCCCATGTCGAGGTACAGGGCTTGCTGTGCGCCGAGGGCTACCAATGCGTCGATAAACTCGTTGCAATACATCGGCTCGTCGCCTTGCAGTATGGCTAAGCTGCCGTCGCTCATCACGCAAGCGGCGCGGTAGATGATGTGCGCCTTGCGGTCGCGTATCGCCTTTGGTATGCGCTCCACCACGCCCTTGCCGTCTTCCACAATGAGGCATTGCTGGAAGAGATAGCCCTTGCCCTTGACTGCCGCCTCAATCGATGCCTCAAGAGAGGCATTGCTCTTGATGGTCGCTTTATTGTCAAGAATTAGTATATGACCTGTGGCGGTAACGTCGTCATAACCCTTGATGCGCTCGCCCGCCACCACATGGTCGCCACACACGTCCATCGTCTCGGTGTCGAGCGTGAACGCCGCCGCCACGTTGACGACGATGCTTGCGTCATCAATGCTCGGCGCGCCATTGAAATCGCTCTGCTTGTGGCTGACGAAGCGCACTTGTGCCTTCTCGCTGGGGTTCATCACCATGAGTTTGTGGCCAGCTGCCTCTACATGATTTACCGTGACCATTTCATCGCTGTTAGCAAGTAAAGACTTGGTGCCACACCCCATGAGAGCCAGGGGCATGACACCAAGCAATATCCATTTAAGTCTCATTGTGAGAATATTATCTTGAGCGCAAATAACTTGAAGCCACAGCCTGGGCTTCGTTTACTGTGCGTTGTTCTGCCATCAACGGCAGGCACATTACAAATGACAAGAGAAATAGTAGTCCTTTTTTCATTTTTTGGTTTATTATTTTAATGTGGTAATTATTAAGTGTTAAATGTAAAGTTTTAAGTGTTAAGTGGCTGCGCCAACTAACACCCAACCATTAATTTATACAAATTTTCACAAAGAATTGTCTGTAATTGTTTGACAAAAAAAAACACATCTTTGTTGAGTTTGTTTTATGATAATGTGTGTGATAATTTTTTTGCAAAATTATAAAAAATATTGATAAAACGCAAGGTGGGGAGCTTTTTTAATGCTCTGTGGTTGCAAATCACGACAAAAAATGTTACATTTGCACTTTAATTCCACCGTGAGTATTCGCTGGTGGCTGCTATTGCATTGATAATTAACTAACTAAATCAATTAATAACTAAATTCAAAACTACTATGTGGTTATTTAAATCTTCGGTAGGAAGGAAAGTGGTGATGAGTGTCACTGGTCTTTTCCTTATCCTATTCTTAACATTCCATGCGCTGATGAACGCCGTGGCAGTCTATTCGCTTGATGCTTATGAGGCTGTGTGCGAGTTTCTCGGCGCTAACTGGTATGCCCTCCTAGGCACTGCGGTGCTTGCCGCAGGTTTTGTGATTCACATCATCTACGCTTTCTGGCTCACGCTGCAAAACCGCAGCGCGCGCGGCAGCAACCGCTATGCTGTCACCGCTCGTCCCAAGAGCGTGGAGTGGGCATCACAGAACATGCTCGTGCTGGGCATCATAGTGCTGTGCTTCCTCGTGTTGCACCTCTATCAGTTCTGGTCTAAGATGCAGCTGCCAGAGATCTTGGGCGAACCTGCCGACTCGGGCTATGTTGCTCTCAAGACCACCTTCGAGCAGGTGTGGGTACTGCCAGTTTATCTGATTGGCTTCTGCGCCATCTGGTTCCACATCACCCACGGTTTCTGGAGTGCCTTCCAGTCGATAGGTGTGAACAACGACAAGTGGCTCAACCGCTGGAAATGCATAGGCTGGTGGTGGGCTACCATCGTGATGCTGCTCTTTGCCGTTTGCGCTATCGCTCTCACCGGCAAGTTTGCCTGGGGCTGGTCATGCGTGGGCGCTTGCTAAGAGAATGCTGAGTAATTAATCATTTAAAATTTTACGAAAAATGGAAGAAAACTTAAAGAACAACGTTGCTCAGCCCGCTATTGACTCTAAGATCCCCGAGGGACCTGTAGCTGAGAAATGGACTAACTATAAAGCACACCAGAAACTCGTGAACCCCGCCAACAAGCGCCGCCTCGACATCATCGTCGTGGGTACTGGCTTGGCAGGTGCCAGTGCAGCTGCTACGCTGGGTGAGATGGGCTTCAAGGTGCTGAACTTCTGCATTCAGGATTCTCCCCGCCGCGCTCACTCGATTGCCGCGCAGGGAGGTATCAATGCCGCTAAGAACTATCAGAACGACGGTGACTCGGTTTACCGCCTCTTCTACGACACCGTGAAAGGTGGCGACTATCGCGCCCGTGAGGCCAACGTTTATCGCCTTGCCGAGGTGTCGAACAATATCATCGACCAGTGCGTGGCACAGGGTGTGCCCTTCGCCCGTGAGTATGGCGGTTTGCTCGCCAACCGCTCGTTTGGTGGCGCGCAGGTGAGCCGCACATTCTATGCTAAGGGTCAGACTGGCCAGCAGCTGCTGCTGGGTGCTTACTCGTCGCTCAACCGCCAGATCGAGATGGGCAACGTCAAGAGCTACAACCGCTATGAGATGCACGACGTGGTGATTATCGATGGCCGCGCACGCGGTATCATCGCCAAGAACCTCGTCACTGGTGAGCTCGAGCGCTTTGCCGCCCATGCAGTGGTAATCGCCACCGGCGGTTATGGCAACACCTATTTCCTCTCGACCAACGCGATGGCTTGCAACGTGAGCGCAGCTATGGCTTGCTACCGCAAGGGCGCTTACTTCGCTAACCCCGCCTACGTTCAGATTCACCCCACCTGCATCCCACGCCACGGCGACAAGCAGTCGAAGCTCACCCTGATGAGTGAGTCGTTGCGTAACGACGGACGCATCTGGGTACCTAAGAATATTGAAGACGCCAAGAAGCTGCAAGCAGGACAAATCAAGGGCAGCGACATCCCCGAGGAGGAGCGTGACTACTACCTCGAGCGCCGCTATCCCGCCTTCGGTAACCTCGTTCCGCGTGACGTGGCAAGCCGCGCCGCCAAGGAGCGTTGCGACAAGGGCTACGGCGTGAACAACACCGGGCAAGCCGTGTTCCTCGACTTCAGCGAGGCGATCAACCGCCTGGGCATCGACGTGGTGCGCCAGCGCTATGGCAACCTCTTCGATATGTATGAGGAAATCACCGACGTGAATCCTGGTGAACTTGCCAACGAGATTGACGGCGTGAAGTACTACAACCCCATGATGATCTATCCCGCTATCCACTACACTATGGGTGGCATCTGGGTAGATTATGAGCTGCAGACCTCTATCAAGGGTCTCTTCGCCATTGGCGAGTGCAACTTCAGCGACCACGGCGCTAACCGCCTCGGCGCTTCGGCGCTGATGCAGGGTCTCGCCGACGGTTACTTCGTGCTGCCTTACACCATCCAGAACTACCTCAGCGACCAGATTACTGTGCCTCGCTTCTCGACCGACCTACCAGAGTTTGAGGAAGCCGAGGAGCGCGTGCAGGCCGACCTCGACCGCCTGATGGCTATCCAGGGCAAACGCTCGGTTGACTCCATCCACAAGGAGCTGGGTAACATCATGTGGGACTATGTGGGCATGGGCCGCACCAAGGAGAGCCTGGAGACAGCTCTTGAGAAAATCAAAGAGCTGCGCAAGGAATTTGAGACCAACCTCTTTGTCCCCGGCACTCAAGACGGCATGAACATCGAGCTCGACAAGGCGTTCCGCCTGCGCGACTTCATCACTATGGGTGAGCTCATTGCCTACGACGCCCTCAACCGCGAGGAGTCGTGCGGTGGACACTTCCGTGAGGAGCACCAGACCGAAGAAGGCGAAGCCAAGCGCGACGACGAGAACTTCTTCTACGTGGCTTGCTGGAAATACAACGGCGACGACACCAACGCCCCGTCATTGATTAAGGAGCCGCTCCACTACGAGGCAATCAAGGTACAAACAAGAAATTATAAGTCTTAGTTTAGTATTAGTAAACGAGTTTACAAGCTGACAAGCTGACAAGCTGACAAGGAAACAAGGCAATAGTAGATGAGCATTCTCCGATGATACCTTTTACACATAAAAAATTAAAAGTGTGGGAAAAAAGCATAGATTTCTCCACAGAGATTTATCGTGTGTCAAAGCAATTTCCACGTGATGAGCTGTATGGTATCACCTCTCAAATGAGAAGGGCTGCTATTTCTATCCCTTCAAACATTGCCGAAGGCTATGGGCGACGCTCCGAGAAAGAGAAATACCGTTTCTTGTGCTTTGCTCTTGGTTCCGCTTCTGAGATTGAGACACAGTTGATAATGTGTTTTCAGCTTGGATATATTGATGATGAAGTTTACAACGATTTAATAAACCGTTTATCCGAAATTATTAAGATGTTGTCTTCATTAGCCGATACTGTCAATGAATGCTTGAAATAACTCGTTTGAATGAAAATGAAATAATTTATTAATGAAGTAGCACGAGATAATGGGTGTGATAATGCAATTGCCTTGTTAGCTTGTTTCTCGTCTGCTTGTTAGCTAAGAGAAAATATGGAAAATAGTATAAATGTAAAACTCAAAATCTGGCGTCAGGCTAATCCTAAAGCGCAGGGGGAATTTGTGACCTATGAGTTGCAGGATATTCCTACCGATACCTCGTTCCTCGAGACGCTCGATATCCTCAATGAGCAGCTCGTTGAGAAGGGCGAGGAGCCTGTCGCTTTCGACCATGACTGCCGCGAGGGAATTTGCGGCATGTGCTCGCTATATGTCAACGGTCATCCTCATGGTCCCGCCACAGGAGCTACCACTTGCCAGCTCTATATGCGCCGTTTCCGTGACGGCGAGACCATCACCGTAGAGCCCTGGCGTTCGGCAGCATTCCCCGTTATCAAAGACTTGATGGTTGACCGCAACGCCTTCGACAAGATTCAGCAGGCTGGCGGCTACGTGAGCTTCAACACCGGCGGCGCTCAGGATGCCAACGCCATCCCCATCAGCAAGGTGGATGCCGACGAGGCAATGGACAGCGCCAGCTGCATAGGCTGCGGCGCTTGTGTGGCAGCCTGCAAGAACGGTTCGGCTATGCTCTTCGTGGCGGCTAAGGTGAGCCAGTTTGCCCTCCTGCCACAAGGCAAGGCCGAGGCTAAGAAGCGCGTGAAGGCTATGTTGGAGAAGATGGACGAACTGGGCTTTGGCAACTGCACCAACACTGGTGCCTGCGCCGCCGAGTGCCCCAAGAACATCAAGCTCAGCAACATCGCACGCCTCAACCGTGAGTACATCTGCGCAAAGAGCAGCGATTAACACCCACGACAATTCCTGAAATATCAAGTCATCCATGTCAACTGCATGGGTGACTTGTTTTTTATAGCAAGCCCCCTCGAGATGCTTTTTTAATTTTCTAAAGTTACTAATTGACTTAGTCGCAGTTATATAAAACAACAATCACAACCAAATAACAACGAAAACAACAATTTTTTTTCTTCGGTCTTGAAATAATGATGTTATTAGTGTTGTTACCCATGTTGTTTAAGTTGTTTGATATAACGCTCGGATATGGAGAACCCAGCAGAGCGTCACATCGCCTTTTTATGCGGTTTTTTGGCATCTTTATTGAAATTTGTTGTATAATTAATTGAATTTTACAATATTTGCGTCCAATTCCGAGAAAACACGAGAGAAACACATACTTTTTTATTAATTCAATTTAGCAAAAATGAGAAAAATTCTAACCTTTTTATTGCTCCTGACTTTTGCAGTGACAGCATGGGCAGGAGAAAAAACCATCACCATCTCACGTAACGATGTGGATTGGGAAAGCGCCAACACCGTCTATAATATCAGCAAGGGTGGTGTACAGTTGGTAATGTCGGGTGGTATGAACAACCCCAACTTCCTGCTTATGAAGCAGCAAACAACAATGACCATAAAGTCGGCAAACTTCAACATCAAGAAGATTATTTTCCATTGTCTAGATAATACTAATGTTGCAAATGGCGATGAGACATTCTACAATGGTCCACAAACTATGGACGTTCAATACAGTCAAACTCATAGTGAGTATGCAGGTATATACAAAGCTCCATATAACAGCAATAGTTATGATGGTTGGTGGAGAGCGCAAATTCCTAGTGGCACTTATACCGATAGCGACGGAAAAGTTCACACAAGCTATTCTGATGGACTACCCGCAGGATATGAGTTGATGTTTGAAAACGGTCCACGTCCCATTCGATTCGCTCAAATTGACATCGTAATAGAGCAGGAAGTGGGAGACATTTATGAACTGGTGACAGATAATGATGAAGTTGTTGCTGGACAGAATTATATCCTCGTCAACCGCAAAACTGCTACCGACACCGAGGGGCGTGCCTTCAGTGTAAACCAATACAACAACTCCACTAGTGGAAACTTCCTTTCAACGCCTGTAGAATTGCTATAAAATGGTCGTTTCGTCAAAGCTACCGGAGATGTGCTTATTATGAAGCTCGAGTCTTCGGATGATACGAATTATCCTTTCTGTATAACAGCTGTAGGAGGATATCTACGCACTGAAACGCAAATTTACGGCAACTCAACCACTCTTGAGAGCTACCGCATTAGTCGCACAACAACGAAACCCTCTAATACAGCATATTGTAACACCAAAATTAGCATCAACACTACTGGCATACAGACTAACTGGGGCTACTTTGCGCAAATTGGTTTCCAACAATGGGGATTCAACAAGCGCATCTATCACTATAATAGCTATAACCAATTCCGCACGTTCAACACGAGTTGGGCAAGTACAGAGAATCGTGTTTACCTCTACAAACCAGCCGATAAATATGAGGTGACTACCGAGGTACAACCTGATGACAGTTACGGCAGTATCTCGCTGCGCGATGGTATTTTGGTGGAAAACGGCCATAACTACTCTCAAAAGATGGATACCGTTCAATTCCTTGTTACCGCTGCCGACGGATATAAGGTTAAGAACATTACTATCAATAAATTAAACACCACTAGCGGAGATGCCACTGTTGATATTTTGAGCAACACTACCACCACCAGCGGCACACTTTACAACTTCGTGATGCCAGGCAATGACGTTCACATCATTGTTGAATTTGAGGAGGTGACCTATCATGATATAAATATTGTTGTTAAGCCAAGCTCGCTTTGCGGCAATGTGTTTATCACCGAGGGATATGTGGTTCAAAATGACCAAGTGAAATCTTATGATGGTCAGAATGTGGTGTTTAACGTGACACCAAACCCCATCAACCCAGCCGATGAGAGTGAAGGTTATTATGAGCTTTCATACGTTACTATAACCGACAATGTTACTGGTGTCGAAACAACTCTCGTTCCTGACGCTCAGGGCAACTACACCTTCACCATGCCCGACAATGAAGTAACAATTACTGCCTATTTCTACGATAACACCAAGTCGCCATTGTGGCTGCTGGGTACTGCCAATGGCAATGAGACTTGGCACACCTACGGTCCACGTTTCAACTATGACGACGAGACCGATGAGTATTACATTGATGTATATTTCAAGGGTACAGGCGACTACGCCAGCCAGGAAGGTGAAGCCTTTGGTCGCTTCAGCGTGACTTGGAAAATTGACATGAATGACGTCTGGGCCAATATCAATGGTCAAAACTTGCGAGGAGTGCCAGGTGAGGCCGATTATTTGGTAAATGAGAATTCCGAGAATGTTTACTTGTGGTATGGCAGCGACTACGAGAACAACGCCTTTAAGATTCCTGCCGGCATCTACCGCATCTATGTGGGCACTACTGCAAGTCAAAACAAGGGCAACCTTAACGAGAACCAGCTGAAAATAGAGAAATATACCCCCACCCTCACCTTCAATCCTGCTGGTGGTGCTGATGCCGCAAGTGCTGTTGAGGTTCCACAAAACCAGTTAGTTTCTCTCGTTGGTGACCTTTACACCAAGGTTAAGGGCATCAACCCCGATGAGGCCGACGCTAACTTCATGTACAAGGCCACCAAGACTGTTGCCGGCGATGCCACTACCGAGACCGAGAACGCCACCACCGCCACCAGCACTATATCTGTTCTCGATGTGGTGAACGAGGGCGAGACCGTTACTCAACTCGATGGCTGGAACTATCTCGGCTGGATTGTTGCCAGCAACACAGCTTACTACAAAGTTACCGAGACTCCTCTTCATTGGATTGAGGAATTTGGCGAGAAGGATAAGACCTACACCGTGAGCGACCGTCTGCAGGGCGTGTATGCTCAAGGCTCAAGCCTGTGGTGTAAAGACCTGGGCGACATCTCAATTGTGAAGACCGAGCCAACATCTACTACACAGGTTGACTACTTGATGAACGACAACCACTGCAAGCGCGAAGGCGGTTGGGACCAGAGCAACTGGGTAGAGCTAGACTTCTCAGACTTCGGCGCAGATGGCATTAGCAAAGCAAGTGCCTTAGTGAATCATTACATCAAGGCGAAGACTGTTACCGGTGTGTATAGCGATGACGTTAACTACACCATCAAGCTCACCGCAGAACCCGAGGCCGATGGTGATGCAAGCTATGTGCCAAACACTTACTGCACAGCAAACTTCCTTGAAGGCAACCTGATGCTCAACGATGGCGACACAGGTCCTGCCGTAACAAAAGATGGCACCACCACCTATTATTATTTCTTGAACCCCAAGATTCAAGAGTACGCCATCATCACTTACGCTATGTGGGATAAGGATAAACAGATTATGGTGATTCCCGATAATAACCCATTTAATGGCGCCGCTTGCATAGGGCGTTGGGATTTGAACGAGTTTGACAATCAGCTGGAGAATCTGGATGCTGCTTTTGATGCTTCCGAGACTTGCGACAACCAGTATGAGTTCCATATCATCGTTCAGCGCACGTCAAAAGCCTATGGCACTCCACACAGTAGCGCCAGACTCGCTACTGTGCCATCGCTCAATACAACCCAGACTGCCTCGGATGTTCTCCGCACTCAGCCCCTTGACTTGAAAGCAAGCAGCCCGCTGCCTACCGCTATCAATGGTGTGATAAGCAATGCTCAGGTAGTAGGTGTAGAGTATGTCAACCTCGCAGGTATGCGCAGCAGCAAGCCCTGGCAAGGTGTGAACATAATTGTGACCCGCTACAGCGACGGCTCAACCACTACCACCAAGGTTGTGAAGTAACAAATGGTTTAGCGCACAATAGTGCTGCTTCTGTAAAATACGTGCTCCTCGCATTTCTGTGGGGAGCACGTATTGCATTTACATGGCATTATCACATCAATAAAAGTTCTCTATGGGTTCTCTGTAGTGCGGTTTTGCCGTCGAGCAATCTATTTTGCCATCCATTTTTTCTCTGCGTGAAAAAAACTTGCTGTAGTTAACTGACTACTAAAAACTTTTTTGTAACTTTGCACGATTTTTCAAAAACAGGATGCTTTCTTGTCCTCTTGTTTTCTTGTCCTCATGTCCTCTAAAGAAAGATATTATTTATAAGAAAGATATTATTATAAAACCATATTAATATGAAACGATTATTTACTTCTCTCATTATCACCGTGATGGCAGTGGTTGCCTGGGCGCAGCCCACAGCGGTGAAGAACCGTGCGTTCTTTGAGGGCATCAGCTACAGCTGGCCCTTTAACGCCCCAACTACTGCGCAGCAGAGCAGCAATCTGGGGCAGGTGGCTACCGACCCCGACCAGATTATCGCCATGCTGCGAGAAATCTACACTAACCGCAACATCCCCGGCAACTACGCCCGAGGATACTCCGCCCTGGGTTCCCCCGAGGGCACCTGGACCAATGGGGTAGCCACCGGCACCTACCCCGTGGCCTATTCCGCGATTGGAACGATAGGCAAGGACACTAATGCCAACATTGGTTATCTCAACACTTATGGGTGGGACATGGACGGCGTCGTTTATAAAAAAGCGTCGTCGGGCACAGTTTCTTTTACATCAAGCAACGACCGCACCAGGGCTTCTTATGTGAGGAAGAGCGGTATTACATTAAATATGTATCAATTATATGGGTATTCAAATTCTGCATATTACTTTAATGGCGGTACAAGCAATGACATCGTAGTGGAAGCCGAAACCGACAAGGTGATTACAAGTATCAAATTTACATTTGTTTCGGGTTACAGCACCATCACAAGCAGTACCGCCACTGGAGGTAGCGGTTCTTATTCCTCGGGAACATGGACTGGCTCGGCACAGAAAGTGACCTTTAAGCATTCAAGTCAAGTGCGTTTGACACAAGTGGATGTCACCTATGAGTCGGCAGGTCCAATCACCGACTTCACTGGCACTTCTGAGACTGTAACCTATATTCCTGGCACAGATTTGGGAAACAATGTGGTATCAAGTTCCAGCACTGGCACCAAGTCAATCAAGGGAGGCTTTTATGTGGATTACATAAGTGGTGGTTTCGGCTCAAGTCAATCAACTTATTATCAAGCCGCTTATGGCTATGATGCACGATTTTACACTTACGATGGTTACACGATAACCAACACGAATTTCACCTTTCTCTCTAGTTATGGTACCGGTGCCGCAAATGATGGCAGTAGGCTTCAGTACATTAAATATTTGAATGGTGATGGTACCTATGTCACCATTACCAAAACGTCATCGCCATCGTTTGCCGATTTAATCGCATCGGGCGACTTGGTTTTCTCTAATGATGGCTTGTTTATGACTTGGAACATTCCCACCAAGAAGTTGATTGTAAGGCCTAGCGGCACCAACAACCTGCGTTTTTCTAAGATTGAGGCCACCTATAAATATGATGGTCCTAATATCAATTATCTTGCCCCCGACACTTATGTGCCCAACGAGGAAGGCAATACTGTGCTATTGGTGGAAATGAAAGATGGAGTCACCGTGTCGAAGCTTATCTCCGGTGGACTCGCCGTGGCTAATAGCAGTGGAGTATTTGACTACTACACCATCACCGACTATGCATCGCTGCGTGCCGTGGTTGATGCCACTATCAAGAGTGTGCGCGTGCTCACCGATGCTAAACGTGTGGGTAGCGAGGAGACTGCTGGCACCTTGTTTAAGATTGATGCCGACAAGCTCAACCGCTTCTATCTGCTCGGCAAGGGTCAGTTGCGTTGGTTCAACAATGACTATTCTGCCAACGATGTCAATGCCACAACTGCTCCACGCAGTCTGAGCCAAGATGCCGAGAACCAGCCCTATTGGAACGGTTCGGGCTACTTCGACCAGAGTGTAGAGGCACTTTTCAGCCACATGTTTGAGCAGTTCAGTCCATCAATGGCTACTGGTGGCACGGCACTTAACGATGTTTACCGTCTTTTGGTTAATGGCGACAGCTTCGGCGTGGTTCACGACTGCATCGATGTGATGAGTGCCGAGGGCACTGGGCATGAGTTCAACATGTATGGCAAAGCTTCTATCAGCGATGACTGCCAAGACGTGCGTGACATGATGTTCTTTGTGCCAGATTACCGTATGCTCGTATTCACCAATACAGAGGATGCCAGCAAGTCGCGCGACTCTAACAAAGCCCAAAAGTATATCTATTACAACCCCGACCATGCTCCCACAATCGGTCTCTATGTCATCAAGCTTGACGAGATTACCGAGGACAAGGCTGTGAAGGTTGATGGCGAGGATGCCTACGATATCACTCTCACATGGACATCAAACCTGCTCGACTTCCTGCCTGGCGAGAACGGTGTTTACACACTCTATCGAGTGACCAACGTGAACGGTGTTGAGACCTACACTCCTGTCACTGATGGTTCTGGTAATCCTGTTACCATCACCGCCAACACTCAAGCCGGTCTCACCTATACCGACCGTGTAGCTCAGTTGCCTAACGAGGGTCAGACCATTACTTACGCAGTGCGTGGACAAGACACCGACGGTTTCCTGAGTTTGCAGATGTCGAACAAGGAGAGCGTGTATATCCCTGGCATCGACGTTAGCGAGGATTTGAACCTCAAGCTCACTGCCGACTACTACAGCCGCTTCGACCCACAAGAGGAGAAGAACAACTACTCTAACCTTGTGACTATGGGTAAAGTGGTATCGAACATCACCGGCGAGGAGTTGCAGCAAGGCACTCTCACCTTCACACGCAGTTATACCGATGCCACTGGCGACCACAGCGACCCCATAGCCGTGGGTACAGTGACCAGTATGGCCAACGGCAACGGAACGATGACTGTAGTGATGCAGAACCAGAACTTCTTCAAGTTTGGCTACAACAGCAACGGCACCGCAAGTGCCGAGGCTCCCAATCCCACCTTCACCGCTGCGTTCACCTACGATGCCAACGGCGTGCAATTCACCGGCGACGGCATCAAGTTCTACGACAACTTCTCGGCTTCGGTGGCTGATAACGCCCACCCAAGCAAATATACCTATCAAGTGAATTTCGTCTTTGGCGACAAGTTTGCCAACAGCAACACTATGGACATCTACGTCCACAAGACCCAGCTCGTTATGGATCCAGAGGGTACACGCAGCGTCACCGCCGACCAAATCGCCAGCGACGACGAGAAGATTGACCGCGCTCTGCCTGCAAACGGTCCTATTGAGTTTGGCATCGACGTGAAGTACAGCAGCAAGAGCGAGATTTTGCGCTATGACGCTTACCGCTGGCTCACCACCGCCGACCGCTATATCATCGAGCCAAGCAGTGACCCGAGCGATGAGCAGGATGTGGCTCCCAACGGCATCGCCGGCAACCAGGGCACCTACTACACCACCGCCATGAACGCTGTGGCTGGTGAGAATGTGCCGGTGACCGAGGGTCAAACCGCTCAGGCACTGTTCAGCGACCCATATCCCGTTGCTAACGTTGGCTCTTACATCTACGCTCCCGTGGTTGAGACATTCGCACCCAACGAGGATCGCAGCGACTACAACACCTACGGCGCGCCATTGCAGCAGGCAGCTACCGGCAAGATTGCTGTTAGCGTTATGACTCCAACAGAGGATTATCCATTCATGAGCGAGTACTCTTGGGAGGAGGCCAACGGCGACCAATATGCTTACTACAACATCTATCTGCAAGTTGACCAAAGCAATATTCCTACTGGCTATAGCATTTACAAGGTGCGCGCTTGGCGCAAGGTTGACCCAAGTCTGCTGGGTGAGGAATTCAGCAAGTATTACTACCGCATGGGCATTAACGGCGAGTGTCTCTACGAGGAACTCGATGGTGTTGAGCTGAGTGAGGGCGACCTTCTGGGTACTGGCACTGTTAATGGTCAATTGAAATGCACCTTCGGCGCCCGCAAGCTGCGCACCGACGAAGATGAGGATGGCGTGATTGACGAGCTCCCGACAGAGTTTGTGGTGCGCATCTATTTCACTCCAACCGTCAGCACCCCTGCCGGTGCTCCCATGCTCAAGAGCGAAGGCGATGCTAACTACTATGTGATTGAGGGTACCACCGACCGCACTTTCAACTGGCAGGAAGGCATTGTCACCGGCGTGGCAAGACTCACTACCGGCGGCGAGGTTCAGAGCGTGACCTACTACAACGTGGCAGGTGCCGCCAGCAGCCGTCCCTGGCAAGGTGTGAACATCGTGGTCACCCGCTACAGCGACGGAACCAGCACCACCACTAAGGTTGTGAAGTAAGCTCATTTGAGATTTATTAGATTATTTACAATGCGGCATCCTCTTAACAGGGTGTGCCGCATTGATTTGCTCATTCTAAAAAAATTCGTAACTTTGCCATCACATGTTACCTGTTTTCCGCAATAGACACCTGAAGAGCGCGCGCAATTTTGCGTCGAAGACGCTGGATGGGTCGAAGACCCGACTTCAATAGAAAGACCATGCAAGAGGGTCTCCTGACTTCGTCTTTGCATACCCAAAAATTCGTCAGTGAATAGTTTTGCTATTCGCTGATGTCTTTTCATGGGCATGGTTTTTGTGAATGTCCTGCCGCTCTCTGGCAGTCGGAACACGATTGTGGTGACGGTTTTGGGTTCAGTGGCAAAAAGCTTCTCCGAAGCATTCAGCGTCTTCGACGCTCGTTAGCTCATCAACATTAAACACAGGTTTTTGCAGGTGCCCCATAAAATAGTGGAATTAAGAAATCTTGGAAAAGTGTCATAAATTCATTTAAAATATCTTGGAAAAGTGTATTAAATGTCGATTAAAAACCTTGGAAAAGTGTTATTTTTGTTAGTTTTTTTTGGATAATTCGCCTGAATGTCATATCTTTGCGGTGATAACAATGAAATGGATGATTTTTAAGCCACAAATATATGCTTAGACGTAAAATAGAGGATCAGATACGAGAGTTCTTCACCAACGAATCTCGAGCATTATTAGTGACAGGTGCTCGTCAAGTTGGTAAGACTTATATTATTCGTAAGGTGGCGAGAGAATGTTTTGACAATGTGGTGGAAATCAACTTTATAGAGCAGCCAAATGCCATATCGTTGTTCTCGGGCCACAATGGAGCCAAAGACCTGTTGATGCGTTTGTCAGCATTTGTTCACAAACCTTTAATTCCTGGTAAGACTTTAATATTCTTTGATGAGATACAAGAATGTGAAGAAATCACCACTGCGATAAAATTCCTAGTTGATGATGGCAGTTATCGCTATGCGATGAGTGGTTCATTACTTGGAGTTGAACTTCAAGATGTGCGTAGTGTCCCTGTTGGTTACCTTGATGAGTATGAGATGTTTCCTCTTGACCTTATGGAGTTTTTTGAAGCCATAGGGATTCCACGGACTATCATAGATAGCTTAAGAGAATGTTTCGATGCGAGAAAAGAAGTGGACCCGTTCATCCACAAGCGCATGCTTGAGGCAGTGCAACTTTATTTGATTGTTGGCGGAATGCCTGCTGCAGTACAAAGGTATGTGGATACTAATAATCTGCGTGACGTGTTGAACATTCATCGCAGCATTATTAGAACCTATAAGCGCGACATAACAAAACGTGATTCGGAGCACAAGCTCCGCATACAAGAGATTTATGATTTGGTGCCATCAGAGTTGAATGTGGCCAATAAGCGCTTTATTCTTAAGGAACTACATGCTAAGGCGCGATATGCGAGATATGACAGTGGCTTCATGTGGCTAAAGGATGCAGGAGTGGTTATTCCCACTTACAATATTGAATCACCAGAAATGCCACTTCTTCTGAATAAACAACACAACTTGTTTAAGTTGTTCATGAATGACGTGGGATTGTTGACTTCAATGTATGGATCCAGTGTGCGTCAACAGCTACTCACTAACTACATTCATATCAACTGGGGCGCTATACATGAAAATATGGTTGCACAAGAACTGGTGGCGCATGGTTATACTGTAGATAATAGCCTTTTTTATTTCAATAGCAAAAAACAGGGAGAACTCGATTTTGTGATAGAACACAATGGGCAGGTGCTTCCCATCGAGGTGAAGTCAGGTAAAGACTATGAGCGTCACAATGCATTGTCGGGGGTTATGAAGAACGTGGACTATAATATACCTCTATCTATTGTGTTTTGTCAAGGAAATGTGAGAGTTAAAGATTCTATTATATATTTGCCGATTTACATGGCAATGTTTCTCGAACATGAACGCGACGAGGACTTTTTTTATAAGTTTGACCCACCTAAATTATAACAAATATTATGGACTTGACACTGATTAAAGGTATAGCGTTTGACGTTGATGGCGTGCTGTCGCCGAGCACCATCCCCATGGGAGTGGACGGGATGCCATGCCGCATGCTCAACATCAAGGACGGATATGCCATTCAACTGGCGGTGAAGAAAGGTTTGAAGATCGCCATCATCAGCGGCGGACGCTCTGAGGCGGTGGAGCTGCGCTATCGCAGTCTGGGAGTGGAGGATATATATATGGGCGCCGCTTTCAAGCTGCCGCTCTTTGAGCGGTGGCTCAAAGAGCGTGGTCTCGATGCCGGCGAGGTGATTTTTGTGGGTGACGACATCCCCGACATCCACACCATGCGGGCGACAGGGCTCTCGGTAGCCCCCGCCGATGCCGCTCGGCAGGTGAAGGAAATAGCCGGCTATATCTCGCCTTGCGACGGCGGTCACGGCGTGGCGCGCGACATTATCGAGCAAGTCCTCGCCGCCCAAGGGCTGTGGATGGACGACGAGCACGCGTTTGGATGGTAAGCCTTCAATGCATAATGCACAATTCATAATGCACAATTATTTTAATGCACAATTTTTAATCTAGAATCTCTAGAACTTCTAGAATTTCTAGATAATCTAAAATAAATCACAATTTTGCTTTTAGAAAAATTAAAACAATACAATGTAATTCTCGCTAGCAATTCGCCTCGCAGGAGAGAACTGCTGGCTGATTTGGGAATAGATTTCCAAGTGAGAACTATGAGCGACATCGTCGAGAATTATCCGCCCGGGCTGCCGGTGATGGAGATTGCCGAGTATCTCTCGCGCAAGAAGGCTCATGCCTATAATAGTGAGATGAACTTTGGCGAGATCGTCATCACTGCCGATACGGTGGTGATACTCGGCGACGAGGTGCTGGGTAAGCCCAAAGATGCCGATGACGCGCGGCACATGCTCCGCGAACTCTCAGGAAAGGTTCACAAAGTGGTTACTGGAGTGACGATTATCACTCCCACCGATATGCGCTCCTTCAGTGTGGTGACCGATGTGGAGTTTGCTCCTCTTAGCGATGAGGACATCAATTACTATGTTGATAACTACCGCCCACTCGACAAGGCGGGTGCCTACGGCATCCAGGAATGGATAGGCTGCATGGGCGTGCGAAGCATTAGCGGCAGTTTCTATAACGTGATGGGTCTGCCGCTGCATCGCCTTTACAACGAGTTGGACAACTTGCTCAAGGATTGACAGCATGAGGAGAAATATCGGCACTTGCCACGAACTAATGGTGGCGATTGAGGAACTGGGCTTCCTGCCATTGCTCGATGGGGGAGTGGTGGGGTTCAGCGCCGAGGAGATGGTGGACCCCGAATGCCGATATGTGGCAACCGAAGACGGCTGGGACTGGCCGCTGTGGAAATGGAAAGGTCCCATCATTACCGAAGGCAACTGCGTATATGGCAAGTTCTTTAACGGCAAGGCAGGCTTCGTGAGCAAGCAATGGTGGTCCCACTGGTGCAATTGGCGACGAAGCACGAAGACCGAGCTAGCCCCCGGCTCGATAGAAGAGACCATTCTGCTCACCTTGCAGGAACACGGTAGCCTTATCACGCGCGAACTGCGTGCCTTATGCGGTTTTACAGGTGCTAAGATGCGCAGCCGCTTCGATTCCTACGTCACCCGCCTGCAGATGCAATGCCGCATCGTCACCGAGGACTTCGTCTATCCCCGCGACCGTCACGGCAGGGAATACGGCTGGGGCTGGTCGCTGCTCACCACACCTGAGCGACTGCTGGGCAAGGAGATGTGCCAGAGCGACAACACGCCCCAAGAGTCTCGTGCCCTCATCGCAAAGCACCTGCGCCGCATCCTCCCCACCGCCACCGAAGATCAAATCACCCACCTGATAGGATAAAAATGAACTAATTGGGGATGGTTCTCTTTTAGTTCATTTTTTTGGGGATGTATGGAGCCGAACGGAATGTAAGGTGGTGTGTAGAAAAAAGGAGCGCAAGCTAAACGCTCGCGCTCCCTGACCAACTTGAGTTGATATACTCTCCTAATTATTTTGCTGGAAGACAGTGGTTTATTTTACGGCTTTCTCGGTGGTGCGTGAGCCGTCGCTGTAGGTCTTCACAACGATGTTCATTCCCTTGAAGGGGACATCGCTCTCCATGCCGGCAACGTTGTAGTAGCGCACGCTGCTTACTGTCTTCACGCCTTCTACAGCAGTGATTGCTGTCATATTGGTGGCATTGACAGTCACGCTAGCTTTCACACTTGGGTTGCTTGCCGAGGTGGCGGTGATAATTGCCTGTGCGGCACCCGCCTTAGTGTCATCAACCGCTGTGATTTTGCCGTTCTCGTCAACAGTTATCACACTTTCGTCGCTCGACGACCAGATGATGGCGGCGTTAGCGGCATTCTCGGGAAGCAAAGTGGCGACAAGCTCCATGCTCTTGCCCTTCTCGAGGTTAATCTCGCTGCTGCCCTCGATGCTGATGCTCTGCACCGCACCCACAGGCACTTGGTAGGCGCTCTGTCCCCACACAAACGATGCGCTGCTGAACGTCACGTCACTATTGTAGAACGAGATTGCCTCATTCTTGTTGCCAAAGCGGTTCATCACATACACCTTGGTGCCGTCGGTGACGAGCGACTGTCCGTCGCATGAGCCAAGCGCCAGCTGCACGTTGTCGTCGCTCTCAAGAGTCTCTTGGTTGAACTTGTAGAGAATCATCTCCGAGCCAAAGCTTGCCGATGGGGTGAGACCGCGCTCAATGGCATAGAAATTGCCGTCGGTACCCTCATATCCGCCGAAGAAGCCATGCTGCATCTGCATCTTGCCGGTGGCGAGAACAGTGGCGGCGGTGGCGTTGCCGTTGCTGCGGTCGAATTGCACAAGCCACGACTGGCGCGCCTTGTTGGCAGGAGTGTTGGTATAGTTTGTGCCGTTGATGTCAATGCCATATTTTGCTGTTCCCATCAGGTAGATGTGGTCGCCAGCAACGGTAATAGTGGGCATTTGCCATGCCGAGCCGCTAACGGTAGATTCATAGAACTGTAGCCAGCCCACGTTGAGGTCGGTGTCGAGTTCGGCAAGCGCCCAGCTGCTGTTGATGGTTGTAGGTGTCACAGCTTTCCCGCCTAAAGAGAACTCTGTGCCAGCGATGCCAGTAACCCATGCCGACATATAGAGCTTGTTGCCCACCACCTTGATGCCGCGCACGCTTTCCTGGGTTGCCTCGCCCTCGCTCACGAGGTGCTTGACATAGTTGCCTTCTTGGTCAAACTTGATGACAAACATATTGCCCACTGTGCTTTGAGCGTTACCGTTCCAGCTTGCCACATTGTGAGGCTCGATAGTCACGTCGCCTATGGTGAGAGCTGCGCACATGAGACCGCCAACATAGATATTGCCTGAGTTGTCAACATCGAGAGCATAAGTTTTGATGCCCTGACCAATGTTGCGGCTGGTCTGACTCCAACTGGGATAAGTGGCCTCGTCGGCAGTGGCGCCGACCTCGATCTCACGCATCCACTCGATTCCGCCCTGGGCGTTGATTTTGATGAGGCAGCTACGGTAGCTGCGCTCATCTACTGTCCAGTCAATAGTGTGGCTCACACTTTGGGCATCATCGATGGTGATGTTCTCGCCAAGATGTCCCTCGGAGTGACGCAGATTTACCAATGCCACCACGCCGCCGTCGGCAGTGGCAGCTACCCAGTTCTCATTCACTCCTGCTTCGCCGTTGGTCTGTGCCACAGTCCATTGCAGCTCGCCGTCGGCACCTAGCTTCATGATTACGAGACCCTGGTTTGCGCTATTGCCGCTATAGGCGATGCCTGGAGCGACATTTACGGCGTTGGTGCCATCGGTGAGCACCGTCATTTGTTCAGTGCTGGTTGCACCAATGTTTCCAACCACATAAAGTGCGCCATCCTGCGCGAGCACCATGTGGTTGCCCTGCGAGGTGAGCGCCTGCTCATCTTGAGTGTTTTTTACAAACTTTGCCCACAGCGTCTGTGTGTCGGCAAGAGATTGCGCTGTTGCCAGCATCGATGCCGATGCCAGCACAGCAGCTGCTAAAAGAGTAAATTTCTTCATAAAAACCTTTGTTTAAAATTATTATTATTGGTTATCGTTTATCGTTTTAGCTGACGAGCGAACGAGCTGACGAGCAAACGAGACAAGTGTAATGTTGCAACTACAACCATTGCCTTGTCAGCTTGTTCCTTGTCAGCTTGTCAGCTTGTCAGCTCAATTGCCTTGTCAGTTTGTCTGCTAGTCAGCTTGTTAGCTACCATTTCCTAAAAGTATATTATAAACTGCTGTGATGTCGCTTGAGGTGATCACTCCGTCGCCAGTTTGGTCGCCATTAACGAGGTGTGACTCGTCGTTGCTCAGCAGGTAGTCGTAGAGTGCAGTGACATCGGCACTGGTCACGACACCGTCGCCGTTAACGTCGCCAGTGATGGCGGCAGCGAACTCTTTTACCTCAAACGGCAGATTGAAGGCTGCCAGCGGCATGGCAAACGACGAGAAATAGCCTTGCTCATTCTTGGGTATGGGCGAGGTGCGGAGGTCGCTGTTGATGTACTCAAAATCTTGGTAGTAGCCGCACACGTTGCCGTCGTCATCATAGTCCTCCAGCACCTTGCCGCGGCTCATGGTGTAGAGGCTGGCGCCTGTGGCGAGGCAAGTGATGGCGGTGGGCTGTGACCCGCCTTTTATAAGGTGGTACATGGCTCCTGGCTGCAGGTCATCGGTGCTTAGCGATGCCAGATACACCGTCTGCTGCCCTTGGTTGTAGCCAAAGACATACAGGCTGTCGTTCTGCGCCTCAAAGCAGCCGGGCCAGCCATTGATGGCAGTGTTTGGGACCTCAGTGCCTCGCACGCTGATGGTGGGAAACGCCGCCATGCTTGTGGTTCCGGCTTGCCAAGAACCATCGACGGCGTCAAACTTTATCACAAATCCCTCTCTCGACGCATTTTGCGTGGCAAGGGTGCCTCCCATGCCGTTGTCGAGGGTGAAGTTTCCCATTCCGTTGAGAATGATGCTGCCCGCCAGCACCTGCAGGTCGTTCCATTGCATGATGCTTGTCTTGTTCTTGTTGGTGACACTGCCTCTGTAAAATCTCGACCACTGGGGCTGCAGCAGCTTGTTGAGGCTGGCGAGCAGGATGCTCTGGTTGCCGTCGGGGGTGCTGTAGGTGTCGCTGCCCACAGTGATGTAGTCGGTGGCGGTGACGCCCTTCACAAAGCTCGATAGCACTATGTTGTCGCCGTTCCATGCGAGCTTGGTCATCGACTCGGCACCGCAATGCCCTTGCGTTGTGAAAGCGTCGGTGATGTAGCCGCTATTGTCAAACTTCGCCACAAACAGGTCGCCACGGGTTTCCTGGGTGTCGCCGTTCCATCCACTGGTGTTGTGAGGAGTGAGCGTCAGTGCCGAGCCATCGGCGCGATAGAGACTCATGGGGTTGGAATACTGCCCTGCCACATAGCAGTTGCCGCTGGCATCGGCTATGATGTCTTCGATTGAGATAGCGTCGAAAGTGCCTTTGGCGTAGTTGCCTGTAGCACTAGGCTGTGCGGCAGTGCTCACGTCGATGGGACGCAGCCATTGCAGGGAGCCATTAGCATCGATTTTCATCAATAGACCTCGGTAATATCGGCTGGCATCCTCACTCTCGAGTTGCCAGGCAAGAGTAGTGGTGCCACCGGCAGCATCGGTGATGAGGATGTCGCTGGTGCGCATGTTGTCGGTGTGACGCACCTTGACGGCAACGTAGATACCACCGTCGGCAGCCGTTGCCACGCGACCGTCGCTAAACTCTCCGCTGGTGGAGTAAACCACCCATTTGAAGTTGCCGTCACGGTCAGTTTTTACCACATTAATATTATTATTGTAGCTAGCCCCCTCGTAGGGCGCGCCAGTACAAATCTTCTCGCCGCCATAGTAAACCGAGAGAGTGGGGTCGCTGAACTCTTTGGGGAAGCCGCTGTCGCCAGAGCCTTGTGTGGTGCCCGAGAGCATAACATAATAGATTGCGTCGCCGGTGAAAGCCATGTCGCTGCCCATAGTGGGAGGACACGCCTCAAAGAGGTGCGCCCAGCTGGTGGTGATATTCCCGTTTTGCGCAGTGGCAGCAGTCACCGCTAGGGTAATCATCAATGACAAGTATATTTTTCTCATAATAAACAGTGTTGTTAATCGACTGCAAAATTACAGCCTCTCACACCTGTGGGCAATCGCTATAAATGGTGCTTTTCTACATTAAAAGTAGTGTTTTTTGGGTATTGTGGGTGCATCATAGCGGCAGTAATTTTGCAACACATTTTATAGGTGGGTTCTATAAATTAAGAAAAAGTAATAATATGTGTTGGCTGTATTT
>CALDIG010000104.1 GCA_937904375.1 uncultured Prevotellaceae bacterium
TTTATTTGATAATTTTATTTTTTAACCGTCCACAATTTTTAGTGGACAGCAATGAAAAGGCATGATTATTTCACCTCCTTCCAGTCATTGATTAGTTTGAGTATTTTGTCGGCCACCTCTTGGTGCTTCTGCTGATAGGTGTGACCGGTACGCTCAATAAATATCATCTTGTTGTATTCGGCAGTGGGCATGTGTGCGTTGATGTTGCGCAGGAAACCGCTCGGGTCGCCATCGGTGAAATTGTCGTAGGTGCCTATTAGCAATGCACCCGTGTGGGTGATCCGTTCCACTTGCGAGAAATCGCCGTCGGGCGACGTGTGGACATTGTTGAGCAAGCTGTCAAACAGCCAGTCGTGTGCCGTTGCCACCTTGCACCGCACCCATCCCATGAGCGGGAATGGCAACATCTCATTGGCCGCGCCACAAGCCATAAGTCGCTTGACAATCTCTCGCTCCAACTTGGTCACACCGCTTGTCATATAGTCAAGATTGGCGGGACTGAGCAGCAGGAAATGTTCAACATGTGGGTCATGATGGCGCGACAGATAATAAATCACCTTGTTTGCGCCCAGTGAATGCCCTGCGAGAATGATATGCTTGTAGCCTTGCTCCTGCGCATAGTTTATGTAGGCTTCCACATCATCCTCAGAATCTGCAAACCGTTCGTTCCAGGAGCCGATAACCTCGTCTTTACCCGTCACAACGTTTTGAGTGTCGATGGTGCCGAATGCGTCGCACGTTTGGGCGTAAATGAAGTCAATGCCGCCACTGTTGAGCGTGTCTCCGATGTTGTAATAGAATGGATTGCTGTAGAAGTTACCGTGAATGCCGGTGATGGCAATCAGCAAAGTGTCGGCATTGCCGGTTGTTTCAAATAGCACACCATCAAGAAGCACGCCCCTGTGGGTCTTTACTTTTATCTCTTTCATTTTGCAATTTTCTTGTTTCGGGCTGCAAATATAGGTCAAATCAAAATGCCAGCAAAATCGAAGAATACCGATAATTTTCGCCGTATCCCTAAAAAAATAATTGTACCTTTGCACTATGTATAACAAGAAAATTCCAGTCGACATAAACTGTGGCTTCCGCATTGCTCTTGAAGTGATGGGTGGAAAATGGAAGCCATATATCATATATGAACTGCTAAAAGGTCCTCGTCGACCAAGTGAGTTGCAGCGCATTTTGCCCGAGGCGAGTGAGCGGGTAATAACCCAGCAACTCAAAGAGCTTGTGCGTTATGGTGTGGTTGAGAAATGCGTCATTAACACAGTTTGCCGCCACACTGAATATAAATTGACAGAACTCGGCTGCACACTCATTCCCATTATTGAGCAAATGCGAGATTGGGGCAACGGTTTCCGTCCGCAGTTGATAGAGATACTTAATAGCCAAGATTTAGACTCTTGATGTTATCGCCACAAGTGTGATATTAGGGGGGTAGGATTAAGTCTCAGATGATTTGCGTTTATGTGTTCAATTAAATTTAAATGTTCACTCACAGTGGACAGGATTAATTTATTGAACATGTTCAGCTTGACTTCGTCATGTGCTACTGCGTGCCACCGCACCGCGAGGGCGACACTCTACGCACACTCACTCCTTAGATGCACTGACGGACGCTGCGCTCTACAGCACGGCAGTCGCCATCACACGCAAGCATCCACTACTTTGCCCATTGCACGGCAGAGAAGAATATACATTGGTTTATGCCTGACGGCAATCAGTGCACGATGGTCGGTTAGGTCTTCGACATGGTGTCGGGAGTGCCAGATGTGCCAAAGGCTGACGGAGTGAGCTGATGGAAGCCACGGCAGAGCCACACGCATCCGGGACATGGCGGCACTCTCGCTGCGGCCAACGCTTACAGAGGTCTTGAAAGTGCTGACCCCTTGCCATGGCGCAACTCTCCACTACGTTGCGAGATGCGCCACCCAGGGGCACGTGTCGCTCTTTCCTCATGGCTGGGACGCTCCGAGTTCGCACGGCAGAGAAGACTACGCTGAAGCCGTGGGGCTCCCTTTCCGTGCGGAGACCAAAGCTTCCTGCGTCAGCGTTTGGTCTCGCACCCGGTCGCTTCACTTGCTCCGCTACGTCTCACCGCCTTAGCTCACTCCAAGCTTGACACGCTGTGGCACAATCGCTGTGCAGGACTGTAGTCCTTGTGCTACTGCATGCCACTCAGCCATGAGGGCGGCACTCTACGCACACTCAAGACCTCCTACGCTTATGAGGCTACGCTCTCGTTATGCCATGTCCCAGATGCTCTATGGTGGCTCTATATCAACATGACGGCAGCAATGGCTTGGGTGTTATTGCTGTATAGTAGTTGATTATTGGTTGATGTATGTAAGTAAAGATTAGATTGTTGTTATTCTTTAGTATGCCATTGCGCCCTCACGCATAAGCCGTGTGGATAAGGATTGTGCCACACGTCTTACGACAAGTGGCATGGAGTATTCTTATATCGTCATCGCACTCCGTCTTTCTCATCGGCTCTCCACGTCACTCGTTCGACCGCCCATCATGCACATCGGCGTTAGATACTGTTTCTGAATACTATCGCCTGACGTGTTTTAATAATTTCAAAATCAAGTCAAGCGGGCTTGACACGGTTCTGTCTTGAAAGCGGAGTTGACAAGCGTAAGCGAAACCTCCTCCTGCGTCGGAGGTTCTCTCACGCGCGTCAACACATTCACCGCACAATCGCCTTGCGTCTTGCATATTCCGCAAACGGAAAAAGCGGTTTTGCGGAAAGTCTGCGCAGGGCAGTGGGGGGCTCCTCCGGAGGGGACAGGGGGTGAAAATTCGATTTTCACCCCCTGCAACCCCCGTAAACCGCTGTCAAACAGCGGATGTTATTCTTTTGAGGTGCGGAAAGATGCGGACAGGTGGAACAAATCCCCATTTTTTTCTGAAACAATGCCGATGAACACAGGTTTTCCGCATGATTTTCGGTCATTTTTCAAATTATAACTTCTGAGTTGTTTTCATCTCATGGGTTGCCAACACACAACGAAGTCTCTCAAATGTATTCTTATGTAGGTTATAATCTGGTGTGAGTAGAAAACACATTCGGTTGAACTGTCTCATCAAGTAACAATTTTCTTGTTTTTTGTTCATTTGTTGAGTTCTCACTATCATCACATAAAGTCATATAACAGAAGTTCCGTTGTCGCTCGAAAGCCACAACGGAGCTTCAAAATAATCTCGTAACATCTTGTGTCGAAAATGTATCACAAGATACCATACCGCCTGCAGAAATGGAGGAAAGTGCCGATGAGAATAGGTTACAGGTTAGTATGTTTTTGATCGGAGACTAGCGCCCTTGAACTCGATAAAGTTGAACATCTCCCAACAACGGTCTGCGATATATGCACCATAATATTGCGCAATGTCTTCTGGCTTTAGATTTGTTGTTATGTGGGTGACGCTATCACGCCTGTGATCATAGCGCAACTGAAGTACAAACTGGATTACATTCAGTTCTGTTCCGAAATACTTTGCTGGTCTAGGCTCTCTCCCCAACTCATCGATGATAAGGTTTATCTCATCAGATGTGTACTGTATTAGTGCTGGATGACCATCAGCTGAGAAGATGTTCGCCAATTCACTTGCAGACTTCAGCCAAGTTCCCTTCATACGGAAATCTTCCCTCTTGCTCTCATGTCGAGCAACCAAACTATTACGGTATTGGCGGAGAGCATGCAGTATCATACTCTTGCCTAAGCCCAAATCTCCATAAAAGCAAAAGCCTTTGTTGTAATCCAACTTGAGTTTGTTGTACTCATCGAGCTTCCATACCCAGGCAAAGAGGGAGTTTAAGATGTCCTTGTCAGTTAATTTCGGGTCGAAACGAGGTTCTACCTTAAGAAAAGCAGCTCGGAAGAAGGCCATTTCTCTGGTCAAATCAACCGATATGGGCTGTATGAATGGTTGCCTTTGCAAGCGGGTTGCATGTTTCATGATTTCTTGAATTTTCATTTTTGAGATTTTTATTACTTTTTACTTTGTATCGAAGCACAGATATGAAGTGGTTCTTTGTCCACTCATTATCGGGAAGATCCTTGAATTTCCATTCTGCGATAATTGCTACAGCGAGTTCCTTGTATTGTGCCTTCGTTATGCCGCAGCTCATACATGCGAGCTCAATGTTGCCGTCAATCATCACTTCATGTTCAAATTTTTCTCTTATGTGTGTACTTTCATCGTCGTCGACGTTGTTATTTAATAGTTCTTTATTATTAATATGTGTTACCTGCTGTCCATTGACTCGGGGTGGTGCGGTTAATTGACCAGAGCTGTCGTTTGAACCGCTGGTTAATTGACTCGAGGTGTCATTTGAACAGCTGGTCATTTGACTAGGGGGCAAGTTCCATCCAAGAGCATTTTCGAGGCTTCATAGACCGTCGTCATCCCAAGCATATGCCTTACGGATATCAAACCTAATTTCTCAAGTTTGATTATGGCTCGGCGCCAAGTTTTATCGCCTATATGTAGCGTCATACAGGCAGAACGCACAGAATACCTATACCCGTCTGGCATGGAAGCTATGTAGCACCATACCGCTTTTTCAGCGATGCTAAGTACTGACGAACGAATAATTGCGTTCGGAACTTTTGTAAAACCGTTGTTGTGCATAGTTACAATTTCTTTATAGATTCATCGATGGGTAGCTCAACGTCTTCATGGAGGCGGAGCTTGCCGGTGCTTGATGATTGAATTACATTTTTCATAATCAAGATCTCATTTACATTTTGCATCCTGCGAGACGTTCAATATCGCTCTTGCGGTAGCGACGCTTGCCACCGATCTCCACCTTCTTGAGATAACCTGTTTTATCCCAGCGGTAAAGAGTCATCTTTGAGACCGATAATAACTATGCAGCTTCATCGATGGTCAAAAGTTGGTCACTAGTGGCGGCAGCCTCCACCTCAAGCATTGCGATTGATTTTGTACCATGCAAAATCTGTTTAGCAAACTCGTGCAGATCCTTTGAAGATAGTTGAAGTACTACGTTCTCAGTGCTCATTAAAATTTCTCTAACATTAATCATTATAACAAACCATAGTTGATTAGAATTGGTTCTCATTCCTTACCTATGGTGTGTCTCCTCAAACTCCAGCTCTCGGTCGTTGAACCATGCGCCAGTCTGTCATCTGATTTGACATCGCAAAGTTAGAAAGTGCCCTATAGAAAGCAAAAGACAAAAAATTATTTTATGTATTTAGTGCGCCCAAATAATATTATTTGTATCTTTGCAACATCATAAAACATTCAAGTAAAATGGTCAACCAAAGAGATACATTCACAAAGCATTTTTGCTGTGATGATGATTGCTATAAATACCTTGCATCACTCAAATGGCAAGAGGACAAATTTGTTTGTAAGAAATGTGGCAACACAACATATCATAAAGGACGCAGTCTATTTTCACGTAGATGCAACCGCTGCAAGTACGATGAAAGTGTTACAGCTGGAACCATGTTTGAGAAACTAAAGTTTCCAATTTTGACAGCTTTCAATATTATATATAGAATGGTAAAAGAGAAAGAAGGTGTCACATCAACAGAGTGCGCAAAGAAATTCCAAATACAGCAAAGAACTTGCTGGACTTTTATGAACAAGGTACGATTAGTTATGGGGCATATATATCCAAAACAATTGAATGGTGATGTTGGAGTCGGCGTATTCGATGTGATTGATGAGAATTCGGTTGGATGGCGTAGAAGATGGAATATGCCAAAAGAAAGGTTTCTATTGGCCGTAGAGGTCAAAGATAGGAGAATGAAGAAGGCCGTAACCGAAGTCGTAGAAAATGTGGATCTCGAAGTCATCATGTCTTTCATAGATCGTCATGTAAATCCAGATGCTCACATTATATTTGAGACGAGAAAAAGAGGATTTAAGAGACAACTACAAGATAGATATAAATCAATAGAATTTCCTTACGGCTGGAGACCGCTTGAATTTTATTTTGAAAATCTGCAAGATTGGCTATATAGAGATATTCATAGTTTTACATTCAAGAACCTGCAGCAATATACCAATGAATATAACTTTCGTAGAAATAATCCTAAAAATAGTAGAAAAGCATTTAATGCAATAATTTGTGAGATGGTCAAGAATAATTAGTAGGCAATCGAATTGTAAGAATTAACAGTTACATTATAAATAAGCCTTTTTTGGGGTTCTTTTGTTTGGTTTTTCTGGTTTTTCTGGCAGAAAAAGCCTTAGAATTGCACACTTATTTCATAAAGATTCAGCAGGTATGTTATTGTATGTTAGGTAAATATATATATGACGGTGTGGACACACGACTTTTAGCCTGAGAGGACTGAACTTTTTGTAACGTACTGTTATCTAATGATATAGGTGTATGCAATTTTATTTTTGAGGAAAAAAACTGAAATTTAACATTTGTGTGCAATTTGTTAAAAAACGGGTAAAAAGTTCAAATCCAGCACGTTACATGGAAGAACAGAGATGATTATTTGTGCAATTTGACGTACATTTGCAAAAAAGAAGTGAAGATAAAAAGTTGATTATCAACTAATTATCTCCACCTTCAGGTGTCCAAGATGAGAGTCGAACTCACACGCCCAATCGGGCACTACCCCCTCAAA
>CALDIG010000105.1 GCA_937904375.1 uncultured Prevotellaceae bacterium
TTTCTAAAAGAGCTTTTGATGACATAGTGCCTCTGCGTGTATAGCGTGGAGTGCTGTATCCATTAAGCTCTGGGTTTTCCTAGGACCTTCTGTTAGGATGGCATAGCAGTTCCACGTTTCTTTTTATTGATAACGGCTTTTGGGGACTGAGAGCCAGACTAATACTTTATTTATTATGAAAAAATTTTTATTACTCTTTGCAGCCATGCTGGTAGCAGTGGCAGCAACAGCTCAAACCCCAACCGCCACACTCTCGCACGATGGCAACGTGAAGTGCTTCTATGGCAAGGAAGCTCTGGTAAATGCAGTGGCAGAGTCGGCAAACGGTGACTACATCACCCTCTCAAGCGGTCTCTTCACCGCAACCACTATCGAAAAGTCCATCACCGTGAAAGGTGCCGGCATGAGTGCCGACACCATTAATCACATCGAGCCTACCGTGATTTCTGGTGATGTAACAATTTCAGCAGTTGATGTCACAGTGGAAGGTGCGTATTTGTCTTCTGCATTAACTCTTAATCACTACAATAATATAAAGATAATCAGCTGTACAGTTGCCGGCTCAATAGCTAATAAAAATACCAGTAATAAAGGCATGGTAAACAAGTATTTTATTGGGTCTAAATCGTTAAGGTATTCTTCAAATAATTATTCTACTAATTCTTTTAATGTCGGATGCGATAGTATAAATTTCTACATTACAAATAGTTATGTAAAAAATTTGTATAATGGAAACAAAAATGCAAATCATATAGAAGCGACAAACTCGTTGATTGGTTTTCATTATGTCTACCAAATATATAATTCGTCTTTTACGAATTGTATATTATGGTCTTTGACGGGAACTTATAATTATTTTACTTACTCGAACTATGCCTATTACTGCGTGGGCATTAACGCCCCAAATATGTTTAATGATATCGTTGCGGCATACGGCACTGAAGTGGGTATAACAAATACAAATGTTACTAATTTCAGTGACATCTTCAAGACTTTTACAGGTTCAAACCAGTCTGAATTTGAGGACTATGCGCTTACCCCCACTGCTGCAAGCACCTATCTCGGTGATGACGGCACTCAGGTGGGTATCTATGGTGGCTCGATGCCGTTTAACCCTAAGCCCAACAATCCTTATATCACCAAATGCAAGGTCGCCGAGAAGAGTACGCCTACCGGCACGCTGAGTGTTGACATCGAGGTTAGACCGGCTCAATAAAAATGACTAGAGAGATATGAAAACAAAACGTTTAACCTTGATGCTTGTGATGCTGGCGATGTGTCTCGTGGCGGGTGCCGCGACCTACACTTACCGCTACTGGTTTGACCAGGATGACACATACCCCAACATTGGCACGATGAACGGCAACAAGCTGCATCTCAATGTTAACGTGAGTGCGCTGGAGAGCACCGTCCACACGTTCAACATCCAGGTGCGCGATGCCAACGGCAACTGGAGTTCGCCTCGCATCACCTATTTTGTGAAGCTCTCACCCTCCACGCTGCGAGGGTTCTACTGGTTTGACAACGACAGCACGCTCGCCAATGAGACCGCTGTTACCAACGGAGTTCTTGAGATAGATGTTTCCAGCCTTAGCGAGGGCGTTCACTCGCTGCACTATGCTGCCATGAGCGGCGACGGCAGCATGACTGGGGTGACGACTCACTGGTTCGTGCGCGCCCCACTGCCCGAGGAGGCTCGCTCGCTGCGCTGCGCCTGGGCGTTCGACGGCGGCGAGACCCATATCGATGAGTGTACCGTTGTTGACGGCAAAGCTATCCACCTCGACCTCGACGTGAGCGGGTTGAGCTACGGCCGCCACCGTGTTGACATCGTTATGCTCGACGAGAACGGTCGTGCCACCAGCGACGTGATGAGCTACTTCCTCGTGGTAGAGCCAGTGCCTTATGACGTGAACCGCGACGGCGAGGTCACTGCTGCCGACATCACCGCCCTCTATGCCTACATGCTCTACGGCGACATGACTTACTTCGACACCCTCGACGTGACCGGCGACGGCAACATCACCGCTGCCGACATTACTGCTATTTATGACTATCTATTAGGTGTAGAATAAATTAATAATTGAGTCCACTTTAAAAAGTGGACTCAGTTAATAAATAAAAACTCACGTTAAAGTCATCCCCAGTGCTATCAATGTGCTGGGGATGACTTATTTAGTGAACTAAAAGAGAACCGTCCCCAATGAGTTCAAAATGACAAAATTAGAGGCTGTTGCAAAACATAAAAAACAACTTCTGTTTTTCAGAACGAGACACCCTAAGCTTATTGTAGGTGAAAGTATCGATACTACGTCTATACACTAACACACGTTTTTGCGGGTTACCCCATTTGTTATTTAATAAAAATAAAATTCTTCGCTTTTTATTTTGTATTGTATTCGGTTTGCACTAATTTTGTAAATTGAATAAAATGCTCACGCTCGTAAGGCACCAGAGCAAGCTCAAGCTTTGGCTCGCTTAATCGCGTTTTTGGAATAGCAGTACTACTTTTTTACACCCGTATGTTATGACGCAAGAGGAAGAAAATAAATTGATAGACGAGGCTTATCAAGGGCTTATAAATGGCTATCTGTCAAGCGTTCACCGCAAGAAGGTGGAGAAGATAGAGAAGGCCTACCGCTTTGCGCGCCGCGCTCACGACGGCATCCGCCGCCGCTCTGGTGAGCCCTACATCCTTCATCCTATTGCCGTGGCGACCGTCGTGAGCCAGGAGATAGGAATGGGGTCCACGTCGATATGCGCCGCCTTGCTCCACGATGTGGTGGAGGACACCGAGTACACCGTTGAAGACATCAAGGCGATATTTGGCGACGAGGTGATTCCCGACACCGGCGAGAAAGTTGGCGACAAGATTGCCAACATCGTTGACGGTCTCACCAAAATCTCGGGGGGCATCTTCGGCGACAAGGCATCGGTGCAGGCCGAGAACTTCAAGAAGTTGCTGCTCACGATGAACCAAGATGTGAGGGTAATCCTCATCAAGATTGCCGACCGCCTGCACAACATGCGCACGCTGGCATCGATGCCGCCGGCAAAGCAGTACAAGATTGCCGGCGAGACGCTCTACATTTATGCTCCCCTTGCTCACCGCTTGGGGCTATTTGCCATAAAGTCGGAACTCGAGGACTTGAGCTTCAAATATGAGCACCCCGATACCTATAAGTCGATACTCGATGCCGTAGAAGCTGGTGCCGAGAAGCGCAACAGCTTATTTGAGAAATTCTCGAAGCCCATCAGGGAACGCCTCGATGCTGTGGGGCTGAACTATGAGTTTAAGGCGAGGGTCAAGTCGTGTTACTCGATATGGAAGAAGATGCAGGCCAAGCGCATCCCCATCGATGAGATTTATGACATCTATGCTGCACGCATCGTCTTTGACTGCCCCGACGATAAAGACGAGAACATCACCTGCTGGGCAATCTACAATGAGATTACCAAGATTTACAACAAGATACATCCAGGCCGCATCCGCGACTGGCTCACGCGCTCGAAGCCCAACGGCTACCGTGCCCTTCACCTGACGGTGATGGGTCCCGACGGTGAGTGGATAGAGGTGCAGATACGCAGCCGCAAGATGGACATCATCGACGAGCGCGGCATGACAGCCCACTGGATCTACAAGAACGGCAACAGCGAGCTTGAGGAAGATGTGCAGCTCGAGAAATTAATCAGGGAGATTGATGAAATTCTCAAGAACCCCGAGCCTAACGCCCTCGACTTCCTCGACTCGATAAAGCTCAACCTCTATGCCCGCGACATCACCGTGTTTACTCCTAAGGGCGACAACATTTCGTTGCCCAAAGGCGCCACAGTGCTCGACCTGGCGTTCACGCTGCACAGCGAGATAGGCTACCACTGCATCGCCGGCAAGGTGAACCACCGCCTGGTGCCCATCTCGCACAAGCTCTCGAGCGGTGACCAGGTGGAGATTTTGACCTCGCAATCAAAGAAACCCGAGCCCGAATGGGCGAAGTTTGTGGTGAGTGCCAAGGGAAAGACCCGCCTGAACCTCGCCTTCAGGCATATACGCCGTGAGTTGCTGGACCGTGGCGAGGAGCAGTTCAAGGAGTTCATGTCACAGAATTCTGCCGAGATCAACAATGAGAACCTCACACGCATCATCAGCTCGCTGGGAGTGCAGAACAAGGAAGACCTCTACTATAGGATAGGCAAAGGCGACATCACCCTGTCACCGGTGATGCTCAAAGCACTGAAGCCGGCGTCGCAGAATCTGCTCAGCAAGCTGTGGCGCAGCTCCTTTGGCGGCAAGGCTACAAAGGAAGCAACCACCGAGGGCAGTGAGCCAGCAACCAGTGAGATTGACCGCAAGAAGGTGTATGAACTCAAGACCGTTGACGGTAAGACCAACTACCGCCTCTCGAAGTGCTGCCACCCCTTGCCCGGTGACGACGTGGTGGCTTTTGTCTCGCCCAAGAATGAGGTTGTGGTGCACAAGATTGATTGTCCCACTGCCATGCGCCTCAAGAGCGGCTATGGCAGCCGCATCATTGCGACGAAGTGGCAGCTGAGCAACGAGACGTTCTTCGCATCTATCAGGGTTGAAGGCATCGACCGCATGGGCATCCTTCAAGAAATCATATATCTGATTTCCACTAACTTGTCGATAAACATCAGGCGTCTCAACATCACGTCCGAAGCTGGCGTGTTCTCATGCGAGATGGATGTGCTGGTTGAGGATGTTGACACCGTCACCAAGATGTGCAAGCGGCTTGGCAAGGTGAAAGGTGTGACCAAGGCGATAAGGCAGAGCTGATGCAACAAAAACCTATAACTCACGTTTATAAAGAACAACAATGAAAAACTCGTTGAAGATAAAACTGGTCATCCTTCCGCTTCTCATCATCACGGTGGGAGTGCTGTCGCTATTCTTGGTGGGAGGCGCCAGCAATAGCCTAGTATATATCGAAGGTCGCCCCTGGAACTACCCTAAGCTCATCGCCCCCTTCGACATCCCCATCGAGTATGACTCGGTGACCACGCAGCACATCAAGGACAGCATCAACCAGGCGTTTTCTCCGTTCTACACGGTGAACAACGAGGTGAAAGAAAAAGCCCTCTCCAACATCAAGAGCGCCATCGACTCCATCACCACACTAAAACCGGCGGTGAGGAACAGGATTATCAGCGATGTCGATAGCGTGTTCAGCGACGGTATCATCGATATCGACACCCAGAACAAGATTTCGAGGGGAGAAATCGCACAAATCAGGCTATACTCTAAAAACGACATAAACATCAGTGCCGTTAATGCCTCGCAGCTGCGCTCTCACGAAGCTGCCTATAAGGAGATAAAAGACACCATCTCGACGATGCACATTGCCGAGGAGCGGCAGCTCGCCGATATTCTCTACAGGAATATCAAACCCACGCTGGAGTATGACGCTATGAAGTCGAGTGCGCAGCTCGAAGAGGAGCAGAAGCTTGCCTTGGCACCACATGGGATGAAGGTGAAAGGCGAGCGCATCATCGACTATGGCGAGATTGTCACCCCCGAGAAATTCACCCTGCTCAAGACCTACGAACGCCTACTTGCCGAGAAGAACGTGGACAACTCGGTGAAGAGTTTCTCGCGCTATGGCAACATCGTACTGCTGTTTCTCATTTTGCTCTGCTACTACCTCTTCATTCGCTTCCTCATGCCATCGGTGTATGGCAGTCTCAGGAGCATGGTGTTCCTCTTCAGTTTTATCTTCCTCTTTGTGCTTATCGTGTATCTCATATCACTGCTTAGGCCTGGTTTCTTGTATATAGTGCCGTTTGCTCTTGTGCCTATTGTGGTGACTATATTCTTTAACACGTCACTGGGCTTCTTGACCCACATGGTGGTAGTGCTGCTGAGTTCCTTCGTGGCCCCCGACTCCATCGACTTTGTGATTATGCAGTTCCTTGCTGGTATCATTGCCATCGTCTCCATCAAGGGACTGATGCAGCGCTCGCAGCTGGTGATTTGTGCATTTTTCATCTTCCTGTGCTACACTGTAACCTATTTCACCCAGTGTGTGGTGCGATATGGTGCAATCGACTCGGTTGACTGGCACGTCATCCTCTACTTTGCCGTTAACTGCATTGTGTTGTCGTTTGCCTACTTCGGCATCTTCATTGTGGAGAAGATTTTCGGCTTCACCTCGCAGGTGACGCTGGTGGAGCTGAGCGACATCAACAACGATGTGCTGCGTGAACTGTCGGAGAACTGCCCGGGCACCTTCCAGCACTCGCTGCAAGTGGCTACGCTCGCCGGAGAGGCGGCACGCAAGATAGGCGCCAACGTGCAGCTGGTGCGCGCTGGTGCTCTCTACCACGACATTGGCAAAATCGACAACCCGGCATTCTTTACCGAGAACCAGAGCGGCGTGAACCCGCACGATGTGCTCAAGCCCGAGCAGAGCGCTTCAATCGTAATCTCGCATGTGACTGACGGCCTGAGGCGCGCCGAGAAAGCCAAACTCCCTCAGGCTATTAAAGACCTGATTGCCCAGCATCATGGCACGAGCAAGACGCGCTACTTCTACAATAAAGCGTTGCGACAGAGTGCTACCGGCAATGTGCCTGCCGACGCATATACCTATCCTGGTCCCAATCCCACTAGCCGCGAGGCGGCAATACTGATGATGGCCGACGCCTGTGAGGCGGCTACCAAGAGCTTGGAGCGTCCCGACGAGCCTAGTATCACCGAAATGGTAGAGAAGATTGTGGAGTCGCAGGTTGCCGACGGCATGTTCCACAATGCCCCCATCAGCTACAAGGACATCACTGAGGTGAAAAAGTGCCTGATAAAGCGTCTGCTCACCTTCTACCACACCCGCGTCTCCTACCCCGATGATGTGAAACCCGCCGTGTCAATAGACAACGACGCAACTGAGAGCGAACAAACATCCAACCAAGCACCTCAAGCCGAAACCTAGCGAGCGAGCGGCAGAACCAGCGAGCGCAGCGAGCGACAGAACCAGCGAGCGCAGCGAGCGACAGAACCAGCGAGCGACAGAACTTTAAACTTTTTTACAATGACATTTTACACAATACTGTTAATATTAGGAGCCATCAGTCTGCTTGCCGCATTGGTGCTGGTGATAAAGCCGTGGATTGTGGCGGTGATACCCGCATACGCCGGCCTATGGCTGCTGCACTTGAGCGTCTATACCACTTTCCCGAAGTGGGTTTTCATCTTCTACGGCATCGCCACGGCGATGGTGGTGGGACTCAAGTTCATCTCTCCAAAAGGTGAGCCCGACGGCCGCAACACGGGAAATCTTTACTTAGGCCTTGGTGCCATGATGGGGTGCCTACTGGGGATGCTCATTGACGCGCGCTTCATGCTGCTGGGGACGATACTCGGGGCAGTGATGGGACAGGTGGCATTCAGCCGCACGCCTCATGGCAAGTGGCTCATGCTTTCAAAATCCAATTTTATTCACTACCTTTGCGCCCGAGGATTGCCCGCCATTGTAGCCGTGGCGATGATAGGCGTGGGAATCGAAGGCTTTGTATATGACATCGCCGACGTAAAACCGATCTTCTTATAAGTGTTAAGTAGTAAGTGTTAAGTAGTAAGTGTTAAGTGGTAAGTGTTAAGTAGTAAGTGTTAAGTGGTAAGTGTTAAGTGTTAAGTGTTAAGTAGTAAGTGTTAAGTGTTAAGTGTCAACTACAAACTGCTTGTTAACTTGTCAACTCGTTAACTCGTCAACTCGTCAGCTAAAATATAACTGTTATGAATAAAAACCGAATATTTTTCTCTTTTATGTTGCTCATGCTCACTGCCGTGGCAGTGAAGGCGCAATACAAGTTTCAGGTCAAGGAAGTGGATTTCGACAAAATCAAGCAAGAAACCCTTGACCCTAATTCGCGATATTATTATCCCAAACTGGTGAAGTCGTTCAAGAGCAACGACACTATCATGAACTTTGAGGCTTATCGCAACCTTTATTATGGCTTCATCTTCCAGGAAGACTTCAATCCATTCAGGCACAACGACTTCGAAGGCAAGGACGAGGTGGAGGCACTCTACTACAAGAATCCACCTCTCTCTCGTGAGGAATGCGACAAGATAGCGCGATATGCCGAGATGGCTCTCGACGACAACCTCTTCGACATCGACCAGCTCAACTACTACATCTATGCCCTTAAGGAGAAGAAGAAATATGCGCGAGCGGCGGTGCGACAGTACCGCCTCGACAAGCTCATTGCCGCCATCATGTCGAGCGGGCGAGGCACCGAGGACGAGCCATGGGTAGTGATTTCTCCCGACCATGAGTATGCCATTATCAACTTCCTGGGTTATGTCGCCAAGGATCAGCAAGACCTTGATGGAGGCATCGACCGCATCGAGACGGTGAGCAGCACCGACCCAAAGAAGACGAAGATTTTCTACTTCGACGTGTCGATGATGCTGCAAGAGGCGTTGCGCAAGTTCCCCGACAATTTTTAGTGAATATTTTTATAAAAAAGTTATGAGAAAGCACATTTTATTCTTACTTGCTGCTGTGCTGTTGCCCTTGGCAATCAACGCACAAGATGTTTTCATGGCCTATATCGTTGACAACGATGGCCCGGTGACCAACATCCGCAATGCGCCACGTGGAAAAGTGGTGGCTACGCTGCCCACTGATAAGGCATTTGCTGTCACCCTGCTGTCGGCAAAGGGCGAGTGGTGGAAAATCGACGACGTGGTGGACCAGTATGGCGACGACGAGATGGAGTACGTTCTCCGTGACTCGAAAACAGGCTACTGGATTCACCGCTCGCTGCTGCAGTTTAGCATAGCCGGCGACCCTAAAGGCGCGTTGCGTGCCACACCATCGGCTAAGGGAAAAGCTGTAAAAATTACTGGCGAGCCCTATTTCCATCCCATCGCCATCAAAGGCAAGTGGCTGAAAGCTGTTAGCACCGACGGAAAATGCACCGGATGGATTCATCGCGACAGGATTTGCTCTAACCCCCTTACCACTTGTCCGTAGGCAATAAAGAGAAAAAAGTTACGGAAAAAAAGAAAAAAATCGCAATAAATTTGTTTTTATTGCGATTTTTGTGTAATTTAGAGGCGTTGTTAATAAAGCGATACCGGGAAACTGGATTTTTTGCCACTTTGCTGCATGAGCGACATCATCGACAAATATCTGCAATACATTAAGTTAGAGCTGAATCTCTCACGGCACACTCAGGTTGCCTACGGTAATGACCTGCGGCAGTGGGAGGCATTTCTCACGCAGGGCGGCACCGAGCTTGATGTGACGAGCGTCACCACGAGCGACATACGCGCGTGGATGCTCCACCTGAGCAGCGAGGGTGACGGCGCGCGCACGCTGCGGCGTAAGCTTCAGGCGGTAAGGGCTCTCTACAAGTGGCTCATGATTAACGGAGAGGTGACACAGAACCCCGCCGCCGAGGTAGAAATGGCACATATTCCCAAACGACTGCCACAAATGGTAAGAGAGAGCAGCGTTGACACTGTTATCGACAGCGACATCGATGAGAACGACTTCGATGAAGTGCGCAACCGCCTCATTGTGATGATGTTGTATGAAACAGGGATGCGACGCGACGAGCTAATCGGGCTCCTCGACCACAACGTGGATACTGCCAAAGGAGAGCTTAAGGTGCACGGCAAGCGCGACAAGGACCGCATCATCCCCTTTGGCACAGAACTTGCACAGTGCATTGACAGCTACCGCGAGTTTCGTGACAAGGTGACCACCTGTGGCGACCGATTCTTTGTAAGGAGCAACGGAGAGCCACTATATCCCATGCTCGTCTATAGAGTCGTGAAAAGCAGGCTCGGCGAGGCGGGAGTCACCAGCAAGCGCAGCCCCCACGTGCTGCGCCACACCTTCGCCACGGCGATGCTCAACAACGGCGCCTCTCTCAACAGTGTCAAGGAGCTGCTGGGACACGAGTCGCTGGCAACGACACAAATCTACACACATGTGACTTTTAGTGAACTGAAAAAAAATTATAAACTCGCCCATCCCAGGGCACTTAAAAAAGGAGGCTAATATGGAAATTAAAGTAAAAGCCATTCATTTTGATGCAACCGAGAAATTAGAGCAGTTTATCAACAAAAAAGTTGAGAAGCTAGTGAAGCATCATGAGGAGATCACCAATGCCGAGGTGACATTGAAAGTTGTTAAACCCGAGACAGCGATGAACAAGGAGGCAAGCATCAAGCTCGCCATGCCACGCACCGAAGACCTTTTTGCCAACAAGGTCGCCGACACCTTTGAAGAGGCTGTGGATCTCGCTGTAGATGCCCTCAAGCGACAACTCGAGAAAACTAAGAAAGAGAAATGATAATTCAAGTTTCTAGACACTTGAAGTTTAGAGGTTAGAGTTTATAGGGGATTTTGAGCATTTTTTCTCTGTTCCGTCACAAGACCTAACACTCACCACAACGCATGAGATACACACAAGAAGAAACAACAAGGAGCTTCGCCAGCACTCTGGGCGCAGCTCCTTAGTTTTTTGAGGGCATCCAGAAAGGGACACGACTTTCTAAGCTTCCTATCACTCTTGAACGCCGTGCTTACGGCGCAATACAAAACAGCACCCAGTGTTCTTTATTGATGTGTGATGAATGCTGCCGCAAGCGAGGAAGACATGGCGAGCCTGTCCAGTATTGCGAGTTGTCAACTCGCACCACCCGAAGGCCCATAATGCGCAACATCCTCATTTGCGTTTTAATTTCTTGGGCTTTTTGGTGGTTGTTGTTGTGGTTGTCGTAGTGGTAGTTTCCACTTCCTTCTCCAATATTTGGCTGAAAAAACTCACATTTTAAGCTTCTATTGAGATTTAACGTAACACACCCGAGCCACAAATTGTGCGACTCGGGTGTGCTTTTGTCCTTAATTTATCTTCTAAACATCGCGCAGGATAGGCATTGTCATGCAGCGGGCGCCGCCGCCAGCGCGGGGAAGCTCACTGCCTGGGAAGGCAGCAACAAACTTCTCATAGTCATTCATATTAACCTTTCCACTAACTATGTCCTCGGCATTGAGAACGGCGAAACCTGCCTTGTCGAGTGCCTCGATGGTGTGGGTGTTACGGCGGTAACCCAGCACTTTTCCATCACCCAGCGAGAAGAAGTTGGCGCCGCTGTGCCACTGTTCACGCAGCTGTGTCCACGGGTCACTGCCGCCTCCAATCACAGGTTCGATGTCCCACCCCAGAGTGGTGAGGCCTTCGATGATATTGCCGATGCGCTTGTAGCTGATGTTCCCGTGGTCGATGGTGATCAGCGTGGTGTCCTTGCCGGCAAAGAGTCCATGCTTCTTTAGCATAGGCTCAAACACCATGCACTGGTGCTTGCCTAAGAAGGTAAACACCATATCGAGATGGATAAACGACTCAGGTTCCATAGGCAACTCCTGGGCAATGATGTTGAAATGGTCACGCTCGCGGGCGAAGGTCTGCGCAAGATACTCGATGCCCTTGCGGTTGGTGCGTATGCCTTGCCCAATACACAGCGTGTCGGGACCAGCAATCTGCACGTCGCCGCCCTCGGTGCGGGCGTAGGGGTTCCACGCCATAGCATTGAGGATGTCAACCCCGAAGAAGTGCTTGAAAATCGCCTCGTAAATCAGCGACTCACGTTCTCGCACCTCAAAACTCATTGAGTTGATGAGCACACGGTCATATACCGTTGACGAGGCATCGCGGGTGAAGAACAGGTTGTAAAGCGGCTTGAGCAGGTAGCGATGCTCGCTCACGCCGTCCCACTTGGGGTCTTCGCAGCCCTCGATAAGCACCCGTGCGAGCTTTTTGGGGTCGTCGCCAGTGATTTCGCTTATCACTCTTGCCGTCTTCTGGTTGCAGCCGCGCAAGCTGTCGGCGAGTAATTTCACCTTCACCGCATCATCCTTGAGGAGTTCTTCGAGAATGTCCTGAACGTAATAGACCTGCGTCCAACGCTCAAGCACTCCGCTGAAGTTGCGGTATTCCTCGTCAACGATGGGCTTGTTGAGGATGTCGCTGTAGAGTGCGGCGTTGGCGTTGAGCGGCGTCATGCGCTCAATCTCCACGCCAGGGCGATGCAGCAGCACAGCCCGCAGCCTGCCAGTCTCGGAACTTACGTTTACTTCACAAGGCTTTAGTTGTTTTTTATCCATAAATTGATTCTATCTATTTAGCTGACAAGGAACAAGCTCACGAGCTGACAAGGCAATAGGTTATTATGTATAGAGATAATTGCTACCTTTGCCTTGTCAGCTTGCTTACTTGTCAGCTTATAAGCTTATTTCATATAAGTGTAGTGGTAGTCGGTGGGCGATACCAGAGTCTCCTTGATTACGCGTGGGATGACCCAGCGGATGAGGTTGAACTCGCCGCCTGCCTTGTCGTTGGTACCGCTGGCGCGGGCACCACCGAAGGGCTGCATACCTACCACAGCGCCTGTTGGCTTGTCGTTGATGTAGAAGTTACCGGCGGCATAGCACAGAATGTCGGTGATTTTCTCCACTGCCATACGGTCACGGCCAAACACAGCGCCTGTCAAGCCATAAGGCGAGGTCTCGTTGCACTTGTGTGCCACCTCTTCCCACTTCTCGTCGTCGTAGGGATAAACGGTGAGCACGGGAGCGAAGATTTCCTCTTCCATCGACTTGAAGTTAGGATTGCTGGTCTCGATAACGGTGGGTTCCACAAACCAACCCTTGCTGCAATCGCACTTGCCGCCCATCACTACCTCGGCATCCTTGGCATCCTGAGCAAAGTCGATGTAAGACTTAGCCTTGTCAAACGATGCCTTGTCGATAACGGCGTTGACGAAGTTCATTGGATCCATCACGTCGCCCATCTTAATCTCGGCTGCCATAGCCTTCATGTCGTCGAGAACACCTGCCCACATACTCTTGGGGATATACATGCGCGACGCTGCCGAGCACTTCTGACCCTGGAACTCGTAGGCTCCGCAGAAGGCTGCTGTGGCAACTGCCTTAGGATCGGCGCTGGGGTGAACGAAGATGAAGTCCTTGCCGCCGGTCTCACCCACGAGGCGGGGATAAGAGATATACTTGTCCACATTCATGCTCGCCTGCTTCCACAGCGACTGGAAGGTTGCTGTGCTGCCGGTGAAGTGGATGCCTGAGAAGTACTTCGATTCGGTTGCTACCTCGCCAATGAGGGCGCCACTACCAGGCAGGAAGTTAACTACGCCATCGGGCAAACCTGCTTCTTTGTAGAGCTGCATCAGGTAGTAGTTGCTCAGCAAAGCGGTGGTCGATGGTTTCCATAGTGCCACGTTACCCATGAGAACTGGAGTCATACACAGGTTGCTGGCGATAGAGGTGAAGTTGAATGGAGTTACAGCTAAGATAAAGCCCTCGAGAGGACGATATTCGGTATGGTTGAGTTGTGCCACGCCGTCCTTGGGCTGCATGGCATATATTTTAGATGCA
>CALDIG010000106.1 GCA_937904375.1 uncultured Prevotellaceae bacterium
TTTACTATATTAAATTAAATATTTGTTTAACTAATTTCTTAACCGGATGAAAAAGTTACTATTTTTCTCTATGGCTCTTGTTGTAGCGTGCGCTACAGCAATGGCAGCCCCGGTGGATGTTACCACTGCCAAGCAGAAGGCCATCGAACACCTGCAGAAACAGGTGAGTGAAGGCACTCTCAAGGCTGTCGGGGCTATTGATGCCACCCTGATCAAGACCGAGATGGGTGAGAAATCGGAGGCACCGGTGTACTACATCTTCAACACTGAGACGTGCTACATCATCGTGTCGGCCGACGACCGTGCCGAGGAAATCCTCGCCGTGGGCGATGAACCCCTCGACATCGAGAACATTCCTGAAAACATGCAGGTGTGGCTCGATGGATATGCTGAACAACTCGACTGGCTTAACGGTAACCCCGACGCTAAAGTCGAGAGAACCTCAGAGCTCGTGAAGGACGCTCACCTCAAGGCAACATCGGTGTCACCGATGCTCACCTGCAACTGGGACCAGGGTTCTCCTTACAACAACCAATGTAAGTTCACCTACAACGGCACCACCTACACTTGCTATACTGGTTGCCCTGCAACCTCGGCATCGATGGTGCTGTACTACTGGAAGTACCCCACTGCTCAGGTAGGTCCTTTATCTTCCTATACTAACACACTAACTATAGGAAGTTCTTATAGTACTACTGATGTGACTTTCACCTATCCTGCTCTCTCGGCCACCACTTTTGACTGGGCAAACATGAAAAACAGTTACAGTGGTAGCTACACTACAGCTCAGGCAACTGCCGTTGCCACGCTGATGCGCTACGTGGGACAAGCCGAGAAGATGATGTATGGTGTTGACGGTAGCGGTATTTATACCACACAGTCGAGCCGCATCTCCGATATGTTCAAGAGCTTCGGCTATGATAGTGGCTGTCAAGTCGTGCAAAAGTCAAGCTATAGCGAAGCCAACTGGGCAAACCTGCTCCAGACCGAGCTTGCCGAAGGACGTCCCGTGGTGTATCTGGCTGTTTCCAGCAGCGCCGGCGGTCACGCCTTTAATGTTGACGGTTACAATGCCGGCGAGAATACCTATCACATCAACTGGGGATGGAGCGGCTCTGGTAACGGTTACTGCGCCATGAATGCCTTCTCTAGCGCCAATAGCTCTACCGGTCAAAGTGGCAGCTACACCTTCGACCAAAGCCAGCAGATGGTAATCGGCATCACACCTCCCGAGTCGGCTTTTGACCCAACTCTGATTACAAGTTCTGCCTCGCTGTCATTTATGACTAGTCCTGGCACCGACCAGACTCTGGCGTTCAAGGTGAGCGGTAAGAATATCAACAATCCTGTTACCCTTACCCTCAATGACCCGAGTGGCAAATTCTCGCTTAGCGTGCCCGACTTGAACCTGAGTGGCTCATCGGTAACTATTCCTGCCTCTAACATTGGCATTAACAGCTCAGTTCAAGTGAGAGTGACGTTCAGCACCGCTACCGAAGGCACTTTCACCGGCTCTATAACCATTGCCAGCAGTGGCGCCGAATCGTTGACTGTTAACCTCAACGGTGTCGCCGACAATAGCGGCTCGGCAAGCGATGACTATCTCAATATCGCCAAATATACCACTATAGATCAAGCAGGTTGGAATTCTTCTACATATAATTTAAATAATTTATATGTATATGAAGAGGATACCGACAACGGTGCTGGCTGGCTCAAAATGTCGGTATTTGGAGCTTGGACAGCAAGCACTGATGCTTCGTTCAATACTGGAGCCCATGGTCAGAAATGGATTAGGACAACTAATACATCTTACACACAAAGTTCTGGCACTTCTTCTGATGGAACTTATGTTTCAGGAAGAAATTATGCTTGGGCAGCTAATGATGTTCATTTAGCATATAGCTCATATTTCTCTTCTCAAGCTAACACAAAATGTTTCGGTTCTTTACGTACAAGTTCTAATACTGAGAAGAAGGTAACGTTCTATGTCACCAATTGTAACGCCGTTAAGTTGTATGGCAAAACCAACACAGCTACAAACACCAATCACGCCGCAAATCCAGCAACTCTGAAAGTTTATAATAATGCTACTGGAGAATTGGTAGGAGAAGCTACTCCAGTTACAACACGAAATACCGTGTTTAATTATGAGGTTTCTGATCTTAGTGAAAGTGCTGTTTACAGAGTGGAAGCCTCTTGTTACATGGCTTATTTCTACACGATAGCCTTCTCGACTCCGCTGCCGGCTATTGTTACTGACAAGACCGGTCTCGGATATCTTGTAGCGCCCGGCGAGTCTTTGACTAAGTCGGTCAATGTCACCGGCAAGAAACTTATCGATGATGTGACAGCAACAATCACCGGCGATAATGCCGACCTGTTCACGCTTGATGAGACCACCCTCGATGCTACCGAGTTGATGCTCGATGGTGTGGACGTTAATGTTACATTCAATGCTCCTCAGGAGACAGGTGAATATGAGGCAACACTTACTCTCACCTGTGGCGACCTTACCAAAGAGGTGTCGCTCTACGGTCAAGTTGCCGATAAGGGCTCGGCTCAATGGGAGTATCTTGACATCCAGCAATATGCATCTCTTGACGCTAGTGGCTGGCAGAACAGCGATGATTTGTCAAGTATTGGTATTACTAAGGTGTATGAATTCACCCGTGACAATGATAATCTTGAGGCATGGCTGACCATTCCGCCTTCAATGGTCGCTTTGGGCTATATGTACGATAATCAGTATTGGGCAGGATTTGCCGCCGATGATGATAATATCAATTTCTTGAGCAGAACATGGAGTGCCGCCGATGTGTTCAAGGGTCGCAGCAATTATTTCAGCAGTCAGACTTATGCCGGTATAGGTCATTCGAGTGCCAGCAGCTCAAGCAACACCAACTTTGCTTACACTTATTACTGCGTCACTAACTGCTCGAAGTTTAAAGCAAGGATTTACAACTATGCTCCAACGGCGACTTCAACAGCTGTAAACTACACCTATATCATGATTAAAGAGATGTACCTTGACGAGAACGGCAACATCGAAGATATTGCCGAAGATTACCTCTATGGTACATACGACGTGACTCAAAACTCTGAAATTACATTCGAGTATGATGGTCTTGATCCCGAAAAGGCTTATTATATTGTTCTTGGCAGTCCACGTGCGGTATTTGAGGAGTTGGCATTCTGCACTCCACTGCCCGAGCTGCCCGGCAAGCCTATCGATGTAGAGGCCGACCCGGGTGTCACTACTGCCGACATAACCTGGACTCCCGGCAAGAACAACGAATCGTGGAATCTGCGCTGGAGACCATATGTGGATCCTATCAATACTGACCGCATCTGGGACTTCGAGGACGAAAGTCAATTCGAAGAATTTACCACTGTAGATTCCGATGGTGACGGTTACAACTGGAGTTATGCTACCGGTTCTTCGCACAGTGGCACTGGAGTGCTCACTTCGGCAAGCTATATCAGTAGTGGAGCACTTACTCCCGACAACTGGCTGATTTCTCCAAAGGTTAAACTTGGTGGAACTGTTAAGTTCTGGTACTGCGGTCAAGACCCAAGCTATGCAAGTGAGGTATTTAAGGTATATGTTTATCAGGGTGATGAGATACCTTCCAATGTAAGCAGCTTCACAGCTTTATCTGAAGACATTACCGCTACTGGCGATATGCAAGAATATACCGCTAACTTAAGCTCTTACAGTGGCACCGGTTACATTGCTATCCGCCACTACAATGTTACCGATATGTTCCGCTTGAACATCGACGACTTTGAGGTGCTTGTTCCTGATCCAGTTGAATGGAACTATTGCAACAACGTTGCCAGTCCTTACACTATCACAGGTTTGACTCCCGAGACCACCTACGAGACTCAGGTTCAAGGTGCCAACTCTCTTGGTGTAAGCAAGTGGACAGCTTCTACTATCTTCACCACTCTGCCAGCACCTACTTCAGCTACTCTTGCAACAATTGAGAGCGAAGGCGTGAAGGGTGCTTCTTATATTATCAGTGACGAGCTGGTAGCTGTTTATGCCGATGTTGATAATGGCTTGCTGTGGTGTAAAGATCAGGGCGACGCGTCAATAAATGCTACTTCTATCATGAGCGGCCAAATCGACTTTATGAACGATGCCACTCTCACCGGCACTACCGGTCAGAACGGCCGTGCATGGGATCAGAGCAACTGGGTAGCCCTTAAGTTCCCCGCCGACCAGAGCATTAATTCTCTGTTCAGCGGAATCGAGGGCAAGAAGATTAAAGCTGGTACTGTTACTTGTAAATATATCGATAACTGGAGCTATACCCTTGAGGTGCTGCCGGTTGACGGCAACTACACTCTCACCTTCAACGGCACTGCCGACTACACTAAGAATGTGTATTGCGCCGCCAACTTCCTTGAGAGCAACCTCAACCTTACTGCCGAGAGCACTGGTGCTATTGACGGCAATGGTACAGCTTACTTCTTCATGAATCCAAAGATTCAGGAGGTGTGCGAGATTACCTACGCTATGTGGAACGGTGAGATGTTTGTAACTCCTTACAACACCGAGATTCAAGGTGCGTTCCATGTTGACTGGAGCCGCAACTCAGTGGGTACTCCCACTCTGCAAGATGGTAAGACCTACCGTTTCATCGCTATCGTTAGCCGTCCTGCCAAGATGGCTGACCTGCGTGGTGGTGGCGAGCCAAGCGACAACTTCGTGGTTTATCCCGCCAACCTGAGTGGTGACGGCAACATTGTAACAGCTATCAATGGCGTCTTCGTTGATGGCAATCGTCAGGTAGTTGGCATCGACTATGTGAACGCAGCTGGTATGATAAGCGACAAGCCATTCCAGGGCGTGAACATCATCGTGACCCGCTACAGCGACGGCAGCAAGACCACCTCGAAGAAAATCTTCAAATAATGCATAATTCATAATGCACAATCCTAAAAAAGGTCGCTCCCAGTTGCGGGGGCGGCCTTTTTAGCGCCTGCGGCGCGAGGAACGTGAATCGTGGAACGAGGAACGGGTTTCTTCCTTAACAACTAATTCACACTAATTATCACTAATAAAAAAAGGTCGCTCCTGTATGGTGCGGCCTTTTGTTTCGATATTATAGTTTTGGAAAACTGGTTAATCGCAACGTAATTTTACTATTGTCTTGTTAGCTCGTCAGCTTGTCAGCTTGTGACTTGGAAGAACGAGAAATGCACTTTGCCATAGACTCGCTGCTGGGTGAACTGGGGCAGGTGGCTGAAGTCGTTGGCGCGGGAGTGCTCGATGATGACGAGGGTGCCGGGCTGCACCATCTGGCTGCTGAGGATAAGCTCGGGGAGCTGTGGCAGCTGGGGCAGGTCGTAGGGCGGGTCGGCGAAGATGAGGTCGAACTTGCGTGTGCAGGAGGCTATGAACTTGAACACGTCGCCTTTCACCTGAATCAGGTTCTCTTCCTTGAGCAGTTGCTTCACCTTGCGAATGAAGTTGTACTGCGTGGATGCTTTCTCCACACTCGTGACGCTGGCGCAGCCGCGCGAGAGGAGCTCGAAGGCGATGGCACCGGTGCCCGAGAAGAGGTCGAGCGCCGTCATGCCCTCGAAATTGACGAGGTTGTTGAGCACGTTAAAGAGGTTCTCGCGCGCCATGTCGGTAGTGGGGCGCGCGGTGATGTTGGTGGGCACGTCGAAACGCCGCCGCCCATATTTTCCGCTGATGATTCGCATAGAATGAATAGTTTTGTCGCTCGCTGCGCTCGCTGGTTGTGCCGCTCGCTGCGCTCGCTGGTTTTGTCGCTCGCTCTGCTCGCTGGTTTTGTCGCTCGCTCTGCTCGCTGGTTTTTCTAGATGCTCTAGAATTCTAGAGCATCTAGAAACTTGTCACTTATCACTTATCACTTATCACTTGTCACTTGTCACTTATCACTTATCACTTAAGTTTTATATCCACTATCGCGGGGCCTAGGTTGTTGATAATATCGCTGGCTATGAGGCTTTGCTCGCCTTGCTTGGTGGCCGCCAGGTCGCCGGCATGACCGTGGATGAAGACGCCCATCCAAACGCTGCTGTCGGGCGAGTAGCCCTGAGCTATCAAGCCCGAAATGATGCCTGTTAGCACATCGCCGCTTCCAGCGGTCGCCATCCCAGGATTGCCGCTGCTGTTGATATACACTTTGCCGTCGGGACGCACCGTCATGGTGAAGTGGCCTTTCAGGACAATGGTGATGTTGTGGTTTCTCGACACATTAATGGCACGCTTGAGGCGGGCCTCATCGGTGATGTTACGCTCGTTGGAGTTCTGGAACAGGCGGTCAAATTCTCCCGTGTGCGGCGTGATGATAGAGCCTTTAGGAATGCTCCGCAGCAGCATGGGGCGCGCGGCTATGCAGTTAAGGGCGTCGGCGTCGAGTAGGCACGGCTTGCGGTAGTTCTTCAAGAAGTGGTCAACGGCGTCGATAGTCTCTTCGTTAGTGCCCATGCCAGGACCCAGTGCCACCACACTATAGCGGCGCCTGATATTTATGGTTGTGGTGCAGATGTCACTGCTGTCGGCCTCAAAAAGTGCTTCGGGGCATGCCGTCTGCATAATCGTGTTGGCAGTAGCGGGACCGTGCACGGTTACCAGGCCTGCTCCAATGCGCATTGCTCCTCGTGCCGCAAGAATGGCAGCTCCCATCATGCCGTAGCTACCTGCCACGAGGTAGAGCGTGCCGTTGTCATATTTGTTGATGAACGGGTCGAGCGGCTGCAGTGCGGCTCTCACATCTTCCTTCTCAACAAGGTAGAAGTCGGCTGGAGTAGAGGCTATGGCTTTTGGGCTAAGGTCGATGTCGAGCACCACACACTCGCCTATACACTCGGCGTTCTCGCTGAAGAAGAACGACAGCTTCTTTGTTCCAAAGGTGAGTGTGAGGTCAGCGCGGATGATGTTGCGGCGGTCGATGCCCTCGTTCCACTCGCAGAACAGTCCCGAAGGCATGTCTATGGCAACGATGTAAGCCTCGCTGTTATTGATGTACTGCACGAGCGAGGTGTAGCCGCCTTTGAGTGGACTGTGCAGACCGGAGCCGAATAGACCATCGATGACTACATCATTAGGTCCCAGTTCGGGTGGGTTGAAGTTGTCGATAATTTCGGTGAAGTCGATGCCGCTCATGTTGAGCAGACGCTCACGGTTGGCTGCGCAGCACTCACTCAGGTGCGACGAGCGCACGTTAAATAGAAACACCTCGGGGTGGTAGCCCTGCTCGTAGAGCATACGCGCCACCGCTAGAGCATCGCCGCCGTTGTTGCCGGGACCGGCAAAGATGATGATGCGCTTGTTGGTGCGCCACCGCGACATTATTTCGTAGGTCACTGCCGATGCTGCGCGCTCCATCAGCTCCAGCTCGGTGATACCCTCGTCGCTTATTGTCTCGCTGTCAATTTTCCTGATTGCCTCGTTGGTGAATATCTTCATATCAGTTTACTCGTTTTATTTTGTTCTTCATTAGCCATTTCGGGGGGGATTATACTGCAAAAAAGAGAAATGGCCCACTTTTTCATTTTAAAGTACAAAATTACACAAAAATCATATCATAACAACCATTATCCCAAGAAAAAATATTTTTTTCTTGAAAAAACATGTATAATACATTCATGACGCAGTTATATTAAACAATAATAGCAACTTTTGTCACAACAAGAACAATAACATAATTAAGGGTGTGAAATGCTTTTTTACAAATCATATTTCTAGACAGCACGGTTGCTCGGGTGATTGCCCGGGTGATTGCGAGACTGACGCTCGCAATACTTTGACGCCCACCTCGCTTGGTGAGGGAGATTGCGAGACTGATGCTCGCAATACTTTGATGCCCTCCTCGCTTGGTGTGGATGGCTGCTGCTCATCTTGGTCTTGGGACAGTTTTGTGTTGTTTTCTTCACTGGTGATTGTTGCGAGGAGCCGGTGTACTGTTGACTTTGAGGTGTTGCAGTGTGCTGCGATGTTGCGTATTGACCATCCTCTTGCGAAAGTGTCGTGAATGAATGTGAGTTTTTTCTCGTCACTGTCGTTGACAGGTAGGTATAATAGTTGTGTCTCGTTTACGTTGTCGTCGATATGCTCAAAACGCAAGCACTTTCTTGCCAAGACGTGCTCGAGATGTCTCTTAATAGAATCGTCGTCGCAGCCTTTGGCTCTAGCTTCGTCAACGATTTTCGAGCAAGCCTCATCATCGTAAAATAGCTTCATCTTGTAGGTGGTGACGAATTCGCTGTAAGCTCTAAGTTGTGAGTTCCTTGCCTTGAGCTGCTTGATGTAGTGTGTTGCTCCGTTGATTTGGTTGACTGTGGATGGTATCTCGTTGAGAGTGAAGATAGAGTCGAAAGCATAGGCGAGCTGTCGGTCGCCAGTAAGGTGCTTCATAGCGAGAGGAGTTCCCTCCTGGTGATGAGTTGCATGAGCGACAACGAGAATTGAGACATGGTACTGGTTGAGCAACTGCCGCAAGCGACGTAACACTATGTGTGTCTTGTTGCAGCTTTTTAATGTGCAAATTTGCGCTATGTCATCGATGACGACGACAGGTGCTTTGAGATAGTAGATGTCTCTCTCAATGCTATCGAGAATGGTCTTGTAGTTGATCATCTCCTCTACCGAAGTCTCCTGATTGAAATGCCTGACGAACACGTTATCGGGTACCATGCCTTGAATGCATGTCCAGCCTCTCTGGAAATAGTTGTGCATCATGTTCTCCAGGTCGAAGTACAGTACATCGCGGCCATTGTTTGCGACTTCACTTGCTATGTCGAGTGCGAGTGTTGACTTTCCAACATTTGGGTCGCCAAAAAGGCATACGCACTCGTTCTCGTACCAGATGTCCCGCCATAGCGGTTGTGCGTCTCGTATTTGCCTTTCGTTTATTGAGTCGTTACGGAAATGGAAGATAGACTTTGGGAGTCTCATGTCGGCTAATTCGGGCGACAATTCTTTTCCCCATTGGTCGATGTAGCCAATTTGCTTTAGCTTGTCTTCGCAAGCTTTGAGGAACTGTGCGTGGATGCTGGATAGTGGTTGTGTTGACATAGTAGTGTTTTTTTAAGGTGATTTTTGTGCGAAGGTAGTGGGCGTGGAGTGGTTGCGGCAATATTAAAAAAACTTTTTTGTTGCGTTGACAACGCAACATACTGTACTTGTCTCGTTGCGTTGACAACGCAACATACTGTACTTTTTCTCCAAGTGGTACTTGGCGACCATCTGACGGATTGTGAGGGAGAAAAAGCGGCGCAATGTATAAATATCACCCCCACTGCTGATTAGACAGTGGGGGTGGTTTAATCTATAACAGAAGACGAGTGCTATTTCTCTGCGACGATTTTGCAGATTTCCACTACTGTCATCATGGCTTTTTCCATCGCTTGGATGGAGACGTACTCGTAACGGCCGTGCATGTTCATGCCTCCTGCGAAGATGTTAGGGCAGGGGAGGTTCTTGAACGAGAGCTGTGCTCCGTCGGTGCCTCCGCGTATGGGCTGCACTTTGGGTTTCACGCCTGCTCGCTCCATGGCTTGCTCGGCGGTCTCGATGATGTGCATCACTGGCTCAATCTTCTCGCGCATGTTGTAATACTGGTCTTTTAGCTCTACTGTGGCGATGTCGCCGTAGGTGCCGTTGATGAATGCCACTATGCGCTCCACCTCTGCTTTGCGCTCCTCAAAGCGCTTGCGGTCGTGGTCGCGGATGATGTAGGTGAGTTTGCACTCCTCAACTGTTCCCTCGATGCCCACGATGTGGTAGAAACCCTCATACTTCTCGGTGGTGGCTGGAGTCTGGCTCTCAGGCAGCAGCGACATGAGTTTGTTGCCAACGAGGATGGCGTTTATCATCTTGTTCTTTGCCATACCGGGATGCACGTTTAGACCCTTAATGGTGATTTTTGCGCTGGCAGCGTTGAAGTTCTCATACTCCAACTCGCCCTCTGCCCCGCCATCCATAGTATATGCCCAGTCGCAGCCGAATTTCTCCACGTCAAACTTGTGGGCACCGAGTCCAATTTCCTCGTCGGGGTTGAAGCCTATGCGTATCTTGCCGTGCTTCACCTCGGGATGCTGCTGGAACCACTCGATGGCGGTAACGATCTCGGCGATGCCCGCCTTGTCGTCAGCACCGAGCAGGGTAGTGCCGTCGGTAACGATGAGGTCCTGCCCAATGTGGTCGTCGAGTTCGGGGAACTGCACTGGGTCGAGCACGATGCCTTTATCCTCGTTAAGGGTAATGGCGCCGCCGGCATATTTCTCAATGATGCGCGGCTTAACGTCACGGCCGCTCATATCGGGAGCGGTGTCCATGTGTGCGATGAATCCTAAAGTGGGAATGGGTTTGTCGGTGTTGGCTGGCAGGGTGGCATAGAGGTAGCCGTTGTCGTCGAGGTCCACCTCGCTAAGCCCCATCTCCTCCAGGTCTTTCTTCAGCTCTTTGGCGAAGACCATTTGGGTTGGGGTAGAGGGTGTTACGCCAGAGTTCTCATCACTAGTGGTTTCAAACTTCACATACTTGATAAAACGTTCAATTAATGGTGTCATAGTTGTATTTATAGTTAATGATTTGTTTCGTTCTATTTTCTTGCAAAAATACAACAAAAAGCGCAAACCACCAAAATATTTGTGCTGCCTGAAGTGATGTTAACTGTAGATTGTCACAATTTTTATTCTTTTTGATGGTAGCAAAGAGCTGGTCTTCACATTCATTATAGATTATTTTCTTTTTTTTGATATTTTTATTAAGGAAAATGTTGTACCTTTGTGATTGTAAAAAAGCATTCAAAAAACACATGTTAACCCAGATATACAACGGTCAGATTCTTACCCCGTCGGGGTGGATAAATGGCGGCTCGCTGCTCTTTGAGGACTCCCGCATTGTTGAGATCAGGAAGAACAGCCACATTGAGCCACGTGCCGAGACTGCTATCAACGCACTGGGTATGCATGTGGTTCCCGGTGGTATTGACCTACACTGTCATGGCGGCGGCGGTCACGACTTCATGGAAGGCACCGAAGAAGCTTTCCGTGCTGCCGTGACGGCTCACCGCAAGCATGGCACCACCGCAATCTTCCCCACTTTGTCGTCGGCTACCCTGCCGATGATAGAGGCAGCGGCTCACACTTGCGACGAGCTTATTGAAGACCCGTTCAGCGGTGTGCTCGGCCTACACCTCGAGGGGCCCTATTTCAACCCTTTAAAGGCAGGAGCCCAGATGCCTGAGCTTATTCGCTTGCCCGACCCTAACGAGTATGAGCATGTGGTGGAGGACTATAACTGCATCAAGCGCTGGGACTCGGCTCCCGAGCTGCCTGGTGTGATAGAGATGGGCAAGTACCTTACCGACAAGGACGTATTGCCGTCAATCGCCCACACCGCCGCTGAGTATGACCACGTTAAGGAGGCATACGAGGCGGGCTACACACACGCCACGCATTTCTACAACGGCATGCCAGGCTTCCACAATGTGCGTGAGTTCAAGCACGCTGGCACTGTCGAGGCTGTATATCTGATGGAGAACATGACCGTGGAGATGATAGCCGACGGCATCCATGTGCCCCCCACACTGCTTAAACTGGTGTATCACACTAAGGGCGTGGAGCGCACGGCACTGGTGACCGATGCCCTTGCCGTTGCTGCCAGCAACAGCAACAAGGCGTTTGACCCGCGTGTAATCATTGAGGATGGGGTGTGCAAACTCGCCGACCGCTCGGCGCTTGCTGGCAGCATCGCCACCATGGACCGCCTTATTGCTACTGCCGTTCACATGGCCGACATACCGCTGCAGGATGCCTGTCGCATGGTGGCCGAGACACCAGCAAGGATTATGGGCGTGTATGACCGCAAGGGGTCGCTGCAACGCGGCAAGGATGCCGATATACTAATTCTCGACAAAGACATAAAGCTGCACGCTGTCTATTGTATGGGACAGCGGGTAAATCTTGAAAATAAAATCTAATCCCTATTATAAAATTGCAAAGAAAAAATGGTGAAAACCTAAAAAAACTTCGGGCAAGTGTTGCACAGAACAAAAAAAACGCTTACCTTTGCAGTCGCAAATGAAAAATGCTATTAAGCGAGCAAAGAACTGAGCACCTGCTCAAGTTATTTCGAGCGTGAGTATTTTATCTAAACAACACGGTGGAATTAGCTCAGCTGGTTAGAGCGTCGGATTGTGGTTCCGAAGGTCGTGGGTTCGAACCCCATATTCCACCCCATTTAAGTGGGTAAAAGTGAAAGTTCATGGTTGTGTAAGCGGCTGTGGACTTTTTTTACCCACCCTACATTATATTAAAAGAACAACGAGAAACGAACATGGCGAAGGTAACAAAAAAGACAGCATACTTCTGCAAAAACTGCGGAGCCGAATCGGCGAAGTGGGTGGGGAAGTGTCCCGCATGCGGCGAGTGGAACACCATGGTGGAGCAACCGGTGGCCGTGGCCAAGGGGACGCCCGCGCTCGGCGCCAGCGGAGAGATGCGCAAGAGTAGTGTCCCACTCAAGCTCTCGCAGGTCGAGGCGCAAGACCTGCCGCGCGTCAAGCTGCCAAGCGGCGAACTCAACCGCGTGCTCGGCGGAGGTCTCGTGCCGGGCAGCATCATCCTCATCGGCGGCGAACCGGGCATCGGCAAATCGACACTCGTGCTGCAAAATGTGCTCCGCATACGCTCGCGACGCGTGCTATACATCAGCGGTGAGGAGAGCGCCCAGCAACTGCGCATGCGAGCCGACCGCATCGCAGGCGGACACATGGACTGCGAATGTTACCTGCTGTGCGAAACCTCGCTCGACGCCATCTTCGCAGGCATCGAGGAGTTCCGGCCCGACCTCATCATCGTCGACTCCATTCAGACCATCGCGAGCGAACAAATCGACTCGGCGGCGGGCAGCGTGAGCCAGGTGAGAGAATGTGCCGCGGCCTTTTTGCGCTACGCCAAGTCGACCAACACGCCGGTAATCCTCATTGGCCACATCAACAAGGAGGGCACCATCGCCGGACCGAAAGTACTGGAGCACATCGTCGACGCCGTACTCCAATTCGAGGGCGACCGACACTATATGTACCGCATACTGCGAGGCATCAAAAACCGATTCGGCTCAACGAGCGAAATGGGAATCTATGAGATGCGCGAGGACGGACTGCGAGAGGTCACCAACCCGAGCGAGATGCTGCTCTCACAGGGCGACGAGCCGCTCAGCGGAACCGCTGTGGGCATAGCCGTCGACGGCACGCGACCGTTCCTGATCGAGGTACAGGCACTCGTCAGCACCGCCGCCTACGGCACAGCGCAACGCTCTGTCACCGGTTTCGACCAGCGGCGCATGAACATGCTGCTCGCCGTGCTCGAGAAACGCGTTGGATTCAAACTCGCGCAAAAAGACGTGTTTCTCAATATCGCCGGCGGACTCAAAGTGAACG
>CALDIG010000107.1 GCA_937904375.1 uncultured Prevotellaceae bacterium
GACTCACCTCAATAGGAAATAATGCCTTCGACGGTTGCAAAAACCTCTCAACTGTCAAGAGCCTGATAACCGAACCGCAAGCGGTAGACTACGGTAACAATATTTTCAACAATGTGAACAAGGCTTCTTGCAAGCTTATTGTTCCAAAAGGGAAAAAACTCGTTTACGCCTCTACTGAGCCGTGGAATGAATTCCAGTCGATTAGTGAACATGGCACAGGTGACTTGAATAACGATGATATCGTAAACGCTGGAGATGTGAGCGCGCTTTATGAGATTATTCTGTCCGGCTCAAACGACGATGGATTGGGAGATCTTAACGGCGACGGACAAGTAAACGCCGGCGACATCAGTCTCCTCTATGAGATTATCCTTGGCGCTGACCAGCAATAATTAACGCCAATGTTGGCGAGTAGACATTCAAAAGTGGGGAAAAGTATTTCGCCGGCAATATTTGGTCATTTCCGATATATTTACTAATTTCCCGAATTTGACAGTTGATGCTTCATATAAACTGATAAACATATAGTTACCTCAATTCTGAGGTAACTATATTTATGATGTTAACTATGTGTCGAATTCTTGGGTGCATATTTAAAGCCATATCGACGTTATATCTCAAATTCAACATTGGGAAGGATTAAGAAGAAACTGTATGACGTTTTGCATGAAAGCGATTTTAAAAGACAGCGTTGCAGGATAAGTAGCTATATGGGAGTTTTAAGTCATTATAGATGTTATAGAATCAGTAAAAATTTAACAAAAATCTTATGAGATCTTTCGAATAAATATGTGTATTTATATGCTGTTTTGGGTCGAAATCGAGTGTCCCAAGTGTCCCATTTGTTATAAGTATACTGCCGCGCCGGTGTCCCAAGTGTTCGAGTAAAATGTACGATGTCGAATGTAGGATGTGCGACTCAGTGTCCCGGTTGAAGAGTAACAAATAACGTAAATCGGGTTGCATTCGCAAAATTCGCCGACTATCTTTGCACAAACTTAAATTAATAAATCAAAGATGTATAACGTAAGATGTACGCAACCACTGTCCCGCCACCTTATATTTTTTTTAAAAAAAGTTGTTACAAGTTGTTAATCAGTTGTTTTTAAAGTCGTTGTTTCCTGTTTTCCGCACAGTTTGATTTGCAAAAAAATGTCGCTTGAAGATCAGCAATATAGCGTAAAAAATTTGGTAAATTGTGGGGCTCACGCTAAATTTGCCCCATGTTTTTTCGCAGGAAGCGCAATAAATCAGGCACCTATAGTGTCATTGTGGAGGACTATCGTGACGGCCAAAAGGTTATTATCCAGCGTATTGGCACATCTCGTGACGAATTGAAGCTCCGCTCGCTTGAGCGCAAGGCTCAGCAGTGGATTGATGACCAGCGCGGCCCCAAGCTGCCATTCGCTTGGGAGAAGGATGACATCATATCAGATTTCATGTCCACGCTTGCCAACTCCCAGGTGAGAGTTTGCGGCCCGGAGTTGGTTTACGGTTCGCTCTATGACCAAATTGGCTACAATGCCATCGACGACGAGATGTTCCGCCATTTGGTGGTGTGTCGTCTGTTCAGCCCTGGCAGCAAGCTCAAGACGATTGGGTACCTGAGCCGCTACCTCCATGTGAACAAGTCTGTGGACAGTATATATCGGTTTGTAGACCGCCTCAGCCCCGCAGAGGGCTGCGGCATCAAGCATCAGGTGGAGCAGATAAGCTTTGCCCAGACGCTGAGGGTTCTTGGCGGCAAGGTGGGCGTGGTTTTCTATGACATGACGACTCTGTACTTCGAGGCCTCGGACGAGGATGACCTTCGCATTTGTGGCTTCTCCAAGGAAGGCCGCCACCGCAATCCACAGATATTCCTGGGCCTGCTGGTGGCCATGGGCGGCAACCCCATAGGCTACGAGATATTCGAGGGCAACATCCATGAGAGCAACACCCTGATTCCTATGGTCGAGTCGCTTGCGCACAGGTTCGGCTTCGACCATCCCGTTGTCATCGCCGATGCGGGCCTCTTGTCAAAAAACAACATTGACGCTCTTGACGAGGCTGGATACCAATATATATTAGGTGCCCGCCCTAAGAACGACAGCGCCGAGGTCAAGAACAAGATTCTCTCCATGAATCTCAAAGATGGGCAGGTGCGCTCGTTCAAGCGAAAAGACGGCCGTCGCGTGGTCGTGTCGATGAGTGACAAGAGAGCCATAAACGATGCCAAGAACCGCAGAAACGGGCTTAAGAGGCTGGAAAAGAAACTCGGTGCCGGCCGTTTGACGAAGAGCAACATCAACAACCGCGGCTACAACAAGTACCTGAGCATGGAAGGCGAAATAAAGATAACCATCGACTACGACAAGTTCAATGCCGATGCGGCTTGGGACGGCATCAAAGCCTATATCACCAACTCGAGACTGCCGTTGAAGACCGTCGTATCAAACTACCACAACCTGTGGTTCATCGAGCGCGCATTCCGCATGAACAAGACCGACCTACGCATACGCCCCATCTACCACCGCCTGCGCAACCGTATCGAGGGACACATCTGCATCTGCTTCACCGCATACACCATCTTGCTAGAGCTTGAGCGCAGGCTCAAGAAGGCAGATGCACTAATCTCACTCAACCAGGCAAGAGAGATGACCAACAACATATACTCCATCACCTATACTCTGCCAGAGACAAAAGAAGAACGCACCACCGTGCTGAAGATGTCAAGCGAACAGCAACTACTTGTCGAAATCGCACAAAAGTGATTTGTGGGGCTCATTGCGGAAAACAGGAAAAACTAGCCTCTATGAGAAAAACGTCTATATCCCCGCATCGTTTATGGGCAGGTCGCAGCTTGGGGCAAATGACAAGACATACGCCTTTGTGCAGCCCAAGCCTCAGGAGCTCATCAGTGTGGATTGGACAATATATTGCGAAGATGACGAGTGCTTCTATCTTCCCGCACCCGACGGCGAGGGAATCAATGAGATGGAACTAGCTGGAGGTGTGCAGCCGTACTATGACCTCTACGAGCAGTCTCCTGTTCCCGATTTGGAGGATTGCGGAGTTTATGCCTTCGATGCCATCAACCGACGCATCAGCGCAAGCCCGAGTGTGAAAGGTCTTTTGAAAGATTACACTCCAAATGTTGATGGCGGTGTGAGCGATAAGTTTGTTGTTTATCCTTTAGAACTGCCTGATGAGCCAATTCCCACTGCTGTCTCACAGATTGAAGACGCTTCTATCAAGGCAGATAATCGTTGGTACACCATTGACGGCCGCTGCTTGGGCGACAGAAAACCCACAGTGCCAGGGCTCTACATAAGTGGCAATCGCAAAATAATAATACGATAGTTTCATTTATGAATTCAAAGAGGGAGCATTGAGTTCCCTCTTGTTTTTTGGTATGACTAGAAAAGTCTTTTTTGTCCTAAATTTTGACCATTAGACCAGGAAAAGTGTTATCTTTGCAGTGCAATTAACAACAAATGACTATGAATTTAATGAAGAGATTTATAGTGGCGATAATGGCTGTTATACCTATTGTAGCAGTTGCCGAGGAGGCGGCAGCGCCAATAGAGACCGGGAAGAAAAGTCTAAGTGTCAGTGTTTCTACGCTTAACACCAGCGACAGTGCAGTGATGGCTACCAAGCCACAAGACGGTGAGCGACCTGTGCAGCCGTTGAATATCCACATCGGACCGAGCAAACTCACGCTGTTTGGCTATGCCCAGACGCAGTTTGACATGACGAAGACCGGTCCCGAGACCAAGAACTCGTTCAGCATGACACGCATTATCTTGATGGCTAATGCCGAATTGACACGCAAACTGAGCTTCTTCCTGATGGTTGACGCGGCAAGCACGCAGGCGCCCAAGCATCTGCATGAGTATTATGCGCAATATGCCTTCATGCCTGAGTTAAAGGTTAGGGTGGGGCAGTTCAAGACCCCTTACACATTAGAGAATATAATCTCGCCCACATTGCTTGGCACGGTGAACCTCAACGAGGGTACGCGCTACATGGCAGGCATAGCCGGAGACCCGCTCTATGGCAACTATGTGGGTCGTGACCTCGGAGCGATGATTACTGGCGACGCCATTAAGGCTCGCGACGGGCATTACTACCTTAATTATAGTGTGGGGGTATTCAACGGCGCTGGCATGAACCTGCGCGACAACAACAAGCACAAAGATGTGGTGGCAATGCTCAATGTGCTGCCCACTAAGGACATAACACTCTCGGGGTCGTTCATCATTGGCAAAGGCAACGCCCAGGCCGATGATATGTTTGGCACCATAGCGCAAGGCACCGACTATACCCGCAACCGCTGGAGTGTGGGTGCCGAAGCCAAATGGAAACCGTTGAAGCTGCGCACCGAGTATATGGGTGGCAAGAACGGCGACATCAAGAACCGCGCCTTCTATGCCGAGCTGTGGTGCCACCTGTTCCGCAATTTCGACATCGTGCTCGACTACGACTACCTCGACAAGAACACCGCTTTGAGCAAAGACGCTAGGGAGGCGATGCCCGCCTGGACACGCACGAGCAATTATCTAGTGGGGCTTCAATACTGGGTTTATAAAGCCTGCCGCATCAGCACGCAATTCATCTTCAGTGACCGCAACATAGGTCCCGACACCAAATCGTGGCTCACCCAGTTCCAGATAGCATTTTAGATAGCTGACAAGCGAACAAGCTGACTAGGCAATGGGTTTTGCCGCTCGCGTTGCTCGCTGGTTGTGCCGCTCGCGTTGCTCGCTAGTTTGCCGCTCGCGTTGCTCGCTAGTTAGCCGTTTCACTAGTTTCCCGATCTCCGATCCCCGATAAACGAATAATGAATAACGATAAACGAAAATGAACGCGACAATATTTATAGTGATTCCCATTCTCACGCTGTTGATGTTTGAGTTGGGATTGAACCTGAAATTGCAGGATTTCAAATTGTTTAAAGACCGTCCCAAGCCAGTGCTTGCGGGGTTGATAGGGCAGATAGTAGTGTTACCGGCACTGGCGTGGCTCATAGGCTGGGCGCTGCATCTGGAGCCTGTTTTCCTTATCGGTTTCGTGTTGATAGCGTGCTGCCCTGGTGGCAGTTCGTCGAATGTGTTCTCGATGCTCGCCAAAGGTGACGTGGCACTCTCGGTGTCGCTCACGGCGTGCAGCAGCATTATCACGCTGTTCACCGTGCCGCTCATTTTGGAGTGGGTGACCACTGCGGCGAGCAGCACGGTCGATGTGCATCTGCCAGTAGGCAATCTCGTGGTGCAGAACATAGTGCTTATGCTCGTGCCAATCATCGTGGGCATCGCCGTGAGGAAGAAGTGGGAGAGTGCCGCCGAGAAAATCCACAAAGTGCTCTCGAAGATAGCTTTCCCTGCGCTGATTTTCCTCGCTACGGTGTTTTTCATCAAGAACCGTGAGGCGATAATCGCCAATTTCGGCCAACTGGGGCTCTCCATAACCGTGCTGATACTGCTTGCTATGGCAAGCGGAGTGGTGCTGTCGCGGTCTTTGCGCCTTAACACTCAGGAGCGTCGCACTATCGTCATCGAGATAGGTATGCAGAACGCTGCCCAGGCAATCACCATCGCCAGCAGTCCGCTCGTGTTTGGTGACGACAAATACGCCATCCCCGCCATCATCTACGCACTTATGATGAATGTCATCCTCATTATCTACGTCGCAGTAGTGAAAAACAGATAGTTTATTAACAGAATGACTGTTCCTGCCACGGTGCATCTTGCAACTTTTTTCGAAAGAAAAAAAACAAAATTCTTGCACAGCTCAAAAAAACTCATTAATTTTGCATCGCTTTTACGACAAAAGCATGGGTGCTTAGCTCAGCTGGTTCAGAGCATCTGCCTTACAAGCAGAGGGTCGGCGGTTCGAATCCGTCAGCACCCACCCAAGATTAAATCGCTGATAGTAATTTGATTAATTCAAGACTATCAGCGATTTTCTCTTATAATTGACCCTTGCGAGCCGTTAAAACATTGCCTATTATGCATTATCTAACGACGAGACCACTGCATCGTAGGCTTTTTGGGTGAGGTCTTGGAGAGAGCCGAATTGCTCGGGTGGAATTGGTTCATGGATGGTGAGTGTGATAGTTCCTGGCTCTACGTGGAACATGGTGCGCGACATCACTTTGTAAGAACCATTGATGGTAATAGGTACGATGGGCAATTCAAATTCTTTCGCAAGGCGGAAGGCTCCATGCTTGAAAGGGTGAATGTGACCGTCATCGGTCCGCCTCCCCTCGGGGAAGACTACAATGGACATTCCTTTAGCTAGACGGTTCTTGGCAACGGCCATCGTCTTGACGATGCCTCGCGCCGAGTGATTATCGACCATGATATGTCCAGCCATATGGCATGCCCATCCCACGAGCGGAAAGTTGTGCAACCCCTTGCGCATCATCCACTTGAAGTTATGCCCAAGGTATCCATAGATTGAAAATATATCGTAGGCTCCCTGATGATTGGCAACAAAAACGTAGGCACTGTTGCGGTCTATAAGTTGGCGATTTTGCACCTTCACTTTCACTCCAAAGAAAAAGCACATGGCTCTTGCCCACCACTTTGCTGGGTAATACCCCCAGTAGTCGCTGCTGAAAAGACATCCTATTATTGTTATTATGCAAGTGATAATGGTGAGTACCAGCACTATAGGGGCTGCAATACAGTAGTGGTATATTCGGTACAGTATGTTCATGCTAATGTGATTGATCTATTTATTGGGGCAAAGATAGTGAAAAGTTTAGAGTTTTTTGTTATTAGTTGTCATTTTTTATAGGTTAAATAAAAGTTCACGAGCCGCATATAAACTCGTGAACTTATAAGCTGATAGTTCAAAAACTAATACCGGCAACTCAGTCTTACTTCTCCTCGGGTTCAGGTGCGATGAGCTTGTAGCCCTTGCCGTGGATGTTGATAATCTCGATTGACGGGTCGGCCTTGAGGTGCTTGCGCAGCTTGGTGATATACACATCCATACTGCGGGCGTTAAAGTAGTTGTCATCAATCCAGATTGTCTTCAGGGCGAAGTTGCGCTCAAGTATCTCATTAACGTGAGCGCACAAGAGGCTCAGCAGCTCACTCTCCTTGGTGGTGAGCTTGGTTGACATGTCATCGACGATGAGCACCTGTTTCTGAGTGTCGAAGGTGAATTTGCCTATCTTGTACATAGTGATTTCTTTGCCCTTCTTTCCCTTGACGCGGCGCATGATGGCATCGATGCGCATCACAAGCTCCTCCATAGAGAAAGGCTTGGTGATATAGTCATCGGCACCAAGCTTGAAGCCCTCGAGAATATCTTCTTTCAAAGCCTTGGCGGTGAGGAAGATTACAGGGACATCGCCATTAATGGTGCGTATCTCCTGAGCAAGCTGAAAGCCGTCTTTCTTTGGCATCATGATATCAAGCACGCAGATGTCGTACTTCCCTTTAAGGAACGCCTTGTAGCCGCTCTCACCGTCGGCATGGAGGTCGGCATTATAGCCTTTGGCCTGTAAATACTCTCTTAACAACATGCCAAGATTCTCGTCATCTTCGCATAAAAGAATTCTCAATTTTTCGTCCATAGTGTTTTCTTATTTATAAAGTGGTAATGTAATAATGAATTTCGATCCTTTACCCACTTCGCTCTCGGCCTTGATAGTGCCGCCAAAGAGGGTTATCATCTTGTGGACGTAGGCCAGACCTAGTCCAAAGCCTTTCACGTCGTGCCGGTTACCGGTAGAGACGCGGTAGAACTTCTCAAATATCTTCTTAAGATCATCACGCTTAATGCCTATGCCATTGTCCTCCACGACAATCGTTATGTGTGAGTCGTCAGGATTTCTTGTCGATACCATGAGCTTTGGCTCCACATCTTCTCGACGATATTTGATTGCGTTATCGAGAAGGTTGAAAATAACATTGGTAAAATGCATCTCATCGACATTGACGATAGGGTCGTCGCTGTTAAGATCTGCAGTGATAGTGCCGCCAAATTTCTCAACCTTGAGTTTATAAGTATTTACCACGCTATATATCACCGAGTCGGCATCCACTTCCTGGAGCTTCATCGTGGCGCTAGTGCGGTCAAACATCGACATCTGCAGCACCTTCTCAACCTGAAAGCGCAACCGCTTAGTCTCGTCCTTTATGACCGTCGATGCCTGCTTAAGCAGCATAGGACTCTTAACCACAGCCTCGTCGTCGAGCATCTGCGCAGCCAGCGAGATGCTTGAGATGGGCGTCTTAAACTCGTGGGTCATATTATTGATGAAGTCATTCTTTATCTCGCTCAACTTCTTCTGCCTTAATATCATAATGATAGTGATGACAAAAAGGGCCATGAGCAATATGGTGAACGCAATTGATGGCAGCATGAATTTGATTGTCGAGGACAAATAATCACTCTTAGTGGGAAATACCACATTTAGCGTGATATTACTGTCTTTATTGTTAGGAAAGAGAATCTGAGAATACACGTCATCTTCATTCTTCAAGCTCTGCTCATAACCGCTTGTACAATAGGCAATAGTTGCTGAGCGGTTGACAACGGCAAACTCAAAGGGCATCTCCAGGCCATTGCGACGAAGCTCTTGAGCAATGTAGATGCGAACAATCGATGAGTCGGCACGCTCAGCGATAGACCGATCGCTGGCATGCTCAAGTATATTGAGTATCACCTCGTTGAGCAAAGCTTTTTGATACAGATACTCGCCCTTGAGAAGCTCCTGACGGCTCTTGTCGTAATTGAAATTGGGAGCAAAACCGCTATTCTTGCTACTTAAATTATTCCCAGTACCGGCAGTAAATGACTGAGAAGGATTTAAGTTTAAATCTATTTCTACAGGGTTGAATTTGCCGCTATTGTAGGGCATCATTCTCGACTGAGAGTTGTCGAGATGCTTGTCGAGGAAATATTTCGTCTCATCACGCTCAAGATTTGAGGCAACATTATACAGACTCAACGTCACTAGCTCCTTAAAGTGATCATTGCGCATCTTAACCATCTTCTCAATGTACATAATCTGCATGAACAGCAACCCAAGCAAGGTCACCGCCATAGCTATTGTCATGAGCCAAATGATAGATTTTTTCATTCTACAAACAAATATACAACCGTCAAAAAAGTCGTTAACAGAACAAAAAAAGCCACAATGTGTTAAGAAACGACTAAAATTTAACTTTACGGTGCAAAATTAACAAAACTATGTGAAATTAAAAAATTTTGAGCAATTTTTTTCTAAAAAAATATTTTTTTACAAATAAAGAAGAAAAATGGAAAAGAACGAAAGGAATAAAAAAGAGAAAAAAGAGAAAAAGGAAATAAAGGAGGAAAGGAAGGAAGGAAGGAAGGAAGGAAGGAAGGAAGGAAGGAAGGAAAGAAAGAATGGAAGGAAGGAAGGAAGGAAAGAAAGAAAGAAAGAAAGGAAGAAAGGAAGGAAGAAAGGAAGGAAGAAAGGAAGAAAGGAAGAAAGGAAGAAAGGAAGAAAGGAAGAAAGGAAGAAGGGAAGAAAGAAGGGAAGAAAGAAGGGAAGAAAGAAGGGAAGAAAGAAGGGAA
>CALDIG010000108.1 GCA_937904375.1 uncultured Prevotellaceae bacterium
GCATGCGTCCGAATTGCTTGCGGTAGCCGTAGTGAGAATTGATGACTTTGTGTTTTACAGGCATTGAGTAATTTGTCACGTCAATAACCTTGGTGCTGGGGATATTTGCGTTCTGGTAAGGATTTACGCGGTCGCTGTTCCAAGCTTCGCTGTAGATGTCGGCATTGTCGCCCTGTTTGTCTCCGTAGAGGTCTTTGGCATATTTTTGAGCCTCTTCTACTTGGATTTTGTCTTTAATTTTCTCCTGCTTGGCAAGGAGGTCTCTGTGTGCTTTGCGATAATCGCTGATTGATTGTGCGCTAGCTGCGATACTAACCGATATAAGTGCTATACTTATGAAACCTAATCGCAGACTAATAGTTGATAACTTCATATTACATTGTTTAAAAGTTTCAAGAAGCCAAAAAATGCGAGTTTTAAAAAGATAGATGAGGCAGAGCTCCAGTTTACAAGCCTGCTCTCGGGCTTCTTGTTGACCTCGATAGTGGGTCACTACATGAATAAGAACGCACAAAATTAGGCATTTATTTCCACATAGGAGCAATATTTTTCATTAAATAGTGTAAAATTGTGTATATAATACTAAAAAATCTTTTGTAATCATTTAGAAAACAAGCTGTTGTGATTTACGCTTCATAACCAGTTTTTTCGACCCTATTCAAGCGGTTGATCATGGGCTAAATTGTGTGCTGCAAAGTTAGCGATTTTTTTTGAATTTGCAAATGACGGGTGCTTTTTTGTTCTTTTTTACAGAGGCTGTGTAGGGTGGTGTTTTTTTGTCAAAAATAAGACTTTTTGTAAACTTGTTAATAATTTAATAATAGATATTTTCTTTAAAAGCGAAAAAAATACTATATTTGCACCGCAAAAGAGACAGCGATGCAAAAGAAGCAACGTTCTTTATCTTTTGAAAATTGATTGCAAATAAAGAGACTAAATACATATTGCAATGACTAATGCATTGTGCATCAATGTGCAAGATGTGTTAGCGTGTTTCTATTGATAATAATTTTAAAAATACAATACTTTATTTTTATGGTTTTACTCGGTATTCAAAGTACTACATTGGCTGTCACCGCGGTGCTCACGGGCGTGGTCTTGGTATTTGCCGCACTGCTGATAGCAAAGCTCATTGGTCCTCGCAGCTTCACACAGAAGAAAGGCGAGACCTATGAATGTGGTATTCCAACACGTGGCGACAGCATGGCGCAGTTCCATGTAGGGTATTATTTGTTTGCTATCCTATTCCTCATGTTTGACGTGGAGACAGTGTTCTTGTTCCCGTGGGCTGCAATCTCTAAGAGCCTGGGCACAACGACGCTGCTGGCTGTTGGCACATTTTTGTTCATTTTAGTTCTGGGCCTTGCCTATGCCTGGAAGAAAGGAGCGTTGAGATGGAAGTGAAAATCAAAAGCATGAAGCATGAGGACTTCAAGGACAATGAGTATATCGACAAGCTCGTTGAGGAACTGAATGCCAGCGGCACTAATGTTGTCGTGGGCAAGCTCGACCAGTTGATAAACTGGGGCATCAGCAACTCGTTGTGGCCTTTCTGCTTTGGCACTAGCTGCTGCGCTATCGAGTTCATGTGCTTAGGCGCCGCCCGCTACGACATGGCACGTTTCGGCTTTGAGGTGGCACGAAACTCACCCCGCCAGGCCGACTATATCATGTGCCAGGGCACTATCACCTACCGCATGGCTCCAGCCTTGAAGCGCCTCTATGAGCAGATGGCAGAACCCAAATATGTGATTGCCTGTGGCGCATGCACCGTGAGTGGCGGTCCCTTCAAGAACAGTTACTGTGTGGTGAAGGGCATTGACGAGATTATCCCGGTGGATGTGTATCTGCCTGGCTGTCCTCCACGCCCCGAGGCGATGTTCTATGCCCTGATGCAGCTCCAGCGCAAGATTAAGGTGCAGAAGTTTTTTGGCGGCGTGAACCGCAAAGAGAAACGTAAAGAGTTCTTCGACGCTAAGAATACTCAACAAGTGGCAGCACCTGTTGAGGAGGCACAAGAACCGGCAATCGAGAATTTGAATAATCAAGAATAAGAAATACACATTTATATATATGGCAGATTTCCAAGAAAAAATCGGCAACTTGTGTCCCGAGGCTCAGTGTGACGACAGCGGCGAGTTCCTGCTGGTTACTGTCCCCGACGAGAAATGGCATGACCTGGCCACTGCTCTCAAGAATGAGATGCACTTCGACTATCTCACCGCCCTCGTGGGTGTGGACTGGAAAGAGGAGCTTGGCGTGATGTATTACTTGACCAATACCGACACACAAGAGATGATTCACGTGAAGGTGGCTACCACCGACCGCGAGCAGCCACGCCTGCACAGCGTGAGCGACCTGTGGGCAGTAGCCAACTACCAGGAGCGTGAGGTCTTTGACTTCTATGGCATAGAGTTTATCAATCATCCCGATATGCGTCGCTTCTTCCTGCGCAACGACTGGGTGGGTTACCCCTTGCGCAAAGACTACGACGACAGTCCCGAGAAGAACCCCGTACCACTCGACGACGAGCAGAACGAAGACAATACCTATCGCCTCGTGGAAGACGAGGACGGCAATGTGACCCGCATCGACGGCAAGGTGTTTGACGACGACGAGTATGTCATCAATGTTGGTCCGCAGCATCCCTCCACTCACGGCGTGATGCGTTACCGCACCTCTATCGAGGGCGAGCTGGTGAAGAAGGTTGATGTGGTGAGCGGCTACATCCATCGCGGCATCGAGAAGATGTGCGAGAGCCTCACTTATCCGCAGACCCTGCTCTACACCGAGCGTCTAGACTATATGTCGGCTCACATCAACCGCCACTGCCTGTGCCTGTGCATCGAGAAGGCGATGGGACTTGAGGTGCCTCGCCGCGCCGAACTCATACGCATGATGATGGATGAGCTGATGCGTCTCTCGAGCCACCTGTTGAGCTACGGCTGTTTGACAATGGACCAGGGTGCCACCACGGCGTTCTTCTATGGCTTCAGGGAACGCGAACTTATCTATGACATCTTCGACAAGACCTGCGGAGCCCGCATGTCGATGAGTTATATGACCATTGGCGGCGTGGTCGCCGATGTGCATCCCGAGTTTATCAACGACGTGCGTCACTGCTGTGATGTGGTGACCGAGAAGTTGAAAGAGTACCACAAGCTCTTCAGCGGCAACGTGATTGCTGTGAACCGCATGAAGGGTGTGGGAATTTTGAGCAAGGAAGATGCCATCAACTATGCCGTTACCGGTCCTTCGGGACGTGCCAGCGGCTGCCATTGCGACGTGCGCAAGTGTCATCCCTATTCGCTCTACAACGAGGTGGAGTTTGACGAGGTGATCCTTGAGAATGGCGACTCTATGGACCGCTACATGGTGCGTATGAAGGAGATGGAAGAATGCATCAAGATTTTGCGCCAGTGCTGCGATATGCTTGAGAAAGAAGGCATTGAGGGAGAATACATCGCCAAGGTACCCAAACTCATCAAGCTGCCCGCCGGTCACTGGTATCAGCAGGTAGAGGGCAGCCGCGGCGCCTTTGGAGTATATCTCGAGAGCGATGGCGACCCCAAGCCGTTCCAGAAACCTTATCGCCTCCACTTCCAGAGTCCTTGCTTCAACTTGGTGGGTGTCGTTGACCTCACCTGCAAGGACAACCTGATTGCCGACCTTATCACTATCACGGCATCAATCGACTATGTGATTCCTGATATTGACCGATAAAGCGTGAGCAACAAGAGAGATTAAAACAGATTATCAATACACATTATTATAATAGTTATGTTTGACTTTAGTGTAGTCACAACTTGGTTTAATGACCTATTGACAGGAGTAATGCCGCAATGGCTGGCAACCACCATTGAATGTGTGATAATAGCAGTGTTGCTATTGTTGGCTTACACCGTGTTGGCAATGTTCTACATCATGTATGAGCGTTGGGTATGTGCCTGGTTCCAGTGCCGTCGCGGTCCACTGCGTGTGGGACCGTGGGGCTCGCTGCAGATTTTTGCCGACGTGATCAAGATGCTCATCAAAGAGGTTATCGACCTGTGGAAGACCGATAATTTCCTTCACAAGCTGGCACCTTACTTCGTGCTGGTGGCATCGGTGGTGGTATTTGCCTGTCTGCCCTGGGGCAAGGGGATGCAAGTTATTGATTTCAACGTGGGCATCTTCTTCATGACAGCGGTGTCGTCGCTGGGTGTTATTGGCATTTTGCTCGCTGGATGGTCGAGTAACAGCAAATATACCCTCATCGGCGCCATGCGAAGTGGCGCGCAGATGATTAGCTACGAGCTCTCGATTGGCATCGCCATGCTCACCATTGTGTGCCTGTCGGGCACCATGAGCGTGACAGGGCTTGTTGAGGCACAGCAGAATGGCTGGTTCATCTTCACTGGTCACATCCCTGCCATCATCGCGTTTATCATCTATGTGATTGCCGCCACCGCCGAGACCAACCGTGGTCCCTTCGACCTTCCCGAGGCAGAGCATGAGCTTACTGCCGGTTATCACACTGAGTATTCAGGTATTCACTTCGGCTTCTTCTACCTTGCCGAGTACCTTAACCTCTTCATTGTGTCGGGAATCGCGTCGCTGCTCTTCTTGGGCGGTTGGATGCCGCTGCATGTTCCAGGATGGGATGGCTTCAACACCGTGATGGATTATATTCCGTCAATCATCTGGTTCCTGGGCAAGGCGATATTCGTGTCGTTCATCATCATCTGGTTCAAGTGGTCGTTCCCACGTGTGCGCATCGACCAGATGCTGGCACTCGAGTGGCGCTACCTCATGCCCATTGGACTGGTGAACCTTGTGGTGATGGCGGTTCTTGTGAGCCTTGGCTGGCATTTCGCAGGATAATTTTTTAGTTTAGAGTTTAGTGTTTAGAGGTTAGAGATTCTTTAAGATTTTAAGCATTAATCTTTGAATTAAATACTTTATATACTTGTGGTTTGATTTTTTAAAACAGAATAAATAAATTCTCGTGGTTATGAACGAAAATTTTGGAAAAATAACACAGGTGATTGGTCCTGTTGTCGATGTGACCTTTGAGGGCGAGGGAAACCAGGTGCCCGAAATATATACCGCTCTGTCGGTTGCCCGTCACGATGGCACAGAGCTGATGCTTGAGGTGGAGCAGCACATTGGCGAGAACACCGTGCGCTGCGTGGCAATGGACAGCACCGACGGCTTGCAGCGCGGCACAAAGGTTAATAATTTGGGACAGCCCATCTCAGTGCCCACCGGCGAACAGGTGAAAGGCCGCCTTCTCAACGTGATAGGTGAGCCTATCGACCACCTTGCCGACCTTAAAGGCGGCGACCGTCGTCCCATCCACCAACCCACGCCCGACTTCAGCGAATTGTCAATCTCTCAAGAGATTCTATATACTGGTATCAAGGTGATTGACCTCATCGAGCCATTCTCTAAGGGTGGAAAGATTGGTCTCTTCGGTGGTGCTGGTGTAGGCAAGACGGTACTCATCATGGAGCTTATCCACAACATCGCTCACGGTCACAGTGGCTTCTCGGTGTTTACTGGAGTGGGTGAGCGCACCCGCGAGGGTAACGACCTGCTACGCGAGATGATCGAGAGTGGCGTTATCAAATATGGCGACAAGTTTAAGGAGGAGATGGCCAATGGCGAGTGGAACCTCGACAGCGTGGATATGGACAGCGTGGCACAGAGTCAGGCGACATTGGTGTTCGGCCAGATGAACGAGCCTCCTGGCGCGCGTATGCGTGTGGCACTCTCGGGACTTACCGTTGCCGAGCAGTTCCGTGACCAGGACGGCGGTGGCCGCGACATCCTGCTGTTTATGGATAACATCTTCCGTTTCACCCAGGCAGGTAGCGAGGTATCGGCACTTTTGGGCCGCATGCCGAGCGCCGTAGGTTATCAGCCGACGCTTGCCAGTGAGATGGGCAAGCTGCAGGAGCGCATCACCTCTACCAAGAGCGGCAGTATCACCTCGGTTCAGGCTGTGTATGTGCCTGCCGACGACTTGACTGACCCTGCTCCCGCCACCACCTTCAACTTCCTTGACGCTACCACCGTGTTGAGCCGCAAGATTACCGAGCTGGGTATATATCCCGCCGTTGACCCGTTGGCATCGACCTCACGCATCATGGATCCTAACATCATAGGCGAGGAACACTACAACGTGGCTCAGCGTGTTATCCACTTGTTGCAGAAGTATAATGAGCTTCAGGACATCATCGCCATCCTCGGTGTTGATGAGTTGAGCGACGAAGACAAACTCGTGGTATCGCGCGCGCGTCGCGCCCAGCGCTTCCTCTCGCAGCCATTCTTCGTTGCCGAGCAGTTTACTGGCGTGCCAGGCGTGATGGTTCCGCTCAATGAGACAATTCGTGGTTTCAAGATGATTCTTGACGGTGAGGTTGACGACCTTCCCGAGCAAGCATTCCTGAATGTGGGCACCATTGACGATGCTATAGCCAAGGGCAAGAAACTGCTTGCACAAGTGGGATAAAAGAAATAAAAGTTCCGTTTGTTGCGATGCCATCTCAACATACTAAACAAGAAAACTATGACACTGAAAATCATATCGGCAGAAAAGATTGAATTTGAGGGCGAGATAGACCAAATCACCTTGCCTGGCGCTTTGGGCTCGTTCCAGATTCTTAACAACCATGCGGCTCTTATCTCGTCGCTTATTCCGGGCACTATGAGCTATGTGGCTGGAGAGACCACTACTAATCAAGAGATAAAGGGTGGCATTGTCGATGTGAAGGACAATGTGGTGAGTGTCTGTCTTTATTAAAAACATAGATTATTGTAATTCTCTTTTATGAAGAAAGCAATAACAATAATAGTAACACTGCTGATACTCGCGCTCATGGCGTGGGGGTATCCCCAGTCGGCAAGCCAAAAAGGGCATGGCGACGCCAAGGTGAACCCCAAGGAGACCATCTTTGAGCACTTGGGCGATGCCTACGGCTGGGAGATCCCGTTCTCGCACAGCAAGAGGATTCCACTACCCATTATCGCCTTTGACAAGGGCGGCTCTCTTCATTGCTTCTTGTCGAGCCGAGTGACAGGTGGCGAGACCTACCAGGACGGCGATGCTGTATTCAAAATATCGACCGATGCCGAGGGTGGCTACAAGGGCAAACTCGTGCAGGTGGTTGACGGCGGCGAGTACCGCCCGTGGGACTTCTCCATCACCAAGAACGTGTTTGGAATCCTCATTGCCGCGGCACTGGTGATAATGATGGCGATGAGCCTGCGCAACTGGTATAAGAAGCAGGGAATGAAAGGTCCTAGAGGCACCAAGGGAATGCTTGAGCTGGTAATCGACTTTGTATATACCGACACCATCAAGCCCATTATGGGCAAGGAAGCACCCAAGTATGGTCCCTACCTGCTCACAGCGTTCTTTTTCATCCTCACGATGAACCTGCTGGGATTGATAGTGATATTCCCTGGTGGCGCCAACCTCACTGGCAACCTTGCCGTGACAATGGTTCTGGCACTAGCCACATTCTTCATCACCAACATCACAGGCACCAAGCATTACTGGAAAGACATCTTCTGGCCCGATGTGCCTATAGCCCTCAAGTGTCCCGTGCCTATGATGCCCCTGATTGAGTTTCTCGGCATTTTGACAAAGCCATTGGCACTGATGGTCCGTCTGTTTGCCAATATGCTCGGCGGTCACATGGTTGTATTGGTGCTGATACTGCTCATCATGATTTTCACCGAGATGTTTGGAGCGGCAGTAGGGGCTGGCACAGCCGTGATATCAGTGCTCTTGTCGCTGTTTATGCTCCTTCTCGACACATTAATCAGTTTTATCCAGGCTTTTGTGTTCACTCTGTTGTCAACCATCTTCATCTCGATGGCTCACATTCATGGCGAGCACGAACCCGCAACCGAATAATAAAAATAAAACAAATAATAACTACTTAAAATTTAAAGACTATGTTAGGATTAATTTTAGCTGAAGCAACAGCCCTGGGAACTCTGGGCGCTTGCATTGGTGCAGGTATTGCAGCCATCGCTGCCGGTATTGGTATTGGCCGCATCGGTGGGTCGGCAATGGAGTCGATTGCCCGTCAGCCGGAGTCAACCGGTGACATCCGTACCAACATGATTGTGATTGCCGCTCTTATCGAGGGTGTCGCTCTCATCGCTCTTATCGTTTGCATTCTCGCTCTCTTCGTTTAATAATCATTTAAAACTAAGGTTTTTAGATGGAACTGTTTAAGCCTGAATTTGGCCTGGTATTCTGGATGTTTCTGGCATTCGCCTGCCTCTACTTCATCCTGGCGAAATGGGCGTGGCCTTTCATTATCAAGAGCATGGACGAACGTGCCTCGTTGATAGATAAGGGTGTGGCCTATGCGCAGGAGGCAAAGTCGCAACTCGACAATGCCAAAGCCGAGGCCGACGCGCTCGTTGCCGACGCCCGCAAGCAACAGGCCGACATTTTGCGCGACGCAGCCAAGATGAAAACCGAAATCATCGAGCAGGCTAAGGCCGAGGCTGCTGTCGAGGCGAAGAAGGTGACCGATGCCGCTCAAGTGTCGATAGAACAGTCACGCAAAGAGAGTGAGCATCAGTTGCGCCAGGATGTGGGAGAATATGCCCTGCAGATTGCCGAGCAGGTGATACGCCGCAACATGAGCGACGACAAGGCTCAGCAAGACCTGGTGAAGAAACTATTGAACGAGGTTGAATCTCAAAACTAACCAAAACAATGAACGACGGACTTATCCCTAACCGATATGCCAAGGCGCTTTACAAGCTCTCGGTGGAGCGTGGCGACACTGCCCACATCTACAAAGAGATGAAGCAGCTCGATGCCGCCTATACTGTCGAGACAGGTTTGAAGAAGGCCGTTAACAACCCCTTCTTGCCTGTTGCCGACAAGCTCAAGCTGCTGTGCGCGGCATCGGGCGCTAAGCATGACGGCACATCGGCAAAGTTCATGGAGTTGGTTATCAAGAACAACCGTATCGACTTTATGCGTGCCATCGCTCTCGCTTTCATGAAGCAATACCGCGAGCAGAATGGCATCGCAAAGGTTGAAATAGTCACCGCCATACCGCTTGGCGATGACGAGATTAATGGCATCATCGATGTGGTGAAAGGGCAGCTCGGCGACAAGACCATAGAGCTTACTAAGAAGGTCAATCCCGACCTCATAGGCGGCTTTACGGTTGATGTCGATTCGCGCGTGCTTGACGCATCGGTGAGAAATCAATTAGAAAAATTGCGTTTAAAACTCCTAAGTTAATAAGAGTGAGATGATAAACCCAAGTGAAATATCCGACATACTGAAACAGCAACTCAGCGACATCGAGAGTAAGGTGTCGTTTGAGGAGGTAGGAACAGTGCTTGAGGTGGGCGACGGCGTGGCTCATGTCTATGGACTTGAGAACGTTGAGGCCAACGAGCTCATAGAGTTTGATAATGGCGTCACAGGCGTTGCCATGAACCTTGAGGAGAGCAACGTGGGTGTGATCCTCATGGACAAGGTCGATAGCGTCGCCGAGGGCATGAAAGTGCGCCGTACAGGCGAGATTGCTTCCATTCCCGTAGGCGAGGGGCTGCTAGGACGTGTAATCAACGTTTTGGGCGAGCCTATCGACGGCAAGGGACCCATTGAGGGCGAACTCGTACGTCTGCCACTGGAGCGTAAAGCTCCTGGCGTTATCTTCCGTCAGCCTGTGAACCAACCTCTTCAAACCGGTCTAAAGGCCATCGACTCGATGATTCCCATTGGTCGTGGTCAGCGTGAGCTTATCATTGGCGACCGCCAGATTGGCAAGACAGCCATTGCTGTGGATACTATAATCAATCAAAAGTCGGGCTACGAGGCAGGCAAACCTGTGTATTGCATCTATGTGGCTATCGGTCAGAAGGCTTCGACTGTCGCTGCACTGGTCAACCAGCTCAATCAACACGGTGCCATGCCCTATAGTGTGGTGATTGCCGCCACTGCTGCCGACTCGGCGTCGATGCGCTACTATGCGCCGTTTGCCGGTGCTGCCATTGGCGAGTACTTCCGTGATACCGGCCGCGACGCCCTCGTGGTCTATGACGACCTGTCGAAGCAGGCTGTCGCTTACCGTGAGATTTCGCTTATCCTCAAGCGACCCTCAGGTCGTGAGGCTTATCCAGGCGACATCTTCTACCTCCATAGCCGTTTGCTCGAGCGTGCCGCTAAAATCAACGAGAACCAGCGTGTCGCCGAGGCGATGAACGACCTCCCCGAGGCTCTGAAAGGCAAGGTAAAGGGTGGTGGCTCATTGACGGCGCTTCCCATTATCGAGACCCAGGCTGGCGACGTGAGTGCTTATATTCCCACTAACGTGATTTCGATTACCGACGGACAGATTTACCTCGAGACGGCGTTGTTCAACAACGGTATCCGTCCGGCTGTGAATGTGGGTATCTCGGTGTCGCGTGTGGGTGGTAACGCCCAAATCAAGGCAATGAAGAAAGTGGCTGGCACACTTAAGATCGCCCAAGCCCAGTTCCGTGAACTGGAGTCGTTCACCAAGTTTGGTGGTGACATCGACCCGGTTACCGCACGCACCATCGACACCGGCCGCAAGAACGAGCGCTTGCTTGTTCAACCACAATATCAGCCTGTTCCCGTTGAAGAGCAGATTGCAGTGATATATTGTGGCGTTAACGGCTTACTTGAGAACGTGCCTATGGACAAGGTGGCAGAGTTTGAGCAGCTGCTCATCCAGTATCTGCACGCCAAGCACCAGACCGATGTGCTCGATGTACTCAAGAGTGGAAAGATTGACGACGACGTGATGGCAAAGCTCAAAGATGCCGCCGCCGAGATTTCGGGTAAGTATCAGGCATGATGTAATTTTGATTGTTAATGGCAACACTTCGAGAACTTAAAGGACGCATTGGTTCGGTAGCCTCTACCGAGAAGACCACAAGCGCGATGAAGATGATTTCGTCGGCCAAGATGCACAAGTTCACGGGCATGGTGCACCGCCTAAAGCCCTATCGCGGCATGGTGCGCGACGTGCTCAGCCACTTGCTTGTCACCGACCAGGAATTTTCCTCGCCGTTGATTGAGTCGCGCGAGGTGAGAAATGTGGCAATTGTTGTCTTCGGCAGTGATGACGGTCTTTGTGGAGCTTACAACATCAACATTTTCAAAAAACTGCTCACGTCAATCGACGAGTTGCGCAAGCAGTATGGCAAAAACTTGAAAATCACTGTTATCCCTATTGGCAAGAAGATGGTTAAGGCCGTCGCCAAGATAGAGGGAGGTGGCATCAAGGTGGAGAATGTTGAATATATGAACACACGCAGCACTATGGAGCAGCTTTCTGACTTCACCGAGATGCTGAGAAGCCGCTTTGTTGACCATGTATATGACCGTGTGGATATTGCTTACATGAGATTTGTCTCCACAAGCCGTCAGGTCATGCACCTAGAGCAACTCTTGCCGTTGAGCACCGAAGCGCTTGCAAAGGATATCAACCCCAAAGAGACGTGTAGCCCATGCATCTTTGAACCCGATGCCAACAGCATCTTCAACAGCGTGCTGCCGTTGCACATTAGGGCCACGATGCAAGAAGTGTTTGTCTCTAGCTCGGCTTCGGAGCAGGCATCGCGAGTTATGGCGATGCAAACTGCTAGCGACAATGCCGCCGAACTGCTCGAGGAGTTGAACCTGGAATACAACAAGTTGCGTCAGCAAAGCATCACCACCGAGTTGCTCGACATTCTTGGTGGACAAGTTGAGAGATAGTCATCATTAATAATGAAACGTGCCATCGAGCGAATCTTTTATGCCTGTTTGCTTGAATGGTGCAAGATAAATAAACTGAGGCATAAGTTATTAGTGTGTGAAAAATAGGCACACCACCGACAAAACATAATTATGAACATCAAGGAGTATTTCTCTTCAATATTTACGGGTGCTCATAGCCTTATCAAGGGTATGGAAGTGACGGGTAAAGAGCTCTTTACCAAGAAGGTCACAGAGCAATATCCCGAGAATAGGGCAGAGCTTGAAATCCCCGAGAGATTTAGGGCCACGTTGCAGTTCATCTATGACGAGGAGGGTTATCACAAGTGCATCGCCTGCAAGACTTGCGAGCGCAATTGCCCCAACGGCACGATACAAATCATCACTCGCATGGTTGACCTGCCCAACGGCAAGAAGAAGATGAAGCTCGACAAGTATATGTACGACTTGGGAAGCTGCACCTTCTGCGGACTGTGTGTAACCACCTGTCCCACCGATGCCATCAAGTTCTCTAACGACTTTGAGCAGGCGGTGTTCCGCCGTGAGGCACTGCTCAAGCAGCTCAATTACTTGCCCGAGAAAGAGAAACCCGCTCCTGAGCCCGCCGCCAAGCCTGCTGCCGCTCCTAAGCCTGAGGCAAAGCCCGCCGAGAAGGAGGAGGCAAAGCCTGAGGTCAAACCCGTTGAGAAGGCTGAGGCTGCCGAGCTGGCACAGACCGATGTTCAGTCACCTAACGACAATAAAAAAGAAGAATAAATATGGATTCAATTGGAAATGTAATCATGTATTTCGTGTTCGCGCTGGCGATCATCGTCTTCTCGGTGCTCACAGTGACGACGAAGAAGATTTTGCGCTCAGCAACCTATCTGTTGTTTGTGCTACTGGCGACTGCCGGCATTTACTTCCAGATGGATTATGAGTTCTTGGGTGCTACACAAATTGCCGTTTATGCCGGTGGTATAGTCGTCTTGTTTGTGTTTGCTATCATGCTTACCCACAAGCCTGGCGAGGATTCCGACGCTCTCACGTCACATCGTAGGGCGATGGGGCTCACGGCATGTGGATTGGGAGTGCTGGTGTGTGGCGCCGCACTTTTCAGCTTTGTGAAGATTAAAGAAGCTGTGGAGTTGGCGGCTGCCGACAATTACACTATCGACAAGTTAGGCTCCGACTTGCTCAGCAACAAAGGCTACCTGTTGCCCTTTGAGGCGCTGAGCGTGTTGCTGTTGGCTTGTATTATTGGTGCCATAGTTATTGCCCGTAAACGATAAAAAAGAAAGGAGAGAAGAAAATGAAACTATCATTATTAATGTATCTCATTCCGAGCCTCATCATGTTTGGATGTGGTGTTTACGGGTTCATCACCCGCAAGAATATGATTGCGATGTTGATATCGCTGGAGTTGATGCTCAATGCTGTTGACATCAATTTTGCGGTCTTCAACCGTTACTTGTTCCCCGCAGGCCACGAAGGCATGTTCTTCAGCTTGTTTGCCATAGCGATTGCCGCTGCCGAGACTGCCGTGGCGATAGCTATCATCATCAACGTGTATAGGGTGGCTAAGAAAGTTGATATTAATCAAATTACTAAAATGAAATTCTAAACAGTTATGCAAATACTAGATAGTACAATATACGTTCTTGCCATACCACTGTTCATGTTCCTGTTCCTGGGGCTTGTGGGCACTAAGATGCCTCGCAAGATTACCGGTGTGCTGGGAGTGCTGGGAATGGCTGTGACTACAGTGCTGGCTTATACCATAGCGTTTGTTTATTTCTTTGGTGAAGGACCTCAGAAGGTCGATGGTATATATCAACAGTTGGTTCCTACCGATTGGACTTGGCTCTCGTTCTATGCCGACAAGCTAGTGGTGAGGCTAGGTGTGCTTCTCGACCCAATCTCGGCAATGATGCTGGTGGTTATCAGCACGGTGTCGTTTATGGTTCACCTCTATAGCTTGGGCTATATGAGCGACCACGAAGGCAACCCCGAGAAAGGTTTCCAACGTTACTATGCCGACTTGGCATTGTTCACCTTCTCGATGCTCGGACTCGTTGTCTCGACCAACATCTTCCAGATGTTCATCTTCTTTGAGATGGTGG
>CALDIG010000109.1 GCA_937904375.1 uncultured Prevotellaceae bacterium
CGCCAGCTGAGCCTCAGGCACATCGAGCATAACGTGCTCAACGCCAAGCTACACCAGAAGGAGGCCGACATCGTGGCACAAGCCGGACGCCAGGTTAACGGCAAGGGTGTGGTGACCATCGCCACCAACATGGCAGGTCGTGGTACCGATATCAAGCTCACCCCCGAGGTTAAGGAGGCTGGCGGTCTCGCCATCATAGGCACCGAGCGTCACGAGTCACGACGTGTAGATAACCAGCTGCGTGGTCGTGCCGGCCGTCAAGGCGACCCGGGAAGCTCTGTGTTCTTCGTCTCGTTTGAGGACAAGGTAATGCGTCTGTTTGCCAGTGAGCGCGTAGTGCGCCTGCTCGACCGCTTGGGATTGCACGATGGCGAGATGATAGAGTCACCCATGGTCACCAAGAGCATCGAGAACGCACAGAAACGCGTGGAGGAGAACAACTTCGGTATCCGTAAGCACACCCTCGAGTATGACGACGTGATGAACTATCAGCGCAACGCCATCTACACTCGCCGTCATCATGCACTGCTGGGTGAACGCATAGGCATCGACATCATCAACACCCTCTACGACAGCATTGAGGATACCGTCAACAAGTTTGACTCTTCGTCCTTCGAGGACCTGAAGATGCAAGTGCTGTCGCTCTATGCCATCGAGCCTCCATTCAGCGAGGAGCAATTCCGCAAGCAAGACTCACAAAAGAGCATCGACCAGCTCTTCGACGCTGTGATGGAAGCCTTCAAGCGCAAGACAGAGCGACTCTCGGAGGTCGCCAACCCCGTGATACAGAGCGTGTGCGAGCGACAGGTGAGCGAGGGCGCACCAGAGCCTCACGGCAAGATGCGAGTGCCCATCACCGACGGCAAGCGCACCTTCGGCATCGTCATCGACCTCAAGGAGGCCTACGAGACCCAAAGCAAGTGCATCGCCAAGGCTTGGCAGAAGGCTATCCTGCTGCTATCTATCGACGAGAACTGGAAGACACACCTGCGCGACCTCGACCAACTGCGCCAGAGCGTGCAGAACGCCAGCTATGAGCAGAAAGACCCGCTAGTAATCTACAAACTCGAGTCGTTCAACCTCTTCCAGGCTATGCTCGCCGACATGAACAACAAGGCCATCTCGTCGCTCATGCGAGGACAGATTCCACAGCAAGAAGGCAACCCCGAAGTGACACGGGCGCAAGAGGAACGTCGTCAGCGCCAGCGCTACAGCGAGGGACGCGGACAAGATGCCGACGCTGTGGCAGCGGCAGCAGCAGCGCAGCGACAAGCTGGCATGAGCGCCAGCCAGGCAGGACGCGGACCGGTGGCCCCCATCCGCAACGAGGGTCCCAAGATTGGCCGTAACGACCCATGCCCCTGCGGCAGCGGCAAGAAATACAAAAACTGCCACGGAAAACTTTAGGTGGGTTCTATAAATTAATTGAGATGGATTTTGTTTTTATGTCGAGTAGATTTTTTCTTAAAGTGAAGAATAGTAGCGGGCTACATTTCAAGAGTTTAAGTAAAAATATGCCGACAGAAAACAAAATACAGCCAACACATATTATTACTTTTTCTTAATTTATAGAACCCACCTTTAATCAATGCATAATTCTTAATGCATAATGCACAATTAAAACAATCCCCTTGAGCCTCATTGCTCAAGGGGATTGTTATTCTTCTCACATTTACTCTAAAAGAATATTACAGCTGGCTGTAGTTTAGATTCATGGCTGCTTCCATGCCTTTTCTCACGTCACCAGTTTGGAATCCCGCCTTGAACCAGCGCATGCGCTGGTCGCTGGTGCCGTGGGTGAAGCTCTCGGGAACGGCGTAGCCCTGACCGCGCTTCTGCAGATAATCGTCACCAATCTTCTGCGCACAGTCGATAGCCTCTCTCAAATCAGTGTCGTCCATTGAGCCAAAAAGTTCATTGTCGTAGTGGGCCCAGCATCCGGCAAGATAGTCGGCAAGCAGCTCAATGCGCACGCTCTCCTTGTTGGCCTGCGCGCTGCCCTGACCATACTGGCGCATCTTGGCGTGAATTTTGTCGAGGATACCAGTCAGGTACTCCACATGGTGTCCCACCTCATGAGCTATCACGTAGGCGTAGGCAAAATCACCGTCAGCGTCAAGCTGCTGCTTCATGGTTGAGAAGAACGACAAGTCAAGATACAGACACTGGTCTCCACTGCAATAGAATGGTCCCATCGCCGCTTGACCTTGACCGCAAGCAGTGCTTGTGGAACCAGAATAGATCACCATCGTGGGATCCTTATATTCTCCCAAATTCTGCTCACGGAATATTTTTGACCACACATCCTCGGTGCCGCCAAGTATCTGGCACGAGAATTTGTAAAGTGCCTGCTCCTCTTCGCTGAATTCAGTCTGTCCCTAGGCCTGAATTTGATTGTTGGTGAGTCCACCACCGCCCATCATGCCGCCCAAGACGTCACCTATATTTATGCCCCCGCCGCCAAGGTTTCCGCTGCCGCCGCCCATAAACATGGCAACGAGTGCGATGATGATACCCATAATACCGCCGCCAACGCCGGCCTTGGCGCCGCTGCTCATGCCACGGCGATCCTCTACGTTGGTACTCTCTCTGCGTCCTTCTAATTTCATATCGTTTTTGTTTTATTGGTTACACATATTTATAAAAGTACAAAAGTAGTTATTTTTTTAAGAAACAACAACAACAATCTCAAAAAAACACATAAAAAGAGCAAAAAAATGGTGCTGCGAATATTTTTTTCGGTTTTTTCGAAAAAATATCGCAAAAAACCTTGCCAGTTCAAAAAATAGTTGTACCTTTGCACTCGGAAATCAACAAGGGTTTCCCTTTTTTGACTCCGTGGCTCAGTTGGTAGAGCAACTGACTCTTAATCAGTGGGTCGAGGGTTCGAGCCCCTCCGGGGTCACAAGAAAATCGGCTAGCAGGCTTATAAAACAGCATGTTAGCCGGTTTTCTTTATCGCGCCCACAACACGATGCGAGGCAAATAGAGTTCATCCGTAAAAAGGTGGGGCGAGATAAGTCGGAGACTTGACCATGTGCGAAAAAATGCGATTAAGCGAGAAAATGCTCACGCTCGAAATAACCCTGAGCAAGCTGTAGGGTCAGGGTGTTGCATAATTTTGGAAGAGACTCTTTTCGCTACGCACGACTATGAATAATAATCCAGGTTAATGTTTTTCTCGTCTCAGACAGCATTTTCAGTGTCAAATGCCAGTCTCAATAGTGGTAAATAAAATAAATTCTGGCGGGTTTTTTTACTTTTCTCGTTGATATTTCGTCAAAAATTACTAACTTTGTCGATTAAAAGTTCATCTACGAAGTTAAGGAGTTATCGAGTTTTTGTTCTCCCCTACTCCATGACTCCGTAGAAATAGCCGAGCTTAATCGCATTTTTGAATAAAATGCTCACGCTCGCAAGGCTTTGAGATGTATGGTCAGGGCTGCCCTGACCGCCATGCACACATGATTAATGCCGAATCATGACTCAAGGCGGACACGGCATGCCGTGTCCCTACAATCGCATTTTTCAAGATAACCCACAACACAAGATATGAACGACGATAATAACATAAATGAGGAAGTAAATGAGTCAATGGAGCTGAATGAAGCGAATGATTCTTCTCCTGCGTCACCCTCCTCGCCCGATTCCCGACCCACGATCCCCGATTCCCGATCTCCGATTCCCGACAAGGACAAGAAGCTGCGCCTCTCGGGAATGTATGAGAACTGGTTTATCGACTATGCCAGCTATGTAATTCTTGAGCGTGCCATCCCGCACATCGAGGATGGCCTCAAACCCGTGCAGCGCCGCATCCTCCATGTGATGAAGGAGAGCGACGACGGCCATTACACCAAGGTCGCCGGCATCGTGGGCGACACCATGCACTACCACCCTCACGGCGACGCATCCATTGGCGACGCATTGGTGCAACTTGGTCAAAAAGAACTACTTATCGACACACAAGGAAACTGGGGCAACATCCTCACTGGCGACGGAGCCGCAGCGCCCCGTTACATCGAGGCAAGGCTTAGCGAGTTTGCCCTCGAGGTGGCGTTCGACAACAAGGTCACCGAGTGGACGATGAGCTACGACGGCCGCAACCGTGAGCCCATCACGCTGCCAGTGAAGTTCCCGTTGCTGCTGGCGCAGGGTGCCGAGGGCATCGCAGTGGGCTTGTCGTGCAAGATACTGCCTCATAACTTCAACGAGATACTTGATGCCGCAGTCGCCTACCTCAAAGGCGAGGAGTTCCAGCTCTATCCCGACTTCCCCACCGGCGGATATGTGGATGTGAACAACTACCGCGACGGCGAGCGAGGCGGCAGTGTGAGAGTACGCACTAAGATTGAGAAACTCGACAACAAAACCCTTCTCGTCAAGGATTTGCCCTACGGCAAGACTACCAGCACACTCATAGACTCAATTTTGAGAGCAGCCGAGAAAGGCAAGATAAAAATCAAAAAGGTGGAGGACAACACCTCCTCTACCGCCGAGATTATCGTCACCCTGCAGCCTGGCACGTCGAGCGACAAGGCGATTGACGCGCTCTACGCCTTCAGCGACTGCGAGACCAGCATTTCGCCAAACATCTGCGTCATCAAAGACGAGAAGCCGCAGTTCCTCACCGCAACCCATCTGCTGCAGTTCAGCGTAGATCACACCAAGGACATTCTGCGGCGCGAACTCGAGATACAGCGTCTCGACACTATGGAGTCGCTGTTCTTTGCCTCGCTCGAGAAAATCTTCATCGAGGAGCGCATCTACAAAGATAGAGGCTATGAGCAGGCTAAGGACGAGGACGCCGCCGTCAACCACATTGACAAACGCTTGGAGCCGTTCAAGCCACAGTTCTACCGCGCCATCACACGTGATGACATCCTGCGCCTGATGGAAATCAAGATGAAGCGCATCGTTAAGTTCAACAGCGACAAGGCGGACAATTACATCGCCATGCTCAACGAGCGCCTTGCCGACATCGACTACAAACTCGCGCACCTCGTGGAGCACACCATCAACTGGTATGAGAACCTGAAAAAGAAATATGGGCACCTGCATCCACGCAAGACCACCATACGCGACTTCGATACCATCGTTGCCAGCAAAGTCGCCGAAGCCAACGAGAAACTCTACATCAACCGTCAGGAGGGCTTTATCGGCACCGCGCTCAAGAAGGACGAGTTTGTGTGCAACTGCAGCGACATCGACGACATCATCATCTTCTATAAAGATGGTAAATATAAGGTCATCAAAGTCGCCGAGAAGATTTATGTGGGCAAGAACATCCTTTATGTGGGAGTTTATAAGCGCAACGACACACGCACCATCTTCAACGCTCTCTACACCGACGGACGCGGCGGCACCACTTATATGAAGCGATTTGCCGTGACAGGTGTGACCCGCGACAAGGAATATGACATCACTCAAGGCAAGCCAGGGTCGAAGGTGGTGTGGTTCACCGTCAACCCCAACGGCGAGGCCGAGGTGCTGCGCATCACCCTCAAGCCCAAGAAGCACCTGCGCACGGTGCAGTTTGACGTCGATCTCGCCGACATGGCTATCAAGGGCAAGACCACTCGTGGCAACATGGTGACCAAGAACGAGATACACCGCATCACCCTCAAGGAGCATGGACGTTCCACGCTCGACGACCGCGAGGTGTGGTTCGACCACGATATACTGCGTCTCAACTACGAGGGACACGGCGTTTCGTTAGGAAAGTTTGCCGGCGAAGACCGCATTCTCGTGATAATGAAGAACGGAGAGTTTTACACCACCACCAGCGAGGCCACCAACCACTATGAGGAAGGCATCCTGCGCATCATGAAGTATGACCCTGGCATGGTGTGGACCGCCATCCTCAACGATGCCGACCAGGGATATGTCTATCTCAAGCGCTTTACCCTCGACGATAACAACAAGAAGCAGCGCATGATTGGTGACAATCCCGAGTCATCGCTCATCGTGCTCTCCAACGAGAAATATCCTCGCTTTGAGGTGAAGTTTGGCGGTGACGACAGCTTCCGCGAGAACTTAATAGTTGACGGCGAGGAGTTTATCGCCGTCAAGAGCTTCCATGCCAAGGGCAAGCGTCTCACTAACTACAACGTTGAGACAGTTACCGAACTTGAGCCGCGCATCGTGGAGGAAGAGGCTCCCCAAGAAAGCGAGGAACCAGTTACCGAAGGAGGCGAGGAACTCAACGACGACATCAGCCAGCAGGAAGTCCTCGACAAACTCACAGGCCAAACACGCCTCTTTGATGACGAAGAAAACTGACTTCTGACATCTGACTTCTGACATCTGAAATGATTAGCAAGATTGACATACGGTTTCTGATTTTCATGCTTTTAATGGCATGGAGCTGGCAGTGCGTTTTGGCGCAAGACGGCGACGAGGAGCCGCTGCGACCTGTAGCTACTGTCATTTCGGCTCAATATGGTCATGCCTCCACCCTCGACACCTACCTCTCGCCAGTGAGATATGGCGGTCACGCCATGTCGCTCAACTACGAGGCGCAGCAGGCAACAGGCTTCGCACCAGAGAGCTGGACACGTCAGTTGAGCGTGGGCGTGGACTTTGACTACACCCACAATCCCGCTGGTAACCACACCATGCACTCGCTAATGGTAGATTGTCGCTGGGGCATGATGCATCGCTGGAACGATGTGCTAGCACCAGGACTTCAGTTCCAACTCGGCGGTGCCACCCAACTGCGTGGAGGTGTGCTTTATAACGCCAATAACAGCAACAATGTGGTCTCTACACGCATCCACTGGAACGTGGGGCTGCTGGGGCAAGCTATCTACAACACCCGCATCAAGCGACTGCCCATCACCTTGCGCTATCAGGCATCGGTGCCGGTGATTGGCGCATTTTTCTCGCCCGACTATGATGAGGCATATTATGAGATTTATTTGGGCAACCACAGCAATCTCGCCCACTTCGGCTGGTGGGGCAACCGCTTCGACCTCGACCATTCCCTCACCGCCGACCTGCATCTGGGCAACACCATTCTCAGGATAGGCTACCGCAACCGCGTCTCCACGTCGTGGATTAACAACATCAGCACCCGCGACATGACGCACTACATCGTGATAGGACTTGGCGGTGAGTTCCTGAACATTGGCGTTAAGAACAGAAACAAGTTGAACAACAATATAATATCGTCGGTTTATCAATGAAGCGCTGGGTGAACATATTGCTGCTCGCGGTGGCTTTGCTGCCCCTGGCTTCTTGCCACGAGGAAGTGGAGTGGAAGGACGACGCTTTGGGCAACTTCGATGCACTGTGGACCATCCTCGATGAGCATTACTGCTTCTTTGCCTACAAAGACATCGACTGGCAGGAGGTGCGCTCACGCTACCGCAGCAAGATTTCTAAAGACATCACCAGCCGTGAGCTCTACGACCTGTGCAGCGACATGCTCAAGGAACTCCAGGACGGGCATGTGAACCTGGTGTCGTCCTACGATGTGTCGCGCTACTGGATTTGGGAGCAATATCCCGAGAACTACGACGAGCGCCTAATCGATGAGCATTACCTGAACTTCAACTACCGCCGCGCCTCGGGCATCAAATATCAGATACTGTCTAACAACTACGCCTATATGTACTATGGCGACTTCTCTAGCGGCATAGGCGAAGGAAATCTCGATATCGTGCTCAATGACCTGGCGGTGAGCGACGGACTCATTATCGACGTGCGCAACAATGGCGGAGGCTATCTCACCAACGTCGAGACTCTGATTGGACGCTTCATCGACGAGCGCATCTATGCTGGCTCAATACAGCACAAGACTGGCAAGGGGCATAACGAATTCTCCGAGCCTTACGAATACTATTTCGAGCCAGCGCATGGTCGAGTTCACTACAACAAGCCCGTTGTCGTGCTTGCCAACCGAGGCTCGTTCAGCGCTACCAACAATTTCGTCTCAATCATGAAGTCGCTGCCCAATGTCACCGTGGTGGGCGACACTACGGGAGGCGGATGCGGACTGCCCTTCACCAGTGAGCTGCCCAACGGCTGGAGCATACGCTTCTCGGCAGCCCCCATCACTGGCCCCGACGGAGAACTAACGGAATTTGGTGTGGAGCCTGATGTCAAAGTGGATATGACCGAAACCGACATGGCACAGGGCAAAGACACTATCCTTGAAAAAGCTTTTGAGATACTGCAACAACAACGCATAAATAATTGAGCCTTATGGAAATCACCCCCATCGCCACATTCCACTCGCCATTTAAGGAGAAGTTTGGCATTCCGCGTCAAAGTGGGATTGTGAGCGCTCTGGAGGGTACCATAGTCTTCTTGCCCGAGTTCCGAAATCCCGACAGCCTGCGGGGCATCGACGAGTTCGACTACCTGTGGCTCATCTGGGAGTTCTCGGCCAACCGGCACGCGGCCACTAGTGCCACAGTGCGTCCGCCACGCCTGGGAGGGAACACCCGCATTGGGGTCTTTGCCACACGCTCGCCCTACCGCCATAATGCCTTGGGGCTCTCGGCAGTGAGGCTCACCAGGGTGGAACTCACCACGCAGCAAGGTCCGGTAATCCATGTTGCCGGCGCCGACCTGATGGATGGCACACCCATCTACGACATCAAGCCTTACGTTGCATACGCCGATGCCCACCCTGAGGCGCGCAGCGGCTTCGTTGATAGCAACGATTGGCAACAGCTTGATGTGAATATTCCTGATGAAGTGGCGCAACAGTTCTTGCCCAAGCAGCTCGACGCTTTGCGGCAGACTCTTGCCCTCGACCCCCGGCCGCACTACCACGACGACCCTGCCAAGGTCTATGGCATGCGCTTCGCCGGTCATGACATCCATTTCACCGTTGATGGAAACACTTTGAAGGTAATTACTCTATAGTTTGATGTTTTTTTTGTATTTTTGCAAACCATAAGTTTATAACACATGCACGGCATAGACATAAAAGAAGATTACTTGCTGAGTCTTGGAAATGGCATTCTTGACACGCTGCTCCTTGACCGCACCACTGGTGAGAATATCATTTGGGCTACAGATGACTATGCCTCAATGGGCGATGAATATACCTTCTTTAAACATATTACTCCAGAACTTATTACCGGTGAAAATACAAATGTGATTCAGCCTCGTGTTGCAAAGAGCGAAAAAGAAAGAAAACTGAGAGCCAGGAAGATGGCCGAGGTGTTCACTCCATCGTGGCTTTGCAATGACATGAACAATGGTGTTGATGAGAGATGGTTCAAACGGACTCCAGTATTCAATGTCGCTTTTACTGAAGGAGGGAAGCATAGCTGGACTCCCACTACTGATAAAATTTTGTTTCCTGAAGGCAAAACCTGGCAGGAATATGTCAGTATGGGTGTGATAGAAATCACTTGCGGTGAGGCCCCTTTCCTGGTTAGTCGTTATGATGCTGTAACTGGTGAGGCGATTCAGGAATTAAGCTATCGCATAGGTTGGCTTGACCGCAAACTTCGCATTGTCAATGAGAATACCGAAAATTACGAAGATTGGCTCTATTGGACAAAGATGGCATTCAAAGGTATTCTTGGTTTTGAGTGGCAAGGTGACAATCTGCTCTTGGCGAGAGAGAACCTTTTAATGTCGTTCTTTGACTATCATGAGGACCGTTTTAAAGGAGAGCCTGCCATTGAAGACATTAAAGAAATTTCAAATATCATATCCTGGAACATTTTTCAAATGGACGGATTGAAATTTGTGATTCCTCGCAGTTGTCATCCTGTTGTTGTTGAAACCCATGATTTGATAACAGGTGAATTGATTCGCCAAGAGATAGAATGTGAAGGTTGCAAAAAAGGGTTAATCCATAAGCATAACGGCATCTATGTGAAAATGATGGACTGGGATATAGGACAACCAGTGTTTTTCCACACATACAACGGACTTGCAAAAATAGATAAGCTGTAAAAATAATGAATACTGAAGTTGTCGATAAAATAATCATTGGTCGTGTAGAACCTCACATCTATGCGTTTGAGACTAATACGGTGCCCAATTACCTAAAGATTGGTGATACCTATCGTCCTGTCGAGGAACGGCTGGAAGAATGGCGTCATCATTATAAAGACCTGGTAAAACTCTATGAGCATGAGGCACGAGTCGATGAGAAATATTTTAGAGACTTCGAGGTGCATAAGTTTGTGATAGAAGAGAAGAAACGCAGTCGTATTACTCGCGACGTATTTCCTAATCTTAAATATTTTTCCAACGAATTCTTTGAAAATGCCGTACCTTCTGACATAGACGAGGCGATTGCTGACATTAGAGAAAGTGCAAAGAAAAATGACGGACGATATAAGTTCTACTCTATGCAAGATGGCTGGATACCAGAGGACTTCCATTATACCCGAGATAAAGAGCCTTTAATTCCACGCCCTAATCAGGCTGATGCAATAGAACGTTTTGAAAACGCAATCAAGAATAAACGTACCCATCTGCTGATGTATGCTGTCATGCGTTTTGGTAAGAGCTTTACGGCAATGTGTTGCGCTCAAAAAATGAACGCTGACTTGGTGCTTGTTGTTTCTGCAAAGGCCGATGTGAAAGGAGAATGGAAGAAAACTGTTGAGAAATTCAAGAACTTTGAGGAATACCAATACTTTTCAAGCAACGATTTGAAGTCTAATCATCAACTGATTTTGGAAGCAAAGGAAAAAAGGCAGAAAATTGTCGTTTGCTTGACGTTGCAAGACTTGAGCAGCAACGAGATTAAGGAACGTCACAAGCAGCTGTTCGAGCAATCTGTAGATCTGTTGATTGTTGACGAGACACATTTTGGTGCTCGTGCTGAACACTATGGTTCTGTGTTGACAAAGGTTTCCAAAAACAAGATATTGGTTCAGGAAAAGAAGCACAACGATGAGAGTGTAGACGATTTGTTAGAACAAACACGAAAACTGAAAAGCAAAGTTCAACTTCATCTGTCAGGCACTCCATATCGTATATTGATGGGCAATGAGTTTACCGATGAGGATATTATCAGTTATTGCCAGTTTACAGACATCATCGAAGCAAGTCATAAGTGGGATGAGGAAAACCTAGACATGAAAGAAGAATGGGAGAATCCCTACTTTGGCTTCCCTCAGATGGTCAGATTTGCTTTCAATCTCAATGCTTCTGCTATCAAGAAACTTGACGAACTGAAACAAGCGGGCATTTCTACGGCTTTCCGCGAATTATTCTGTCCTCTTTCTATCACAAAGGACAACAATGATAAGCACCTTGTCTTCAGACATGAACAGGAAGTCCTTGATTTCTTGCAAGTAATTGATGGTTCAAAGGAAGACACTAATGTAATGGGATTCCTTGACAATGAACGCATCAAGCAGGGGAACTTGTGTCGTCATGTCGTAATGGTGTTGCCTTATCGCGCTTCGTGTGACGCAATGGAGGCCCTTATTAAAAAACACAAAGGCAAATTTAAGAACCTCTCCAATTATGAGATATTGAACATCACAGGCATAGAAGATGAGCGATTATATGGTGATCTCACAAATGTAAAGAAGAAGATTGAGGACTGCGAAGCCAATGGTGAGAAAACGCTGACGTTGACTGTTAATCGCATGCTGACAGGTTCGACAGTTCCAGAATGGGATACTATGATTTATTTGAAGGAGACTCAATCGCCGCAGGAGTATGACCAGGCCATCTTCCGCTTGCAAAATCCCTACGTGGTGACATATACTGATGGTGATGGTAACATCGCAAAGCGAAATATGAAACCACAGACTTTGTTGGTTGATTTTGACCCAAATCGCATGTTTTTCCTTCAGGAACTTCGCGCGCATATTTATGACATCAACACTGATGCCAATGGTAACCGTCATCTGTTGGAACGAATTGGAAAGGAGCTTGAGGTTTCGCCTGTGATTTGGCTGAATAAAGACAAGCTGCGAGAAGTTACGCCAAATGACATTTTGGACTTTATTCGTAAGTATTCCAGCGAAAGGAGCATATTAGATGAGGCCAAGGATGTGCCAGTTGACCTCTCGCTGCTTGATGTCGATGAACTGCGAGAGGAAATCATGCGCCAACAGCCTATTGGAGCCAGAGGCGGCTTGAAGATAAATCCAACTAAAGAAGAGGGTGAAGATGACATTGATTTAGGCGCAGATGATGCGATGCCATCAGAAGAAGATGTGACAAGTCCAAGATCAGAAAAAGAGAATAAGGAAGATGACTCTTTAGGCAAGCGGATTGTCACGCTATATTCACGTTATCTGTTCTTCGCATTCCTTTCAAAAGATAAGGTGATGGCTCTTCAGGATATTATGGATGTGATTGAAAATGGGGGTGACAATAAGCGCATAGCCAAGAACCTTGGTGTCAGCAAGAGAATGGCGCAACTTCTTCATAAGCATTTAAATCCTAATGCTCTTAGAGAACTGGATTATAAAATTCAGAATATTAACGACCTTGCTAACGATGAGAGCAAACAGCCCATAGAACGTGTGGAGAATGCCATCAGGCAGTTTGGCCGCTGGTCAGAGTCGGAGGTGGTAACACCTGTTGAAAGCGTGGCATTGAGAATGTTGCGTCAGGTTCCTCATGACAGGATTGCCGCCGATGCGAAGTTCCTCGATATAGCATCAAAAGTTGGCGAGTTTGCTTACGCCATCTTACTCGAGTTTGGCGACAGCTATAAAGACAAAATATATTCTATCCCTACATCATCCATAGCCTACGAGTTCACTCGCAAGGTGTATGAGGCTTTGGACATGCCAGTAGAGAATATAGCAAGTGATTATAATTCTTACGACCTCATCGGCGAGCGTGCCGAGGAGATAATAAACAAGATAAAAAAAATGGGAATAACAGTAGCGGTGGGCAATCCACCATATCAAGACGAAGGCGGTTCGGGCGGCACTAATGATGCACCAATTTATCAGAAATTTTGTGGAATAACCAAAGAAGTAACTACAGACTTTACTATGATGATAACTCCATCAAAATGGTTTACAGGAGGACGCGAGCATCTATTAGGAGATTTTAGACGAGATATGTTAAAAGGTGGCAATGTGTTGTTTATGAGTGCATACAGTGATGCTGGAGCTCTGTTCCCAAATGTGGAAATAAAGGGTGGTATTTGCTACTTTATTACAGATCGTCTTCATTCTGGCAAATGTGAATATTCTTTGAATAGGGATGGAGTTGTGAGCTCTGCCAGCTTAAATTTAGGAGAATATGACATACTTATACGTGAACCACAAATGGCACTTATCGTTAATAAAGTGCTGAAACAAGCTAAAATAGATGGTGTGGACTTTGTTGAAGGTCATATTTCTTCAGACACACCATTTGGAATACCTACTAATCCGTCAAAAAGTAAAAAGACCAAATATGAGGTGGTAAATGAGAAGCGAAACCTTGATGACGTGCTCATTTTCTATCTTGATGGAAACAAACGAACTGTTGGATATGTTGATCGTAAACTTATAAGTAAAAACGCAGAAGATATTGACGCTGTAAAAGTCTTTATCCCAGCAGCATACGGTGCAAGCGAATCTTTTCCTCATCAAATACTTGGAGTTCCAGAGTTTGCTCCTATTGGCTCTGTTTGCTCGCAGACATATCTCTATATAAAGTTCCCCACAGAAACTGAGGCTACCAACTTTATATCCTATCTTAAGACACGATTTTTCCGCGCTTTGGTATCTGCAATCAAGATAACTCAACATGCTCAGACCTCTGTATATCATTTCGTGCCGATGCAAGACTTCTCTCGCCCCTGGACCGATGAAGAATTATATAAGAAGTATGACTTGACCGAAGACGAGATAAAGTATATTGAGTCAATGATTAAGCCAATGTGATGATGTGTCATTTGGTTTTTGAGCGATAAGGCAACAGTGCCTCTCCCGTCAAATGATGCGTCATAGCGTTGATGGAAACACTTTGAAAGTAATTGATAAATAATATAATTAAAATTTGCTCCCCATGTTACAAATCCGATGTAAAAACAACAATGCGACACGAGAATTTCCGGAGGGAACGTCGCTACTCGATGTGTACAACGCTTTTGCCGATGAGCTGCAATTTAAGTATCCTGTGGTCTCGGCAAAGGTAAACAATGCCTCTCAGGGCCTCAAGTTCAGGCTCTTCCAGAACCGAGATGTGGAATTTATGGACGCTCGTCGCGGCTCGGGATACCGTACCTATGTGCGCTCGCTGTGCTTCGTGCTCTACAAGGCCACTACCGACACTTGCCCTGGCAGCAAGCTCTTTATCGAGCACCCCATCTCGGGGGGCTACTACTGCAACCTTAGAAAGAAAAATGGAGAGCCAGTCATCGACGACGACATCTCGCGCATCAGGACACGCATGCACGAGATTGTGGATAACGACATGGTGTTTCACCGCCATGAGGCTACTACCGAGGCCGCTATCAAGGTGTTTGCCGAGCGCGGCTTTGCCGACAAAGTGAAACTGCTGGAGTCGAGCGGACAAATCTACAGCGACTACTTCACGCTGGAAGACACTGCCGACTATTTCTACGGTCCACTCGTACCCTCGGCAGGGTATCTGAAGGTTTGGGATGTCATAAAATATAAAGACGGATTGCTGCTGCGTGTCCACGACTGGGAGAACCCCACGCAGCTGTCGCCCATGCGTGATATGCCGCACACCTTCGAGATGTTTGCCGAGAAAGTGCATTGGGATGTGATTATGCGTCAGTCCAACGCCGGCGACGTGAACAAGGCGATTCTCAACGGTCACGCCTCAGAGCTGATTCAGGTGAGTGAGGCGTTGCAGGAGAAGAAGATTGTGCAGATTGCCGAAGAGATTGACCGTCGCTTCCGTGACAAGGAGAACCCCATACGCCTCGTGCTCATCACTGGTCCATCCAGCTCGGGAAAGACCACGTTCTGCAAACGTCTGTCAATCCAGCTGCTGGCTTGCGGTCTGCGCCCGTTGTCGTTCTCTACCGACGACTACTTCGTCAACCGCGAGGACACTCCACTGTTGCCTAACGGCGATTATGACTTCGACAACATCAAGGCTGTGGATTGCGACCTCCTCGAAGACCACCTCATGAAACTCATGAATGGCGAGAGGGTAGAAATTCCTGAGTTCAACTTCGTCACCGGCAAGAGGGAGTATAACGGCAAGAAGCTCAAACTCAAGAACGACACGGTGCTCATCATCGAGGGCATTCACGCCCTCAATCCCATGCTCACCGAGCGCATCCCCGACAGCAAGAAGTTTAAGGTGTTTATCTCCACCCTCACCAGCATCTCGCTCGATGACCACAACTGGGTGCCCACCAGCGACAACCGCTTGCTGCGACGCATCATCCGCGACTACAACAAGGGGGCTTTCAGCGCCACCGAGACCATCAGCCACTGGAAAAACGTGTGTACATCGGAGGAGAAATGGATTACGCCCTATCAGGAGAATGCCGACATGATGTTCAACTCGGCGCTCAATATCGAGTTTGCCGTCTTGAGACCCTACGCCGAGCTCATCCTCGCCACTGTGCCCAAGAACTGCCCCGAGTATAGCGAGGCTCACCGCCTGCTCAAGTTCATACACTACTTTATCCCCGTCGATGACAAGGAAATCCCGCCCACCAGCATCATGCGAGAGTTCCTCGGCGGCTCCAGCTTCAAGTACAACAGGTAAGTAATAAGTGTTAAGTAGTAAGTAGTAAGTGTTAAGTAATAAGTGGTAAGTTATAAGTGGTAAGTTATAAGTGGTAAGTTATAAGTGGTAAGT
>CALDIG010000110.1 GCA_937904375.1 uncultured Prevotellaceae bacterium
GTGTGCTCTTCCGAGCTGTGGTAGGACCTCTGGGACAGGCGACCCGCATTGAGAACTACGGCACCGTGCTGTGCTGCGGTGGCGGTGTGGGTGTAGCACCATTGCTGCCCATAATCAAGGCGATGAAGGCTGCTGGCAACCGCGTGGTTAGCGTGTTGGCAGGTCGCACAAAGGACTTGATTATTCTTGAGGACGAGGTTCGCGCTTCGAGCGACGACGTGATTATTATGACCGACGACGGCAGCTACGGCAACAAAGGCCTAGTAACTGCCGGTGTTGAGGAGGTAATCAAACGTGAGAAGGTTGACAAGGTAGTGACCATCGGTCCCGCTATCATGATGAAGTTTGTATCGCTCCTCACAAAGAAGTATGAGGTGCCCACCGAGGCTTCGCTTAATGCTATCATGGTTGACGGCACCGGAATGTGCGGCGCTTGCCGTGTGACAGTGGGTGGCAAGACCCGCTTCGTGTGTGTTGAGGGTCCAGAGTTTGACGCTCATGAGATTGATTTCGACGAGTTGTTAATGCGCTTGAAAATGTGAAATAGCTAACAAGCCGACGAGCAAACAAGCTGACAAGGCAATAGTAATTGTCTTTAATAAAGAAAACAAGAAAAAAGAAGAAAAATGGAAAACTATAACGAATCTCGTAACGAGGCTTGGCGTGAGGAATTGCGCAAGTCGAAGACCGCGAAAGAGAGAAACAATATAGCCCGCGTGGAGATGCCGCAGCTCGACCCTGCCTACCGCATCACTTGCAACGAGGAGGTGAACCAGGGCATCAACGCCGAGCAGGCAGTGCTTGAGGCGACCCGATGCCTCGACTGCCCAAATCCGCAGTGCGTGACTGGCTGCCCTGTGGGTATCAACATTCCTAAATTCATCAAGAACATTGAGCGTGGCGAGTTCGCTCAGGCTGCCGCAACTCTGAAAGAGACCAGTTCGCTGCCCGCAGTGTGCGGCCGCGTGTGTCCTCAGGAGAAGCAGTGCGAGAGCAAGTGCATCCGCCTGAAGATGAAACAGCCCGCTGTGGCTATCGGTTACCTGGAGCGTTTTGCCGCCGACTGGCAGCGCAACAACACCGAGCAGGAAGTGCCACCAATGAAGCCCGCCAACGGCATCAAGGTCGCAGTAATCGGTAGCGGTCCTTCGGGACTGTCGTTCGCTGGTGACATGGCAAAACAAGGCTTTGACGTAACAGTATTTGAGGCTCTGCATGAGATTGGTGGTGTGCTAAAGTATGGTATCCCCGAGTTCCGTTTGCCAAACAGCATAGTGGACTATGAGATTGAAGGTCTGCGCAAGATGGGCGTGAAGTTTGAGAAAGACGTGCTCGTGGGCAAGACCATTACCTACGATGACCTGCACGAGCAAGGCTTCAAGGGCGTGTTCGTTGGCTCTGGTGCCGGTTTCCCACGCTTCATGGATATACCTGGTGAGAACCTTATCGGTGTCATGTCAAGCAACGAATACCTCACTCGCATCAACCTGATGAGTGCCGGTCGTGGTGGAGACACCCCAGTTATGCAGGGTGAGACTATTGCTGTGATTGGTGGTGGTAACACTGCCATGGACTCGACCCGCACAGCATTGCGTATGGGTGCTAAGCGCGTGATTCTTGTTTATCGTCGTAGCGAGGAGGAAATGCCTGCCCGTCGCGAGGAGGTTGGCCATGCTAAGGAAGAGGGCGTGGAGTTCATGACTCTACACAACCCAATTGAGTACATCGGCGATGAGAAGGGACACATTAAGGCTATGCGCATCCAGCGCATGGAGCTTGGCGAGCCCGATGCCAGCGGTCGCCGCAAGCCAGTGCCCGTTGAGGGAGCCATCGAGGAGATTCCTGTCGACATCGTTATTGTGGCTGTGGGTGTATCGCCCAACCAGCTCGTTCCTCGTTCTATCGAGGGACTTGACGTGAGCCGCCGCAACACTATCGTTGTTAACGAGGAAACTATGCAATCCAACATCGGCGACCTCTACGCCGGTGGCGACATCGTGCGTGGCGGTGCCACAGTAATCCTCGCCATGGGCGACGGCCGTCGCGCTGCCCAAAACATGGCACGTCAACTCCTGGCCGAGTAAATGTTCAAGAAATGCCTTGAATTAAAATAACGTGGGTTCATTGAACTCACGTTATTTTTTCCCAAGCAATGATGATATACTATTTGAGTCAAGAAGAAAATCCAAGAGCCCCATGGTGACGATACCGTAATCATTCACTTTTCGCATAATGTTATCACCCACTATAATGATTTTTAGGAAGCTGTCATTAATGTTAAGTAAAGATTGATGTTCTTGATTCTCTTTTTCGGGTGTGGGCATCCTAAAAGCTGATTGTACATATACTCTTTCAGCACCACGATTTACAACGAAATCAACTTCAAGGTTATTTCGTTGTAACTTATTGTTCTCATTTCGTCGCCATGTTTCTACCAGCCCCACATCCACTCTATAACCTCGCTGTCGCAATTCGTTGTAAATAATGTTTTCCATGATATGGGTTTCTTCTTGCTGTCTGAAGTTTAGTGCAGCAGCACGCAGCCCCAAATCGGAGAAATAGTATTTTGTTTCGGTGCCAATATATTTACGCCCTTTAACGTCATATCTCAACGCTTCTTCTATCAAAAAAGCATCTTGCATATATCCTATGTATTCCTTAAGTGTCTTGTCTGAAATAGCTATCCCTGCGGTTGACTTAAATGTGTTACTTATGCGCTTGGGATTTGTGGGCGACCCTATATCTGATGCCAATATCTGAACCAGTTGCTTGAGTCCTTCAGTATTGCGTATGTGGTTATGTTCAATAATGTCGCTAAGGTAAGTCAGCTTAAAGAGATTTATCAAATATTCTTCTTTTTGTTGTGCCGACGATAGTTGTGCAACCTGAGGCAAGCCACCATAAGTATAATAATTATTCCAAGCCTCCTGTCGGTCACCGCCTATCACATCATAGAATTCCTTGAACGTGAGTGGCCACACTCTGATTTCAGTTCCTCGCCCACGAAACTCCGTTACTACATCTTTAGACAAAAACTTAGAATTTGAACCGGAAACGTAAACATCTACATTTGGTGTGTGTGTCAAACTCAACAGGAGCTCCACAAAGTCTTCAACGAGTTGGACCTCGTCTAATATGACATAGTACCGTTTACCGTCTTTAGAAATCAGATTGTCGATATAATCAATCAATAGTTCAGGATTTTTAAACTTCCTGTTTCTAATATCATCAAGTGGTATCTCAATGATGTGATTCTCATCGACTCCTTTATTAATCAAATAGTTGTGAAAAATGTTGAACAACAAAAATGATTTGCCACAGCGGCGACCTCCAGTAATAATCTTTACTAGCCCGTTACCTTCGCTTTCAATAAGCTGCTCTAAATTTTTAGTCCTTGGGAATATCATTGCACCGATTTTTTGTAGAATGACACATATTTTCGTCGCAAAAATACACTTTTTCTTAGAAATACAAAAGAAAGAATCAATTATTATTTCAAAATTGCAAAAAAATATGCCAAATCATTCTTATATCTATTCCTATTTTATAGTCCAGCAGAGCCGTGATGCTCAATGCACTGCTACAGTAATCCTCGCCATGGGCGACGGCCGCCGTGCCGCCCAGAACATGGCCCGTCAACTCCTGGGCGAGTAATCAATCGCTACAATAAACACAATGCGCCGCTTTCAAGCTCGAAAGTGGCGCATTAATTTTTATACAATCACCCTTTATTCATCCGAAAACATTCCACCAATGGAAACTAAAGTCATTATTACTATTAATATCGTGGCAATAACATTGTAAGTTATAAAATAAGATTTAGGCGCATCAATTGCATCGAATGTCCATTTTTGATAACAGAAAAAGATGGCATTAAGGATTAAAGTAATCATTGGAAGAATGAAAATCTTAGTGGTATTGTCATAGCCTTTGAGCTTTCTATAAGGAATGCTCGTTATGGCACCAAAAAAAATGATTGCCCACCATAATAACGACATAATAAGAGGCACGGCAATAATGAGTATCCAAAACGAGATGTGTGGAATGAGCCAAAAAAGCAGCTTGGCTAAGCAATACATCAAAGCAAATATAAACAAGTTTATTAAGATGGCTTGAACAATGGAGTAAAGAAAAGCGCCTACACCTTTAAAGAACGTTTTCATAATAAATAATTAATGTGATTTGAAATATTAGTTTATAATCAGGGTATTATATATTTACTAATCTTCAGATAAGCCTGCAAAACTCAGAAATAAAGATATTACATGAGCAATAGATACTATGACTAAATTAAAAGTTCCTGCTCCAAATGGCCTTACTGTAAATAGATAATAGATGCTGAAGCCATAAATAATTGCGGACATGATTATGCCCAAAACCATCAGAGCATTTGTTATTTGTTCTAATGAATTATCTAATTCTGATATCGTTTTCAATGGCATAATCCCTAACAAAGAAGCAGCAACTAATAGATAAATAATAAGTCCGAACTCTAAGCAAAACATTATTATATAAGTCCAAAATGAATGATTGTCCCACAACCATAAATATGGTACAGAGATTAACAATGTCATAAGACATGGATAAATGATAGTGTATAATATTCCTCCAATTATTAGTCCTATTTTCTTTAAAAATCTCATAACTTTTAATTAATTTGAATATATTTCATGTCTTGTGTATATTTTATTGGCAATAACTATATACAACAATAGAATGATGAATATAATTGTAAACTAAATTTTAAACAGTTTAACCCCAAGGCTATTATAAGAACCATTATGCCCAAAATAATCCATGGAGAAGCCTAAAACAAAACATGCAATGTAAAAGAACAATGTGAACCACCAGAATTCTGATCTTGAAGCTCTTCCTTTAAAAGTAAATGTTTTTTTAATAAAACATGTTTTAACAGATTTGATAAAGGTCATAATTATTTTATTGTATAAGAAATTACGGGTAAGACAAATTGAGCGATAAATAGGTAAACAACAGATAGCGGAACTAAAACTACTGGTATGAAAACAGCAATTCCGTCAGTCCCAAAAACTGTTGTGTAAACTCCATAAATAATCCAATTTACAAATATTGCTACTATTAAGATGCCAGCATAGGCTAAAGTCTGAATCCAATCAATCATTATTCCGTTTAGAACAAGAGATATTATTAATGCTATTACAGGAACAACTTTGAGCAATTGCCAAAAGCTGGAATCCATAATACCAACATTGTGATAAATTCCAAATGTGCCACCGCTCTCATTGTCCTTCTCAAGAAGAACTAGCCAACCTGTGAGCATCCATGTCACAAGTAGGGCTATAAGATATTGTATGTTTATTTCCATAATTTAATCGTGACTAAATATATCGCTGAAAGCGAATCCGCTGATTACTATCGCTATCCACTTCACAATGTGTGAGGCTGTGTTCCACTCGTTGTAGTTGAAACTAAGGCTGATGAGTGAGCACAGCAAGTAGCCCACCCCAAGAACAATTACAATGAACAAGATGGGAACACAGCCACAACCATTATTTGTGTCGGGATTAAATAGTTGCATGTCTAATTATTTTTTTGTATAAAAATATCAACTACCGAAGAATCAATACCATAGGCATTAGCCATGGCCTTTACTAATTCTATCTCTTTAGGGTCAGCTTCACCGTCAGCTATCATGACTGCTACCATTCCTGAAATACATTGAATCTTATCTTCTTGCGTTTTAGGAACGTTGGGCTTAATTCTATCAGGGTGAAGTAAGCAGAATTCAACATCTTTTTTTGATAGTCCTATTCTTTCTGCGAGCAGCTCAACCATTCTTTTTTCAGACTCGGTGAACTTGCCATCAGCAACAGCCACTGCAATGAATGCCAATAAACTAGTGTAGCGAGGGTCTTTTTTCTTGAATAAATCTTTAAATCCCATAATAGTATATCTTTTTTCCTCTTTAGTCTCCCGAATCAAGGTGTTGTTAATTAATTGGTTATAAAAAAGTAGCGTGGAGACTTGTCTGGTTTATCCCCCACGAGGTATCGGCAAACACCCAATCGAAAAATAAACAGTATCCCCCCACGCCATGCCCATATTTCTGCCCCCGCCTATTGGGGGATGTATAGGCACGCATGAGCGTTTATTAACTGCTTATCCCCTTCGATTATGAAAATTTTGCCGATTTTCGTTGGGAAGGATAACGCAAAAACGCTCTCAAATATGTCTTCAATCAAGAGCTTGTCTCCACAAGATTGCTTGAATTGGCGCAAAGTTAGCTTACATTTTATTTTTGTGCAAGTTTTTTTGAGAAAAAGTTGGATATGTGAAACTATTGGAGTAATTTTGCGGTTCAGAAATGGCTGTTTCGGAACTGGCGATTTCGGAACCGTATATTTCGGTTTTTCAACCACAAAACTTTGTGAGTACAAATATAACTATACAATCATGAGATTTTTTGATAGAGAAAAAGATATTAAGCGATTACAGGATATTAAAGAAAAGTCTAAACGCATCGCACAGTTCACCGTCATCACTGGTCGTCGTCGCATCGGTAAGACATCACTTGTGCTTGAGGCTTTTAGAGGAGATGTGATACTTTATTTTTTCGTTTCACGCAAAGATGAGACCGAGTTGTGTGCCGGATACATCGAGGAAATATCACAAAAGCTGGATGTTCCCATAATGGGTGTTAGTAATAGTTTTGCAAAAGTTTTTGATTTTGTGATGCAACTGTCTAAGACACGCAATATCACACTCGTGATAGATGAGTTTCAGGAATTCATGCGCGTCAATAGTTCGATATACAGCGATATGCAGCGCATTTGGGATCTTAACAAGCAGGAATCACACATCAACTTGATAGTGTGTGGCTCGGTGAATTCGTTGATGAACAGGTTGTTTCGTGATAACAAAGAATCATTGTTTGGTCGCAACACGGGCATGATTAATGTGAAACCCTTTGCTCCCAGTGTGCTGAAGGAGATAATGAATGAATATAACCCTAATGCAGCCAACGAAGATTTGTTGGCGTTATATCTGTTCACAGGCGGTATAGCAAAATATGTAGAAATGATGATGGATAGCGGAGCTACTTGTCGAGACGAAATGTTGGCACTAGCAACTCAAGACGGTTCACAGTTTATAGATGAGGGCAAATTGATGCTTATTGATGAGTTTGGCAAGGATTATGGAACATATTTCAGTATTTTGAGTTTTATCTCTCAGGGATATAATACCCGAAATCAGTTGGAAGATATGCTCAAGAAAGAGATTGGTGGCTACTTGACAAGACTTGATACGGAATATAATCTGGTTACTAAAAAGCAGCCTATACTTGAACCTACTGCTAATAAACGTTCCCGCTACACTTTGGAAGATAATTTCTTGAGCTTCTGGTTCCGCTTCATGTATAAATACAATTATATGACTGAAATTGGTGCCTTTGACAAATTGAGAGAAGTTATTGAACGTGACTATAATACATACAGTGGTTTTGTGCTTGAGAAATACTACCGTGAGAAGCTTATTGAAGAAGGTAAATATACAAAACTCGGTTATTGGCATGATAATCATGGAGAGAATGAGATAGATATCGTTGGCATTGATGAACTAGGCAAGAGTGTTGATTTCTATGAAGTGAAACGGAATGCTCGCTCCATAAATATTGGAATCTTGCGAAGCAAAGCAGAAGTGTTCCTCGCAAAGCACAAACAGTTGAAAGATTATACATTAAGTTACAAAGGCCTCAGCATTGATGATATGTAGTCAAATGCTTTTGTTCTAAAAAAGTTGAGGATGCATCCGTATGGGCGCATCCTCTGTTTATATAATCATGTGAATTCTCTCTAAATGATGTTGGTCAGTCATTATGCTGACAATCTCTCATTTTCTCGGGCCAAGCGATGTAGCCCTTTGGTTGCTGGCTTCGTAATGCCACGTTGGGGTGAAAAGCGTGATTTGGTAATGTGAAGCCATGATTGAGACCCCTTTTTGTTGTTTTGTTTTCCATACTAAATAAGATTTTTATCGTAATTATTCACAAGAGTGTTGCAAAAAAACTACGGATTAATCTGATTTCTCTGATTTTAGTCACCTGCAACAGCCTCCCTACAATTCTCTCATCAATGACGGTGCAAAGGTACACATTTTCCTTGACATGACCAAGAAAAATATGTTTTATAACATATTTTTGGCGATTTTTTTACCAATTAAGCGATTTTGAGAGGCTTTTCATGAGTTTTTCGAGGTAAGTCTTGTCGGTCTCATCAAAGGTGTTGAGTTCACGGCTGTCGATGTCGAGAACGGCTACCACGCTGCCTTCTGAGTTGTGGACTGGCACAACTATCTCGCTGCGAGAGAGGCTGCTGCACGCTATGTGACCAGGAAACTGCTCCACGTCGGGGACTATCACCGTTTCGTCACGTTCCCATGCCGTGCCGCACACACCCCGTCCGCGCTTGATGCGATAGCACGCCACTGGACCTTGGAACGGGGCAAGCTCTAATTGGTTGTCATTTACAGTATAAAATCCTGTCCACCACCAGCCAAATGCTTCGTGCAAAGCCGCCGTCACATTTGCCATCACGCTCACGGCGTTGATCTCTCCCTCAATCATCGCCACCACCTGCGGCAGCAGTTCTTCATATTTCTCTTGCTTTGTCATAATTTTCTGCAAAATTAAATAATAAGTTGAATATTTCGTTGTTTTAAACCAAAAAGTTGTAATTTTAG
>CALDIG010000111.1 GCA_937904375.1 uncultured Prevotellaceae bacterium
GTAGTTTAGTAGCATGACACTTGTCTCGTCAGCTGGTCAGCCCGTTCGCTCGTCAGCTTAAAACGATAAAACGATTGAATGAACAACGACGAGAGATTCATGCAGATGGCATTGAATGAGGCACTAGAAGCGCAGAAGCGCGACGAGGTGCCCATCGGTGCCGTGATAGTGAGTCAGGGACGTGTGATAGCCCGAGGCCACAACCTCACAGAGACGCTCACTGATGTCACCGCCCATGCAGAGATGCAGGCTATCACAGCGGCGCAAGACACCCTGGGCGGGAAATATCTCAAGGACTGCACACTGTATGTCACCGTTGAGCCATGCCTGATGTGCGCCGGTGCTCTCGCCTGGAGCCAGATTTCTCGCATCGTCTATGGAGCGCCTGACGACAAGCGAGGCTACCGTTGCTCGTGCGACAGCCCTTTCCACAAGAAGACTACAGTGACAGCCGGAGTGCTTGAAGAACAATGCTCCAAACTGATGACCGAGTTTTTCAAGAAAAAACGAAAGTAAGTGGGGAGTGGAGAGTGAAGAGTGCAGAGTGGAGAGTGCAGAGTGGAGAGGTGATCCAGTCAATATTGTCTAGATTATCTAGAACTTCTAGAAAAGAAACAACGATAAACGAAACGATAATGGAGCTAACAAGCAAACAGAACAAACAAGGCAATGGCAGTTGTCGCAACACTACACTTGCCTTGTCAGCTCGTCTGCTAGTTCGCTCGTCAGCTAAAAACGAAAAAACGATAAAATGAAAACATTCTTTAAACTACAAATTGTCCTTGCCATAGCGGCAATGTGCTTTGTGAACGGCAATGCGCAGAAGGTGACACCCCCTGTTCCTGAAATCTATGACCAAGCTATCGCCAATGCCGAGAAGAAACTTGGTGTGGTAGATACCATCGAAGTGATGAGCGACAAAATGGGAAGATCCATAAAAAACACTGTGGTGCTACCAGCTCAATACTCTCAAAAGGAATACAGATACCAGGCGTTTCCGGTAATTTACCTCTTGCACGGAGCTTGGGGCAGCTACCGCGACTGGCCCAAGAAAGCCGACCTGCGCTCGCTCGCCTCACAGTACAGCATTATCTTCGTGTGCCCCGACGGACAGGACAGCTGGTACTTCGACTCTCCTATCGACCCGACTTTTCAATTTGAGACATTTATCACACAAGAACTCAGAAGTTATATAGAGTCGCATTACCGCACCCTCAACCACCCAAAATACCGCGCCATCACAGGTCTGAGCATGGGCGGTCACGGAGCCTTGTGGCTCGCTTGGCGTCATCCCGAGATATATGGCTCGTGTGGCAGCATGAGCGGCGGCGTTGACATCTACAACTTCCCCAACAAATGGAAAATCAATGAGCGACTTGGCGATTACGAGGCAAACAAAGAAGTGTGGCGAGAGCACTCGGTGACAAATTTGGTGCCAACACTTATGCCTGGCCAGAACATCATCATCGACGACGGAAATAAGGATATTTTCATCAACGAGAACAACGCTCTCCACGAAGCCCTCGACAAGCAAGGCATTCCACACGACTACATCGTAAGGCCAGGTGCTCATAATTGGAACTATTGGGTTAATGCCCTCGATTATCAAGTACTGTTCTTCCACAATGCGTTCAACAGTGGGCTGAAATGAGTTTTCAGATATCAGTTCATACACACATATATGATATAATGAAACGTCTTGATGTCAAAATATTGGTTTGTATAGCTCTATTTGCCTTTTTGAGCATCGGCTGCAAGGCAGAGAATAGCGGTTCGCTGGGATTGGAGTCTAAAGTGAAAACTACTAAAAAGGCACCAAAACCTACCGCCACTCAACCAAAGACGCTCAACAGCCAGCAGCTGCAGGTCATCGAGGTGAAAAGCGACAAGATGGGGCGCAATATCTCTAATCTTGTTGTTCTTCCTGAAGCGTATTTTGAAGATTCCACCTCGTCGTTTTCAGTGATTTATTTGCTGCACGGCTACAGCGACGACTATATGGCGTGGCAAAACCATGTGGATCTCACAAAACATGCCAACAAGTATGGCTTCATCTTCGTATGCCCCGACGGGCAGGACAGCTGGTACTTCGACTCCCCTATCGACCCGACTTTCCAATTTGAGACTTATATAACTCAAGAATTGAGAAACTATATCGAGAGCAACTACCGCACAATAAACGACCGCAAGCACCGTGCCATCACTGGTCTCAGCATGGGCGGGCACGGGGCGCTGTGGCTCGCCTGGCGACACCCCGACATCTACGGTATGTGTGGCAGCATGAGTGGAGGTGTGGACATAACCACCATCAAAGACCGCTACAAAATCGACAAGCGACTCGGCAAGTACGCCGCCAATGATGCGGTGTGGAAGAGTTACTCGGTGATAAACTTGGTGCCTACTCTCAAACCTGAAAACGACCAGTTCATCATCATCGACGACGGCACCAGCGACATCTTCATTAAGGATAACCGAGCATTGCACGCCGCCTTGAAAGAGCGAAAAATCAAGCACGACTACCGCGAGCGCCCAGGCCGACACTCTTGGGACTACTGGGTGAAATCTCTTGAACAACATCTCATTTCCTTTCACAACCGCATTTTCATGATCAAAATGGGAGATTGTTAATCCTCATTCATAACATAAATCGAATTTCTTTCTATACTATATTCACTATGACAAAAAGCAAAGCCAAACCAAGAATCCTGATAATCTACACTGGTGGTACCATTGGCATGATTGAGGACCCAGTGAGCAAAGTCCTCAAGCCGTTTGATTTCAGCCACCTAATAGATAATGTGCCTAAAATCAAGAAACTGGATTTCGAGATAGGCAACATACAATTTAACCCGCCCATCGACAGCAGCAATATGAACCCGTCTCACTGGAGCATGATTGCCAGGGAGGTGGAGGCAAACTACGATAACTACGACGGTTTCGTGGTGCTGCACGGCACCGACACGATGGCTTACACTGCCTCGGCGTTGAGCTTTATGCTCGAGAACCTCGACAAACCAGTGATTATCACCGGTTCGCAGTTGCCCATTGGCGAGGTGCGCACCGATGGCGAGGAAAATCTGCTCACTGCCCTCCAAATTGCCGCCGCCCGCAACTCGCGAGGCGACGCGATGATTAACGAGGTTGCCATTCTCTTCGAGAACCATCTGCTCCGCGGCAACCGCAGCTCTAAGGTAAGTGCCGACAACTTCAACGCTTTCACAAGCAATAACTATCCAGAATTGGCAAGTATTGGACTCGATATTACTTACCACGAAAAAGTTCTTTACCAATCAGACCATAACCGTCCGCTCATCGTTCACGACACAATGGACACCAATGTAATGTTTATTGTTCTACATCCAGGTCTCACCAAAGAGATGCTTGAATATCAACTCAACACTCCCTCGGTGAAAGGCATTGTGCTCAAGACCTACGGAGCCGGAAATAGCCCTAGCGATGAATGGTTCACCAAGCCCATTTCAGAAGCCATTGAGCGAGGCATAGTGATTCTGAATGTCACTCAGTGTGGCAATGGCTCGGTCAACAGCAACCTCTACGACACCGGCAACACGTTGGCTAAGGCTGGCGTAATCAGCGGCCACGACATTACTAGCGAGGCGGCAATCACCAAGATGATGTACCTCTTCGGCAAAGGCATGACCACTAATCAAGTGAAGAAATACCTGCAGCGCGACATCTGCGGAGAAATGACTGTAAACAATTAATGTTATCTAACTATGCTTGCGAGACTTATTCTTTCAACTGTTGCTGTTCTAACTACAGCATTGATTTTGGACGGTGTTCACATCGAGCATTGGTGGGTTGCTGCAGTTGTGGCGGTGGTACTAGGTGGCATCAACACATTTATCAAACCTGTAATTAAAATCCTGTCGATTCCAGTCACCATTGTCACCCTTGGACTTTTCTCTTTTGTTATCAACGGACTGATGGTTCTGCTGTGTGAAAAGATAATTGGCGAGTCATATTTCCATGTAGATAGTTTTTGGGCGGCTATTCTTTTCAGCATCATTCTCTCAGTAGTCAACTGGGTAATCCACAAGATGTTTGACACAGAAAAGTAACCAGCAGACAAGCTGACAAGAAACGAGCTGACAAGGCAATAGTTTATTACACTTGCCTTGTCAGCTCGGTGTTCGTCAGCTATTCTGGTTTTTATTCGCTTTTGAACTTCAACGAGTTACGCTCGGCACTCTCGATGCGCTTGTTGCGCCAGCAGCTGCGGCATAACGCCACATATCGGTCATCGCCACCAATCTCCACCTGGTTGCCGTCGGTGACAATGTTGCCTTGTGCGTCGATGCGGGCGTTGATACTGGTTTTGCGCCCACAGGCACATGTCGATTTTATCTCCTCTATCGAGTCGGCAATCTCAAACAGCCGTCGTGAACCGTCAAAGAGGTGAGACTGGAAGTCAGTGCGCAACCCATAGCACACCACATTAGTGCCGTAGTCATCCACGATGCGAGCCAACTGGTCGATTTGCTCCTCCGATAGAAACTGCGCCTCATCGATGAGAATCCAATCCTTGACCACGAGACTGCTCTCATAAAGTTCACTCACATATTCATAGATGTTCATCTCACGATAAATCCAACTGCACTCACGCTCGATGCCGATGCGGGAGCGTATCACGTTCTCCTTCTCTCGGTTGTCGATAATGGGTTTCATGCACAAGTATTTGAGTCCGCGTTCCTCGAAGTTATAGGCCTGAGTAAGCAGCAGGGCAGTCTTTGCCGAACCCATAGTTCCGTATCTGAAATATAACTTTCCTCGTCCGTTCATAGCAACCGCAAAGTTAGATAATAATACCTCAATTTCAGCATTGAAAAAAGAAAAGTTATTAACAATCTCACATAACACCTGAAAAACAAACTGTCATCGCCTGAAAAAAACTTATAAAAAATAGTTTATACCACGAAAAAGTCATAATTTTGCACCGCAAATAATGAGTTCACGCCAAAAGACATACGCATGGCTGTTGCTTGCAATACTGCTATCTATGCAAGCAATTAATGCTGTTCACATCCATGAACCGCAAAAAGCGCTTAACACTGAAGATTACTGCGACATGTGCGCACACAATGTTAAGCACTATAGTCACGTTAGCAGCGAGCGATACCACATGCACCCATGTCTTCTGTGCCAAATCAACAGCAGCCAACAGTTCACTTTGCAATCTGCACCATTATGGAATGTGCAGCAAAGTGTGAGTACTATTGAATATCCAAAAAAAGTCTCTTTGCCTGCTGCTACATCCATACACAGGCAATCACGAGCCCCACCGGTAGTTTTAGTATAGTTTATTTATCCTCCATCCACAATGAGGAAGCATTTTTAAATACTAAAATCACTGAAAATCAATAATAATGAACAAATTCTTATTTGTTGCTATGGCTATAGTCATGGCAACCCTCAGCAATATAAACTTATATGCCCAAGAAAGTGAGGACTCGCTGGAATCGGTACACTTGGGAAACGTTGTGATTACCGCCAACCACACTGCCACTTTGCAGCGACTGGCTCCCGCCATGATACAAGTAACAGGGCGACGACTGATTGAATCGGTGAACGCAGCATGTGTTGGCGACGCCTTGTCGTTCCAGCCTGGTGTGCGCATCGAGGACGACTGCAGCAACTGTGGCTACAAGCAGGCACGCATCAATGGACTTGACGGCCACTACTCTCAAATTCTTATTGACTCACGACCTGTATTCTCGGCGGTGAGTAACCTCTATGGCATTGAGCAACTACCTTCATGCATGATCAACCAGATTGAAGTGATGCGTGGTGGTGGCTCGGCGCTTTATGGTGCCTCGTCGGTAGCCGGCACAATCAACATCATAACCCGCACCCCGTCAACCAACAGCATTGAGGCGAGCCACACAATCACGTCGATAGGTTGCGGCAACACATTCGATAACAACACATCATTTAATGCCTCACTCATCGATGACGACATCACAAAGGGTATCACCGTCTTTGCCAACAACCGCTATCGCCAGGGCTACAGTCATACCGATGACGGCTACACTACCCTACCTCGACTGAACATGCAGACTATAGGGACAAAGATGTTCTATAAACCAAATGCTCGTTCGCAATTAGCTCTCACCTATTATTTTATGCACGATAACCGCCGTGGTGGCAACAAGATGCATGAGAAACCAGAGAACGCCAACATCT
>CALDIG010000112.1 GCA_937904375.1 uncultured Prevotellaceae bacterium
CCTTCCACTTTCCACCTTCCACTTTCCACCTTACACTTTCCACTTTCCACCTATAAACGATTCCCGACTAGACAACTCACAACTAAAAACAACCAATATTATGAAAAAGATTATACTAATTCTATTAACTCTGCTTACATCAGTGACGGCGTGGGCAGGCGTGTTCTCCGTGACGTCCTCTTCTAACGAGTTCTATATCCATCACAACGTTAGGGGTACTCATACCGTGTACTACCGCACGGTGAGTCTATCGGCTATAGCGGGAATACACTATACCGAGACTAGCGGTTCGATTACTATGACAGATTTCGAGGATAGGACAATCACAGTTGATGAAACACCTAACAACGATGTCAATGAGAAATACCATTACCAGACGGGTACCACGCGCACCTATCGCTTTGAGATACTTGATGAGGGTGGCTTCATGATGGATTATGAGGACCGTGACATCGACTATGGCAATAACTATAAGTACAACAACCCCTATGTGAACAAGAGTGTTACCGACCTGGTCTATTTCGACAACAGCGGCAACATTCAGTCGGGCAATGACAACAAGTATCTTGATGTGTCCTACTCCTCGGCCAACTGGATCAAGGTTACCGATGCCGGTTATAGTCAGGCTGTGCATAATGTCTCCACTGGCGACCTTTACAATAATAATAGTGCTCTACGTGCCTATATGAACAGCCTCGGTTATAAAATGTATGCCACGGTTTATTTCACTCAAAAGGAGGAGAAAGACGGCTATCAGTACATCCAAATCCTTGCCGACAACAACTCCACCTTCGATGGAAATGACCCCGACGGCGCAGTCAATACCCCATCAACCTCACTGTACAAAGCCTGCTTCGAGTTGAGCTATACTGGTGGCTACATCACAAGTGAGCATCACCAGTTCTTCCCGCACCGCTACGACTTTGTCAACAAGTCCGCCGAACAGAACGCGGGCCTTACCCGTTACTCATTTGACGACGGAAACACTTATCTTTATGAGCAAGAATACAAGTCTAACTCCTACAATGCGTCAACCAGCGGCTCGCTGATTCTTGCGCCTACAGTCAACAACCTCAACATCCGTTTTGATGCCGCCGGCAATTCTGACGACGATTGGGACTTCAAGGACATGAAAGTGCGTCTGGCGTTGGTCGATGCCACTGCCCCCACGGTTCTTAACAACTATAAGGTTTCTGTTGGGCGGCACAGCAAGGGCAACACCATCTATGTGAGTGTGCCGTTCAGTGAGATTGTCACAGTAAGCGGCACGCCCACGCTCAGCACTACGTGGGGAACACTCACATACGTGGCAGGTAGTGGTACCAATGTGCTCACCTTCAGCGGCGATATCAGCATTAGTGCCAGCGGCACCTTCACCGTGAACAGCTATAACGGCACCATTGCCGACTTGGCAGGTAACACCTTCACCGGCACCATCAGCCATGCCTTTGGCACTAGCATGGATGCAAACTACACTTATACCATCACCTACAAGCTTGGAGTAGGACACATGCCTTCGGGACAAAGCAACCCTACCACCTACACCTATGAAACTCCCCCCATTACGCTGATCAATCCCATTTATACGCCGTCCAACCCTATTGTTGACGATTACGACTTCTCGGGTTGGACAAATGAAAACAATTATACCCCTGTCATGGAAGTCACCATTCCCACCCATTCTCATGGTAACATCGTTTATACTGCCAAATGGACTCGACGTCCTCAATATGAATTAGACAGTTCCACTGGCGTGCTGACACTCATCTATGGTATATTCAACAGGCACAACCGGTGGTCAGAATCAGACTATAATTTTTTAAACAGTGTCAGAAGTGTCACAGCCACTGATCAGGTGCGCTTTGCTGATGACTGCACGAGACTGTTCAATAGTTTAGAAAATTGCACAAGCATGGACCTGAGCAATGTAAATACCAGTCAGATGACGTCTGCATGTAATATGTTTGGAAGTTGCACTAATCTCACCTCGCTCAACCTCTCAGGCTGGGATACTCATAACGTCACCGATATGGGCTGGATGTTTTGCAATTGTAAAAAACTATCTCAAGTTACAGGACTGTCAAGTTTCAATACCGCTAATGTAACCGACATGAGATATATGTTCGCCTGGTGCGAGGGTTTCACTTCGCTCGACCTCTCAAGCTGGGACACCGGCAATGTAAATGATCTGGAATCAATGTTTCATAGTTGCCATAATCTCAGCAGTCTCAACGTCTCGACTTGGAATCTCGCCAAGGCCTCCTCTTTTAAAATGATGTTCTGCGATTGCACAGGCCTGACCTCGCTCGACATTTCAAATTGGAACACCGCCAATGTAGCGAATATGAACGAAACGTTCGCCTCCTGCTCACGACTTGACACTCTTGACCTCACGTCGTGGAACACAGCCAATGTCAATAATACGAGTTCAATGTTCTATGATTGTTCACGCCTTACCACAATTAAAGTTGGACCGGGTTGGAACATGGAAAATGTATCGGCAGATTATTCATATCACATGTTCCAAAAATGCTACAATTTAGTGGGCGGCAGGGGCACTACCTACGACGCAAACCACATTGACAAGGAATATGCCCGCATCGACGGCGGACCCGACAGCCCAGGCTACCTCACCGACTCGAATGCATTGCCCCGCTACACCTACGACAGCACCACAGGCACACTGTCGCTCAACTGGGGCGAGTTCAACAAGGACAACAAGTGGGGCGACGATGTGCCAGCCTCGGCTGTCACCAGCGTCACCGCCACCAGTGAGGTGAGCTTCACGGGCGACTGCTCTGATCTGTTCTATAACTTTAGTTCTTGTGAGAGCATGGACTTGAATAATGTCAACACCAGCGCAATGACGAGTGCATGCGATATGTTTAAGCTATGCGAAGCCTTAACCTCGCTCGACCTCTCGAATTGGAACACTGCCAATGTCACCAACATGGCTAGCATGTTTTACAATTGCTCGAGCCTTACATCGCTTGATGTGTCACATTTCAACACCAGCAATGTCAATTTTATCAGCAGTATGTTTCACTACTGCTCAAGCCTCGACTCGCTTGATGTCTCGACATGGAACACCTCCAATGTAACCAACATGGCCTGCTTGTTCTACGGCTGTACGAGTCTCAAGTCGCTCGACCTCTCGAATTGGGACACCGGCAATGTCATCGATATGGCGGCTGTGTTCAACAACTGTTCAAGTCTTGGAACGCTTAATTTAGAAGGATGGAATACCGACAATGTCACAAATTTGACAGTAATGTTCTATGGATGCTCAAGTCTTGACACGCTTGACCTCTCGGGATGGAACACTACCAATGTCACCAACATGAGCGCGATGTTCTATGGCTGTACGGGTCTCACCTCGCTCGATCTCATGAATTGGGATACCGGCAATGTCACCAACATGTCGGCTATGTTCGTTGATTGCTCTAATCTGACTACAATTTATGCAGATAAAGACTGGGATACCGGAAATCTTTATACTTCGGAATACATGTTCCAGAACTGCACGTCCTTGGTTGGCGGCAAGGGCACGACCTACGACCAGAGCCACGTTAATTCCTTGTATGCCCGCATCGACGGTGGCCCAGAGCACCCAGGCTACTTCACCGACGCTAATCCCGTGGTGGTTGTTCCTGGCGACGTGGACGGCGACGGATACGTGACGACAGTAGATATCACCGCCATCTACAACTACCTGCTTAATGGGGACATGACCTACTTCGACACCAGCGACGTGGACGGCGATGGATATATAACTACGACAGATATTACAGTAATCTACAACATCCTTTTAGGAAACTAGTCTTTCGTTTATCGAAGACAGTGGCGAGACTTAGTGCGTGGGGGGATTCTGTCTCCCCACGTTTTGCGTTGTGGAATGTGGGATGAGTAAGGAAGGAAGTGGAACGAGGTAGGAGGGGGCAAGACAAGTCGAAGACTTGACCATGTGCGAAACACATTGTGCCGCAGAGGCTGTTGCAAAACATAAAAAACAACTGATTTTTCTGAAATATCTGAAATCAAGAAAAAATAAATCTTGATAATCAGCTGTTTAAAAAATCAGAATATTCAGATAACTCAGTTGTTTATAATAAAATCCGAGTTTTGCAACAGTCTCTCTTAGTCGCTCCGATGCGTCAATTATCTTCTTGTTGTGTTTGTTATTTTTATATAACGGCTGGGGTGGCAAAAACGTGGTGAGAGGGCAATCGTGCATCCTGCATTTATGTTCTTGTGTCTAAAATCGTTATGTTCCTATGTCTAAAAAAATTATGTTCTTGTGTATAAAATCGAGGTCTAGGGGGCTTGGCGAAATGGCGAATTCACACAATTCGCCGTTTTCTGTTTGTTTTGTTGCATTTCTTGTTTTTATTCTTTAAATTTGCAACCAAATGAATAATTAATTCAAGTTTCGCAAGATACTAACATGCTAAAAGTTTAGAGTTTAAATAAAATGCTCTCGCTCGCAAAGCTTTGGGCAAGCTGTAGGGTGAGACTGTTGCAAAACATAAAAAACAACTGATTTTTCTGAAATATCTGAAATCAAGAAA
>CALDIG010000113.1 GCA_937904375.1 uncultured Prevotellaceae bacterium
GCCGACATAGCCGCCGCCACCCTAATCACCGCCACCCTCGCCACCGCCTTCGCCGCAGTACAGCGAGTTACCGAGCAAATAATAATTAATCATAAGCGACACTATTAGTATGAAAGGCTTAGTTTTAGCGGGAGGTTCCGGCACGCGTTTATATCCCATCACCAAAGGTGTGAGCAAGCAGATGTTGCCCATTTATGATAAGCCGATGATTTATTATCCTATTTCGGTCTTGATGCTTGCAGGCATACGAGAGATATTGATTATTTCAACACCTGTTGATTTACCCGGGTTTAAGCGACTGCTTGGCGATGGCTCTGATTTCGGTGTCAAATTTGAGTATGCCGAGCAACCAAGTCCTGATGGATTGGCTCAAGCGTTCATTATAGGTGAAGAATTCATTGGCGGCGATTCGGTAGCCTTAGTGCTAGGAGATAACATTTTCTATGGTTCTTATTTCACCAAGTTTCTTCGTGAAGCGGTGGTTGCGGCTGAGAACGATGCTAAAGCCACAGTCTTTGGTTATTGGGTAGATGATCCGGAGCGTTATGGCGTGGCTGAACTTGATAGCGAGGGTAATTGCCTTAGCCTTGAGGAGAAGCCCAGGAAGCCAAAATCGAATTACGCGGTAGTTGGTTTGTATATGTATCCTAATGATGTTGTGGGTATAGCCAAAACTGTAAAGCCCTCGGAACGTGGTGAACTTGAGATTACAACGGTAAATCAAGAATTCTTGAAGCGTGGTCAACTGAAAGTTCAAACTCTCGGTCGCGGATTCGCTTGGTTGGATACAGGCACACACGATTCGTTGTCCGAAGCTTCCATCTTCATCGAGGTGATAGAGAAAAGGCAAGGATTAAAAGTGGCATGTCTTGAAGGTATTGCCTATCGCAAAGGTTGGATAACGCGAGAAAAAATGGAAGAACTTGCCCAACCAATGCTGAAAAACCAGTATGGGCAATATCTGATAAAAGTCATTGACGAAAAGAATAATATAAAGTGTTAGTGTGGCACAGATTACCCTACAGCAGCATATTGATAATCAGCAAAATGACGTCGTTAAAGCTCCTCGTCGCTAAAATTTGGAGCTATATCGGATTATCTGTATGCTAATGATAGTTGCGCATCATTATGTAGTGAATAGTGGACTATCCGGAGAAGGCGGATCATTGATATCAGATATTACTTCCGGCAATAGCATTTTCCTTACTATATTTGGAGCTTGGGGCAAAACCGGAATCAACTGCTTCCTGATGATAACCGGGTATTTTATGTGTACAAGTAAGATCACACTAAGGAAGTTCATTAAATTGATGGTGCAGATTTATCTATATAAACTACTCATATATTCTATTTTCCTTGCCACTGGTCATGAGACCATGTCTGCAACACGAATTATTAGACTGGCAATGCCTTTTTGGGGGTTCAATAGTAATTTTGTTTCGTGTTTCATTATCTTCTGGCTGACAATACCGTTTCTAAATATTTTGGTACAGAATATGACGAAACGCCAGCACGAACTTCTTTTGTTACTCACTTTAGGTGCGTATTCACTATTAGGGAGCATCCCATCTTTTACTGTAACATTCAACTACATTACATGGTTTGGAATCATCTTCTTCATTGCTTCTTATATCAGGATATATCCGCAACCGCTGTTTGAGCAGAAGAAACTATGGGGATGGTTAACACTAATAAGTTTGACGATAGCTTGTGTTAGTATTATAGGATTAAGGCTATTATTTGGTGAAAGATTCGGATTGGGATATATGTTTGTGGCCGATAGTAATAAGATCTTTGCCGTCGTTATAGCTGTTTGCTCTTTCCTGTGGTTTAAGAATATAAACCTTAAATATAGCAGGTTAATCAATTCCTTTGGTGCAGCCACATTTGGTGTACTACTTATTCACGCTAATAGTAATGCCATGCGTCAATGGCTATGGAAAGATGCGGTTGATGTGGTGGGTAATTATCAGTCACTTGCGACTGGCGAGCTCATTTTGTACAGTGTAGGAGTTGTTTTAGCGATATTTATCATTTGTAACTTGATAGACCAGCTACGAATTGCCACCATTGAAAAATGGTTATTCTGTTGGTATGACAAAAAGGAGTCAGCAAAAGCAGATGCGTTGATACAAAGAATAACACAATAGAATTTTTATATGGACAAACAAATTACCGTTACCTCACCACTGCTACCTAATCTTGATGAGTTCCAGTTTATGCTCAAAGAGATTTGGGACAGCAAGTGGATTACCAATAACGGCTCGTTCCATCAACGACTCGAGGCGGCTTTGTGCGAATACCTCAAGGTTCCGTACATCAGCGTCTTCACGAATGGGACTCTACCCTTGATAACCGCTTTGCAGGCGCTACGAATAACGGGAGAGGTCATCACTACGCCTTATAGCTTCGTGGCTACTACCCATGCTTTGTGGTGGAATGGCATTAAACCGGTGTTTGTTGACATCGACCCGGCTACCGGAGGAATTGACCCCAATAAGATTGAAGCTGCAATTACCCCAAAAACTACCGCAATCATGCCTGTTCACGTTTATGGCAAACCTTGTAAGACAAAGGAGATACAAGAAATAGCCGACAAGTATGGGTTACGCGTTATTTATGATGCTGCTCATGCCTTCGGAGTCGAAGTCAACGGCAAGAGCATTTTGGAAGAGGGCGACATGTCCACCCTCAGTTTCCATGCGACCAAGGTCTACAACACTCTCGAAGGTGGCGCCCTGGTGGTACACGACGAGAAGATGAAACGCCGCATCGACTACCTCAAGAACTTCGGGTTCGCCGGCGAGACTGAAGTTGTCGCTCCCGGTATCAACAGTAAGATGGATGAGGTGCGCGCCGCCTATGGACTGCTCAACCTGCGTCAGGTGGATGCCGCCATCGAGGCTCGTCATCAAGTCGCTATTCTCTATCGCGAGGCACTTAGTTCAATAGAAGGCATTACTTTTTGGGACGACATGCCCGGCGTGCGTCACAACTACAGTTATTTCCCCATATTCGTCAATGCCGAAAAGTATGGCATGACCCGTGACGAGCAGTACTTTAAAATGCGAGAACAAGGTGTATATGGCCGACGTTATTTTTATCCTCTGATAAGCGAATTTTCCACATATCGTGGATTGCCAAGCGCCCGCAAAGAGAACCTTCCGGAAGCCCACAAAATGGCGGATAGCGTTATCTGTTTGCCCATGCATCATGAATTAAGTAAGGATGAAATTAACCGAGTCATTAACTGCATAATCAACAAATAGAGTGGCGCAGAAACAAAAGAAATTGATGCTGTTGGGAGGCCTTCGCTACTTGTTGCCGGTTATTGAGGCCGCACATCGTCATAATGTGTATGTGATAACTGTTGACTATAAGCCAACCAATATAGCACACAAGTATAGCGACGAGTATCACAATTTGAGCATTCTCGATAAGGAGGCGGTTCTCTCGTTGGCTCAAGAGCTCGAGATAGATGGCATCATGTCGTTTGCGGTAGACCCCGGAGTGGTTACGGCCGCTTATGTAGCCGAGAAGATGGGGTTGCCGTTCCAGTGCAGCTACGAGTCAGCCTGTATATTGCAGGACAAAGCGGCGTTCCGCAAGTTTCTCGCTGATAACGGCTTTAATGTGCCGAATGCAAAAGGGTATGATAACGTTGATGACGCCATCGCTGATATCGATTATTTCAATTGGCCGGTAATCGTCAAACCCGTCGATAGCGCCGGAAGTAAAGGCGTTACTAGGGTTGATCGTGTATCCGAGTTGACAAAAGCAATCAATCATGCAATAGAGTGTTCGCCGTCAAAGAGATTTATAATTGAGGATTTCTTGGAGAAGGAAGGTTATTCATCTGATAGTGATAGCTTTTCTGTTGATGGGGAGTTGGTTTTCTGTACATTCAACAATCAGTATTTTGATGAAGACGCCGAGAATGAATATACTCCGGCTGCTTATAGCTGGCCCTCGACAATGCCTCAGCGGGTGCAAGACGAGTTGCGAACGGAACTACAGCGACTCTTGACCTTGCTAGATTGCAGAACCGGCCTATACAACATCGAAACGCGCTATTGCAAGAGCGGCAAGGCTTATATCATGGAAGTCTCCCCTCGTGCCGGAGGCAACCGCCTAGCCGAGATGCTCAAATACGTAACCGGTGAAGACATCATCGAGCGAGCCATGCTCGCCGCCATAGCCGCACCGTTCTCTCCGATAACGGAGATACCTAATAAGTATAATCGTAATGTAATAGAGTTAATATTACATGCAAATAAAGCAGGTAATTTTGAAGGTATAGAAATAAGACCTGAATTATCTTCAAGCGTTCTTGAAATAGATTTATGGGTTAAACCTGACGATAGTGTTGAGCCTTTTTCAGGGGCAAATATGGCAATTGGTACTTTGGCCATAGAGCAGAGTGTTATCTCAGATGTGCATAAGTTGACTGATTGTGTAGTTATTAACGTGAATTAATTCCATATTTAGAAAGATGTTTCGCGATGACAAAAAACTTTTAGTCTTAGGATCCAACGTTGGGGCTGTTGAGATTGTTCAATACGCGAAATCAAGAGGTATCTATACAATTGTTGCGGATTATTTACCTCCAGAGAAATCACCTGCAAAAATTGTAGCGGATGAGCATGTCTTAATAAGTACAGCTGATATTGAATCCTTATCGGAGCTCATTGAATCAAAAAGAATTAATGGAATTTTTGCCGGAATCAGCGAGTTTAATCTTCTTAGAGCACAGGAATTGTGTGAAAAGCATGGCTTGCCATTCTATTGCTCATTTCAGCAATGGGAAATAGTGGAGAATAAAGCTCAATTTAGGAAACTTTGTGTAAATTGTGGTGTGCCAACTCCGAAGACTTATTTTACAGGCTCGGCAATTAAAGCCAAAGTCAATGAGGTTTGTTATCCGTGTGTAGTCAAACCGGTAGATGCAAGTTCATCACAAGGCGTATCTATATGTAATAATAAAGAGCAATTATTAATAGCTATAGACAAAGCAAAAAATGTATCTTCATCAGGAGATATTATTATAGAAGATTTCTTTGATGGTGATGAATTTACAGCACATTATTTAATTGACAAAGGTATCGGTAAACTGATTTGCGTGGATAATCGCTATCCAGCCGAGTTGCATAAAGGTGCCGCAACGATACCTATTGCCAGGATTTATCCAAGTTCTTTTCTTGATGATTATATAACCCAAGTCAATAAATCGATGCTCAATGTGTGCAAATCGATTGGATGTAAAAATGCTGTCATATTTGTGCAAGGGATTTATAATCATGCGAATAATAGATTCGCAATCTTTGAAGGCGGTTTGAGATGTGCTGGAGAAGCGGCCTATAGAATCACAGATTGTATTTATAATTACAATTTCTTGTATTATTTAGTTGATAAAGCTGTTTCGGATAGCGACAGTAATCAAAATCTGGCTAACGTCTCACCATATTTAAATGGGAAAAAAGCAGCAATAGTTTCTTTCGCGTCCAAAGGAGGATTACTGCATAAAATAGAAGGGTTAGATTCCATAAAGGAGTTAGTTCCCTCAATTATTAATATTGAATGTCGTTATCCGTTGGGCTCAGTTATTCCGAGTGGCGATACGCTTCGACAAATTCTTCTCCGATTTACATTAGTCTGTAATTCGATGGAACAATTAAGAGCAGACATTAAAAGTGTCAATGAAAATATCAGAGTGTTTGATAATAAAGGGGAAAATATCTGTGTTAGTTTTGATCCTAACGTTATGAGGTGACATTCAAAATGAAAACTATTATTATAACAGGTGGTCGTGGCCTGCTTGCCACTGAATTAACAAAACAATTGTTAAAGAGCAGAAATGTGTATATTGTGCTGATTAGTCGACATCCGGAGAGAATTACAAAGAAACAGAATTTGAGAATTTCTTCATTATCCCAACTTATGACCGACAAGGATTTAACCAATCGAAATTACGACGCACTTGTTCATACTGCTTTTTCAAGGTCTTATGATGGTCGGCTACTGTTAAGTTCTTTAAATTATCTAGAAGAAGTTATATATATATCTAAGCAAATAAAACTTAAATCCTTCATTAATATCTCATCTCAAAGTGTTTATGGCAATTTGAAAGAAAATGACAAATTATATAATGAAGCATCACAAATCGCTCCTAATGATGCTTATGGAATTGCAAAATCATTGTCTGAAGTGCTAGTAAATTCTCTATTTGAGAACGACTCAATAAATTACTCAAATATAAGGCTTGCTTCATTGCTTTCACACAAAGAGAAATCACGCTTTATTAACAAACTTGTGGAAAGAGCAAAAAACATAGAAGATTTAAACGTTTATGGAGGCAAACAAGAATACTCATTTATTGATGTTAGAGATGCTGCAGATGGTATTATGTCGATGATAGAGCGGAATGATAAAGTGTGGGAGAGAATCTATAATTTAGGCTCAGGAAAAGTCTATTCTTTGTATAATTTAGCCGAAATGGTTGTCGAAATAGCAAAAAACAAGTATAATAAAAACATTAAAATAAATATTATACCTTCAGATAATAATTGTAAAATAGGCATGGATACAAGTCTCTTTAAAAGGGATTTTTCATGGTTGCCCAAAATTGATATAAAGACCAGTATTATAAATTTGTTTGACGATGAAACCATAAACTGTTGTTGACTTGAAATCCAGAATAATTATGTAACTATATTTTTCATGTTCTATATGAATGAGATTGAACGTATTATTAAGAAAGGCGTAATATCCGAAAGTTTCTTCCGGGAAGAACTACGAAATGACTTCCTTGTGAAAAAAGAAAGAAAAAAGCTATGGGGTGTTATGCTTGATATGCTAATTGAATTTGACAAAGTGTGTAAAAAGCATGGACTCACTTATTTTTTGTGGAGTGGAAGTCTTTTGGGGGCTGTAAGGCATCATGGTATAATACCATGGGATGATGATATCGATGTTATAATGCCTCGCGATGACTATGAGAAATTTTTGGAACTGGGAGATGAATTCAAATCACCATACTTTTTTCAAACTCCATATACTGATCCTGAATGTTACTATTCGTTTGTGAAAATCAGGAATAGTAATACAACGGGGCTTATTGAGATGTTTAAATATCAG
>CALDIG010000114.1 GCA_937904375.1 uncultured Prevotellaceae bacterium
TTGACTTGATCAACGACAACGACCGTGTGCAGCTTGATGAGGCTATTGGCCTTATGGACAGTGGCAAACCCAAAGATGCCATCAAGATTTTTGACGACTTGTGCAAGAAGTATAAGGACAATTACATCCTTGAGTATGAACGGCTCTATGCCTACTATCTCGCTGGCGACTTCAAGCGCATCGTCAAGGACGGTCCCAAGCTTTATAAGCATCCCGAAAGTGAGCCTCAGCTCTATCAGTTGGTGGGAAACGCCCAGGATGTGCTTGGCGATCCCGAAGCGGCAGTGAAGACCTATGATGAAGGTCTCAAGCGTTTCCCCAATTCGGGCTACCTCTATCTCGAGAAGGGCAACATCCACATGATGCATCAGCGCTACAACGAGGCGGTTGAGTGCTATCTGCATGGTGTAGAGGTGCAGCCCGACTTTGCCAGCAATTACTACCGTCTGGCACTGCTCTATGCCCAATCAACCGAACCACTATGGGCCATCGTTTATGGCGAGGTTGTGTGCAATCTGCAGCCTGGCAGCGAGCGTGCCGAGGAGATGGGTAAGCTCATCTACGACCTATTCCAAGAGAACATTAAGATAGAAGGCGAGAACAAGGCGCATGTCACTTTGACTAAGAACAACAATATTTATATAGATAGCGACACTACCGACATTCAGGTGCCTTTCCCCTTGATGTATGAAATGGGAATCTTGAAGTCGCCAGCGCTTACCGAGTTCATGAAGACCAAGAAGCTCACCGTGCCGATGATTGCCGACCTGCGCAAGGATGCGCTCGCTCACATCGACTCGGTGGCTCCAGGCTATTATAACCTATCGCTGCTCGATTATCACCGCAAGCTCATCAAGAATGGGCACTGGATGGCCTACAACATGTGGCTTATGTCACCTGGGGCCGAAGAAGAGACTAATCAATGGGCCGACACCAAAGAAGGCGAGGCCGAACTCAATAAGTTCGGGGCTTGGTTTGTCCAGAACCGTTTCATTCCCTCCGAGGAAGAGCCAACGGTCATGACAAAGCTGTTTAAGACTCACGAACTCGATGTCCCGAGCGTCAAAGATGTGGAGACCGCCGAGGGATGCCGCCAGCACCGTGACGATGCATTGCGGCTAGCGAAGTGGTACCTTGAGCAGCCTGTCAATCCCGATGACATCACTCAAAAGCAGGTCATGCAATTCTTGATTATTTGGTCGATGAACACCGATGAGTTCACGTTTAGACTAGATACCGATCAAATGCCAGGACACATTGAGCTGATGGCAGCCTACATGGCAGCCATGACTGAACACGCCATTGATTTCAACGTGAAAGAGACCGACGAGGCGATGTACTGCGAGGTGATGATGCAAGTCGTTGATTATTACAAACGCAACAAAGAGGCTCTAGGCAGCATCGACTGGATGGAGAAATACCTCGATATGGACGGCCCCACCCTGCGCAACACCCTCGCCCAGGAGTTCAAGAAATTTAAGTGAGAAACGCCGCCCTCAATAGAAGCACCCCCATTGTTCCACAACTTAAACCAGAAACAATGAAAAAGATTCTAACACTATTAATGATAATGTTTTCTTGTGTCTCAATGAGTTCGCAAGAAATAGTTGACTATCTTAACGTAGGTGACACCATAGAATACAATGGGCAGAAAATGGTGTTAAGGTGGAGCACTCATCCTATGGAGCTGTACTATCTTCAAGAATGGATTCTAGAGAATGAGACGTTTGACAACTATAGTCAGATGTTTACAGTTGCAGTTATTTTGGCCGAAGAAGTGACTCCAGAGCTAGCAGTGCAAATGAAGGTTGACGAACTTGAAGAAAGGGCAAAGACTGATGTCTGCTGCAATTACCAAGTGCTTGAAAACAACGGAGAATATATCCTGGATTTTCTCGTTAGCGATGGCAACGGCAATACTCTTAACTTACTAGAGTGGGACATTCACCACTATAAAACGGCCATAATCAATGGCAAGAAGGCACAACAGCTCAATTTCGTAAGCACCAGAGCCTATGGTGATGATATAATGCCATTTCTTGAGTCTATTAAAGACAAACGCGCGGAGTGGATAAATGCTCTGACGCAAATGGATATTAAATGTGAGATAAAGTAATAACGAAAAAACCGCTATCTTTGCGTATGGCAGAAAACAGATTGAATTATGGAAAGAAAATATAAATAATCTGGCGTAAGCCAGCTTTTCGACACCGATAAGTGCAGCTTTGTGAGATTCTCTTACTAATTTTGTAAAATAATCTCTAAAGCAACTTTTAATAGAAGAAAATTTTGTGGTATTAAAAATAATACCTATATTTGCGTCATAAACATAAAAACAATCAGAGTTATGCCCGAAGTATTTCGTTTTTTTGGATTCTCGTTCTTCTTTTATAGCAAAGAACACGAGCCCGTGCACATTCATGTCGAAGGTAACGACGGAATGGCAAAGTTTGATTGGGATGGCGACAAGTTTGTCCTTGTAGATAAACAAAACATTAAAGCTGGTGACATGAAAAAAATCAAGACTGTTATCAACGATAATGCCGATATTATAATAAAGCGTTGGAAAGAACATTTTGAATAATAACACATTATTACTATGAAGATTGTTAAGATTTGGTTCGATGACGAACATATATTTGGCATTGACGAGAATGGCAAGGTGTATAGCCAGTCGTTGCTATGGTATCCTAAACTAAGGACTGCCACTGCTGAACAGCGCGAACAATATAAATTTGGATTAGGAGGTATTCATTGGCGCGAACTTGACGAAGACATAAGCTTCGAGAGCTTTGAATATGATGATGCCGAGCCTACTGCTATGCAACGTTTTTTCTTGACACACAAAGAAATAAATGTTGCCGAGTTTGCACGCTCTTTAGGCATGAATGCCACCCTTTTGAGAAACTATATCAATGGATTCAAGAAACCATCGGCCGAAAGAGAAAAAGCCATCCTCGCACATATCCACAAACTAGGCAAAGAAATGATGGCTGCATGCTTCTAAATGAGTGATATAATGGCATAAAACAGATTAAATTATGGCAAGGAAATATTATAAATGGGCTGTTATCAAAGCAACATCATCGTTCCACAACTTAAAGAAGAAAAAATGAGAAAAAGAATAATAACCATTATTTTATTAGCATTTTCATTAATTGGATTATTTCTTTTGATGAGCGATAAAATATACTTCAGTGGTAAGGATGTAAAAGGGATATATGTTAAAGAAGAACTAAGAATTTCAACTGACGACCATTGGGGCATTAATTATTGCAATCTGCTTGATAATGCTATTGGTGGAGATAATAAAAGTGTACAAGAACTAGCTCTCCTAGATTATTCGGGTGATGGAGCTCCATCTTATGATCATGGAGATGTTTTAGTGAAACTTATAGACCGCATCGGTGAAGATAAGTTCATTTCAGCCTTAGGGAATAAATTGAGTGCAAAAGAAAAAGATTCCATTAGAGACTATCTCTCAGTAGGATTAGAATATGGCGATAATAAACATGTAGGACAAACGATCAATGAAGTTTTTCCTTTAGTTGACAAATTCCTTTTAGCTGGTGATTAAGTCTGTTATTCTGGTTTGCTATGGTATAATTTGTTGTATAATGACGAGGGTGGCTCCAGTCTGGTGTGGTTAGTCTACTTGATAATTGCTTATATGTTGCATATTATCATATTGATGTTGAGCATCTCATTTAGTGCTAAAAATCGAAAGAATCGTATATTGGCCATTGTTTTATCACTAATTGCAATAATAGCATTAGTTATATTCTTAGTTGTTTTTTGTGGTTAATACATTATGATCAAATTTTTGGCGAAATATTATTGCTTGTGAATAACTCACATTGATATTTTTAGCCTATTTCCTTTGTATTGTGCCACTTTATGCGTACCTTTGCACCGTTTTTTAGAAAGACCATTAATCAAAAGACTATTGCAATCAAGAAAACTAATTCACAATAATTTCTAAAAGTACTTTTTGAATCAACTAAAAATTATGGCTAAAGAAAAGAAATTCATGACCTGTGATGGTAACCAGGCCGCAGCTCACATCAGTTACATGTTTACCGAAGTTGCTGCCATCTACCCCATCACTCCGTCATCTACTATGGCAGAGCACGTTGACGAATGGGCAGCTGCCGGTCGCAAGAACATCTTTGGCGAGACAGTTCTCGTGCAAGAAATGCAGAGCGAGGCAGGCGCCGCAGGTGCCGTGCACGGTTCGCTCCAGGCTGGTGCCCTGACCACCACCTACACCGCTTCGCAAGGTCTCTTGCTCATGATCCCCAACATGTACAAGATTGCCGGTGAGTTGCTTCCCGGCGTTTTCCATGTTTCGGCTCGTACACTCGCTTCTCACACTCTGTGTATCTTTGGTGACCACCAGGATGTGATGGCAACTCGCCAAACCGGTTTCGCTATGCTCTGCGAAGGCTCGGTACAGGAGGTTATGGACCTCGCTGCTGTAGCTCACCTGAGCGCTATCAAGGGCCGTGTGCCTTTCGTTAACTTCTTCGACGGTTTCCGCACCTCTCACGAGATTCAGAAGGTAGAGGCTCTTGACCAAGAGGACCTCAAGCCACTCGTTGACATGGAAGCACTCAATGGTTTCCGCCAGCGTGCAATGAACCCCGACAAGCCCGTTACCCGCGGTACTGCTGAGAACCCCGACGTGTTCTTCCAGCATCGTGAGTCGTGCAACGACTACTACACTGCTGTTCCTGCCATTGTAGAGGACTACATGAACAAGATTAGCGACCTCACTGGCCGCAAATATGGTCTTTTTGACTACTACGGAGCTAAGGATGCCGACCGCGTGATCATCGCTATGGGTTCGGTTACCGAGGCCATCCGTGAGACTATCGACCACCTCACCGAGCAAGGCGAGAAGGTGGGTCTTGTGGCAGTTCACCTGTATCGTCCATTCTCGGCTAAGCACTTCCTCGCTGCTGTGCCCAGCACTGCCAAGCGCATCGCTGTGCTCGACCGCACTAAAGAGCCAGGCGCTGTGGGCGAGCCATTGTACCTCGACGTTAAAGACTGCTTCTACGGAGCCGAGAATGCGCCTCTCATCGTAGGCGGGCGCTACGGATTGGGCTCTAAGGACACCACTCCCGCTCAAATCCTTTCGGTTTACGAGAACCTCTCACTGCCAATGCCAAAGAACCAGTTCACCATTGGCATTGAGGACGATGTCACATTTGCATCGCTGCCTCAGAAAGAGGAAATCGCTCTTGGTGGCGAAGGTCTCTTCCAAGCTAAATTCTACGGCCTTGGTGCCGATGGTACTGTAGGTGCAAACAAGAACTCGGTTAAGATTATCGGTGACAACACTGACAAATATTGCCAGGCCTACTTCTCCTACGACTCTAAGAAGTCGGGAGGTTTCACTTGCTCTCACCTCCGCTTTGGCGACCAACCCATCCGTTCTACCTATCTGGTAACCACTCCTAATTTCGTCGCTTGCCATGTTCAGGCCTATCTGCACATGTACGATGTGACTCGTGGTCTCCAGAAGAACGGCACTTTCCTGCTCAACACCGTTTGGGAAGGCGAGACATTGGCAAAGAACCTGCCTAACAAGGTTAAGAAATACTTTGCCGACAACAACATCACCGTTTACTACATCAACGCCACCAAGATAGCACAGGAGATTGGTCTGGGCAACCGCACCAACACAATTCTTCAGTCGGCATTCTTCCGCATCACTGGTGTCATTCCCGTTGAGCTCGCTGTGGAGCAGATGAAGAAGTTCATCGTTAAGTCCTACGGCCGCAAGGGTGAGGACGTTGTAAACAAGAACTATCAGGCCGTTGACCGCGGTAACGAGTTTGAGCAACTTACTGTTGATCCTGAGTGGAGCAACTTGCCTGCCGACAATGACTTAGATGACAACGCTCCTGCTTTCATCAATGAGGTGGTTCGTCCTATAAACGCCCAAAACGGTGACCTGCTGCCAGTTTCGGCATTCCGTGGCCGTGAGGATGGTACTTGGGACGCTGGTACCGCTGCCTACGAGAAACGCGGTGTTGCTACCTTCGTTCCCGTTTGGAACTCAGCAAACTGTATCCAATGTAACAAGTGTGCTCTCGTTTGTCCACACGCTGCTATCCGTCCATTCCTCATGAACGAGGAAGAGGCTGCCGCTTCGCCATTCGCCGAGGGCGACAAGCTCCCTGCAATGGGCAAGACTCTCGCCGGCTTGAAGTTCGTTCAGGCAGTTGACGTTATGGACTGCCTCGGCTGCGGCAACTGCGCCGACATCTGCCCCGGCAAGAAGGGCGAGAAGGCTCTCACTATGGTTCCTCTTGAGGAGCAGGTTGAGAACCAGAAACTTTGGGACTACTGCGTTGCCAACGTTGCTTCTAAGCAAGATCTCGTTGACATCAAGAGCAACGTGAAGAACTCGCAGTTCGCCACTCCACTCTTTGAGTTCAGCGGTGCTTGCTCGGGTTGCGGTGAGACTCCTTACGTGAAGCTCATCTCGCAACTCTTCGGTGACCGTGAGATGGTTGCTAACGCTACTGGATGTAGCTCTATCTACTCGGCTTCGGTTCCTTCTTCGCCTTACACCATCAACGAGAAGGGACATGGTCCTGCTTGGGCAAACTCACTGTTTGAGGACTTCTGCGAGTTTGGTCTTGGTATGACTATCGCCGATGAGAAGATGCGAAACCGCGTCACTGGTTTCGTTAAGGACGCCATCGCTTGCGACAGCGTAAATGCCGATGTTAAGGCTCTCTATCAAGAGTGGCTCGACAATAAGGATGACGGCGACAAGAGCCGTGAGCTCAGCGACAAGATTCTCGCAGCTATCGAGAACAGCGACAACGAGTGTGACAAGAAGGTGAAGAGCCTCGCTCAGTACCTCGTTAAGCGCTCGCAGTGGATCATTGGTGGTGACGGCGCAAGCTACGACATTGGCTTTGGCGGTCTCGACCATGTAATTGCAAGCGGCAAGAACGTGAACATCCTCGTTATCGACACCGAGGTTTACTCTAACACTGGCGGTCAGGCTTCTAAGGCTACTCCTATCGGAGCTATCGCCAAGTTTGCCGCTGCCGGCAAGCGCGTGCGCAAGAAAGACCTTGGTCTCATTGCTTCAACCTACGGCTACGTT
>CALDIG010000115.1 GCA_937904375.1 uncultured Prevotellaceae bacterium
CACAGCCACCTTCACCGAGGACGGTATGAGCCACCTCCTCAAAGGCGACTTCTACAAAGTGCATAACGATTGAAAAGAGCGTCACTTGCGCAAGCCATACAGGGCAGGTGTTTTTTCTAAACATCTGCCTTTTAACTTGTTGGGCTTGAACTTGCGCAAGTCAATGCGCAAGCCGATGCGCAAGTCTTGTGACATTTTAGACGAAAAGGGGTCGCAAGTAACAAAGTGTAGATAAAATGGATACACTTACAGATACACTTGTAGGTACACTTTCGGGTACACATACAGGTACACTCGAAATCGAAGAAAGGCAGAAGTCCACAAATTGTCGGCTTCCTGCCTTTCTCGCTGTTTTTCAGGCTTTTCTATGGTAGATTTCACGTTACAATTGTAGGTACACTTACAGATACACTTGTAGGTACACTTTCGGGTACACTTACAGATACACTTGTAGGTACACTTTTGGATACACTTTTGGATACACTTTTGGATACACTTTTGGATACATTTTCGGATACATTTATGGATACACCCAAAAGGGGTAGTATTCACACCCCTTTTGAGAACCTTATTTCTTGCCGTATAGCACCCAGTCAAGGACACGTCGGTTTGCCTCATCGACTTTGCGCTCGTCAAAGTCGATGTAGATGTCCGTGACTGTGTTGCCGCCATGCCCGAGCGCATGGGCTATCGTGTCACGGGGAATGTCAAGGCTGGCGGCGATGGTCGCCCACGAATGACGTGCCCAATACGTTGATATTTCGGGAAATAGCGGCTCGTAGATTTTCTTGCCGCCAAGACCGACTCGCTTTACCGGCCCAATCTTTTTGAGCGTGCGGTTCATCTTTAGCATGAAGTCCTTGTGACTTTTCCAACGGTCAAGAATATCAAGCAGATAACCCTTGCCACGATACTTGTTGATGATTTCAAGCGCCTCCGGCTCCACCTTTATACAATAAAGGCGTTTGGTCTTGGCTCGATAGAAGCTGATACGACCATCTCTATCAATCTCCTTTAGGTTACAGAGGTCAATGGCATTGATACCAATGAGCATAAACATCAACTTGAAGATGTCGAGGTACTTAACGGCGTGAGCCTCACAAGGATAGTTAAAGAGAGTGCGAAGCTCATCAACTTTGAGATTGCGCTTTTTGGTCGCTACAGGGCGGATTTTCAGTTTACGGAAAGGATAGTAAGCCGTAATCTCATCATCAATCGCTTCGTTAAAAACGGCGCGAATGTTGCGCAGGTGGATATTGCGAGCATTCTTGCTGGGTGACGTGATAGCAAGGAACGCCTCAAACTTGTGAATCCACTCCTTTGTAATGTCCTCAAAAGCAAGACGCTGCAACTTGCTTTCACCTACAAACGCAACCATGCGATTGTAGGTGTGCATGTAGATTTGGTGGGTACTCTTTATCTTACTGTTAGCAAAGGCCAGGAAACGCGCGGCAAACAAATTCTTGCTTCGCTGCTTCTGCTCTTTTTCCTCGACCTTTGCCGGATTGATAGTGCGCTCAACCTCACGCTTGATGTCGTTCGCAGTCATGGTTTGAAGTCCGTTTGTGTCAGCAAGATAGAGGATTGCACGATCAACGCGCTGCTTAATGCCTGCGATGTAGACATTAAGCAACGCTGCGTCAGGATGGCCGACAACCAAAGAGTGGGCATCGTCCCATTGTTCCGGTAGCAAACGTGCGTCAAGGGAAATGTACGCGGTCTTGTCTCGGTGACCTATTGCCACCTTTAAGACCGATGGCGCTCCGGGCTTGGTGCGCCGTGTGTCAAGAAAGAATTTTGCTTTTGCCATAAAAATCTTTCGACCGACTCTGCACATCCTCCAATTTTCTCCTTTCACAACCTTGTACGTACAAGGTAATGTACAAGGTAAAGGGGGCGAAAAAGGGAAAAAAGTTGAAAAAATGTGCGTTTTAGTCGTTTTTTTTTATGACATTTCAGCCATATTTAGAACGAAAATCACTGAATTTTTAAGCAATATTTGCTTGTTTTTCAGTGATTTACTTTCTTGGTCGGGGTACCAGGATTCGAACCTGGGACCTCCTGCTCCCAAAGCTACTTAAAAATCACGCCAATGTCGTGATTAATAATTAGTTAGTTATCTCTGTTTTGGCACTTGCAAGCGCACTTGCAAGCGCCCATTTTTTAGCCTTTCAAGGCCTCGATTTCTGCTCGTAAACTCGCGACCTCTTTTTCCAATTTCTCGTTGCGCTGCTCGCTTCTCTCAAGCAACTCAACGAGCCTATCAATCGTCGCCTTCTCCGTCGATGTAGATGGCTCCTGTTGAACTTCGACTTCCGGCTTTTGGTCTTGGACTGGTGCTTGCACCAACTCGGACACGCCAGCCGACTTGTTAGGTTTGGTGATGTCTATGTATGTCACATAGTCATCCATATTATCAATGTGAAACTCCTCTCCCAACTTTTTTATGAAGCTCATGGGCACGGAAACTTTGCCCCTTTCAATCTGTGAAATGAAGCTCTGAGGATAGCCGGTGAGTTCGGAAAGCTGTAATTGCGTAACTTTTTGTTCTTGCCTAATCCTTTGCAAATCAAGCCTTCGAGTTTTCATATAATTCTTATATTATAAATTTCAGCGTAAAATGTTTGTTCTATATCAAATAATCTTATTATATTTGCACCCGTTTTCGATGCAACTTTGTCTCGACTATTTGAAACTCGCTGCAAAGATACGACTTATATTTAATATAACAAAATTATATAGCAACTTTTTTAAAATTATTTTTATGAAACAAATGACATTCGCCGACCTCTACTACGAGGCACGCAGAAAACCGCATCCCAGCGTTGCCTTCATCGCTGAAATAGCGGAAGTTACGCACCGCACTCAAATCGCGGTTCGCAAATGGATTAGCGGAGAGAACACTCCCGACTACAATGTTCAACAGATCATCGCCCGGCACCTGAATATGCCTCGTGAGCAGTTGTTCCCCAAAAATGAAGCAAACAATGGTTAGTATTGAACCCAGTATAGCGTTGACAGGTCGCTATTCTATCGAGGAGGCTTCGAAGATGCTTGGAATTCACCGAAACACCCTGCTTCGTTATACGGTGCAAGGTAAGATTCGGTGCGGTATACGCCGAGGCACTTCACGCAAGTTCTACCTCGGCAGTGAGATTCTTCGCTTCTGGAAAGCCCAATTATAGTCATGCCTGGATTTGTTTTCTTGTTTAGAGACATCGAGAGCCATTGGGTCTGGAAAGACGGACGCATGGCGCACAGATGGATGGACTTGGTTATTCAAGCCCAGTGGGAGAATAAGACGGTCTATTTCGATGGCGTGCGCGTTGATTTGAAACGGGGTCAATTTGTCACCACTACTAGATTACTGATGGGAAGATGGAGAACAAACGCGAGAATTGTTCTCAAAAGCCTTGAAATTTTCGAGAATGACAAAATGATTCGGTGCAAAAAAACCACCGAAATGACCATCATTACGATATGTAATTATGACGCTTACCAGAATAAAATTGAGGAGCAAAATCCACTCACTCAATCGCCATTTTCTGCAAGCGAAAATGAGAATAATGCGGAACGTAAAAGGAAGCGCCAAAAGAAGCGTACTAAAGAAGATAATAAGAAAGAAGATAATATTACAAAAACATCTATTGTTGTAGAGAGTGCGCCAACGCACGAGGAGGTTTTTGATAATTTTTTTAATGAGCAGAATGCAGTTGATGTTTTTTGCATGCAAGAGTCTGTTGACTTGGAAACTTGCAAAACACTCGCCCGGGAAGTCATCAACGATTGGATTTTGCGCGGCGAGGTACATCAGACTTTAAAAGATGGCAAGCAGCACCTACTCAACCAGTTGAGAATTAAAATCAAAGTTTTTAGACAACAACAAAAACGAGAGCAAAATGTTTTGGAGCAAAAAAGAGCCGGCAAAAAAGCCGCAGAAGTCCAGCGAGGAATGGAAAGCGGAGTTGGAGGAAGCGATGAACCAAATCCGCTCGCGAGGGCAAAATTTTACACAGCCGACCTCTCCGCCACCGATTAACTTCAAGGCAGAGAAGCAGAGGCTCATTGCGTCATTTGTCAAAGTTGAGCCGCGGTTCGACATCAACAAAGTCGACCGCAACGTGCTCAATTCGCTTTTCGCCTGGGTCTGGCGCAAAGACGAGTTCAACGTGCTCAACCTCGACTTCGACAAGGGGCTGTTCTTATATGGCCCTCTCGGACTGGGCAAGAGCATGACTATGCTCGCTCTGCGGCAGTACATGAACTGGGTCAAGTACCATTATGAGCAGAAGCGTGATGACTATCGGCTTCAAGCTTGGATGAAATCGGCAAGCGTTCTGGCAAACTTGTATGCAGTTGACGGACAACCGAAGCTGATACAATACGCCGACCCGGAAGTCAATCTCGTGATTGATGAGTTCGGGCGCGAGCCATGCCCTGCCAAATACTTCGGCACAGAAATGAACGTGCTGCAATTCTTGTTGCAGCTGCGGTACGATCATCGCCGTAGCAGCGTCACCCATATCACTACCAACATGAAGTTGGCGGACATCGCCCCGAAATATGGCGCCTATGTCGCTGACCGCTGCTTGGAGATGTTCAACTTCATCGAGTTCAAGGGTGAGAGTTTCCGTAGCAGCCTGTGACCGTCTTTCAAGGCATCATTTGACACCATTAAATTTGTGCATCAAATGACCAAAATATTGTTTCCGATAATGAGCGAACTTGTGATATACTTGAAGTTAGACCCCTATCTTGCGCAATGGCTGGCGCATGAGCACGGTGGCGAGGTGGTTGAGTTTCCGAAAAACTCAACCGAGAACGACATCATTGAACTGGGCTTGATGAAGAAGCCCTATTTCGCGGCTCCCAACGAGCCGGGAAAGGACAAGGTGCCGATTGGCGTGCCTTGCTTCAAGAGCAAGAACGTGCGCTTCAACAACTATCTGTCGCACAAGTCGCGCAGGGCACTGGCGCAGTGCATTCGCGCTCGCTTCGTGGTAGCCTTGTGGAAAGACCTATACAAGTTCGGCTACATCGGCAGACGGAAGCAGGACTTGATTTGGGCGTGGATGGAGACGCATGGCATCGAGGCGACGGAAACCAACTGGAACACCATCGCCAAGATTTACCTGCGCAAGCGCAATGTTTATCGGGAGCAAAAACGCCGTGAGGAGAAAAGACTTGCTGAAATGCAGCAGCCAAATCCTTAAATAACGTTAAAAAGCCGACGACTTTGACCCCTCAAAAAAAACGAGTGTTGCACACTTTTTTACCCTTCCCAAAATTCAATAACAATGAAAACAACTCAATCACTGCCGGGCATCAAGTTCATCGGACATGCACCTGCCGAGAACCTGCAACGTGAGATAATGAATAAGCACCTCGCTGGTCTTCCTGTGGGCGTTTTCACCGACATCACGCCGATTGCGTTTTGCGGTGTGCCCACCTGCGAGGCTGTTTCCACGTATAACAACAACGGCAGGATTGAGCAGGTGACGCTGCGCTTCAAGACGCTCGACACGTTGCCGCTGCAACGACACGTCGCCTACATCGTCACCGACTGCAATAACCGGTCATACATCATCGGGCAACGCGAGAAGCCCCGGCCTATCGTGAAAGTCACTCGCGACACAGGAACGCCTAATGGCGATCCTGCGGTCTGCTCGGTGGAAATTACGCTTTACGCGCAGAAAGCTCTGATTCCTTGCAACATCAACAGATAAAGGTAGTAGTTTTTACTCATAGGTTAATTAATTAGTTAGAACAATTCAGCGTATAAAATTTGTTCAGACGAGACCGTCGCTGTGACAGCGGCGGCTCGTTGCTTTAACTCCTCACCCGAAGTGACACGTGATTAGTGGCGGTGTTGCCATTCCGTGCAGCCGTCCATATCTCTTGCTGACAGCCTTGGTGTCGTAATGTTATCGGAATGGTGTCGGGCAAAGCGAAATTGACGCACACAATCCTCGCTGCCCGGCTTTTCCTCGCTTACTTGCCGCAATATCACGGCTCTCATTGACTGTCGAAGTCAGTTGCCTACTTGCAGGAAAGCATCGGCCTTCTGCTCATCTCGGTTCTCATCGGCCCGGCGGCGCACATTTAATCCTGCTCTTTGAACCCTCGCTGACTGACTCGGTTGCCCTTTGTATCTTGGTGTACTCCTTTGCTCAATGCGGTAAACGGCAGACTTGTTGAACTAATCGGCGACAACGCTCATGGGAGTGCTCCGTGGCGCACATGGTGCGTGCAGCGAACATACACACGCAGGGGCTCTTCCTCGGGTGGGCGATTGCCCCAAATCTTCACTTCCTTTTTTCCTCCTTCGGGATTGTGTTCTCGTCTTTATGGCTCATTGGGCGGTGCTTTGTTGGGCGCAACCGCTTTCTGCTTCTTTGTGATTGCTGCGCTCTCCGTGACAAAATCTATCGTTACACACCGCTCCTTGTGGACATCAGCCCTTATTGGCTTTTACGCTGCAAAGTTAATGCGCCGTCTTAACACGCAAGGACAGGCTCTGTTGACTTCGATAAAAATGAAAAAATTTGAGACCGTTCCGGCTAAAATTTTTCACGCCCGCAAGGGGTAATTTTTTTCGGTCAATCCTTGCTAAGTGTTCGCCGTCGCACTTTGCAGGCAGTGTAAAAGCTCAAATAAGAGCGATTACAAGTTCACTGATTGTTTCACAATAAATTTTTCACTGTCATGGAGAAAAATCACAATTTTTCAGAAGCCGCAAGCGGTGCTCAAAGCACCCGGGCACAAGAGCCTGTAAAGGCTGTCGAGAACAATAACAATCCCTTCGGAGTTGAGGAAGTGGATTTGGAGCAGTACATCGCTCACCCCGATGAGGAAGTTCCCGCTCTCTACGTGGGTACATACGGGGCATACGCCGCCGGTTCGCTCCGCGGAGCATGGGTCTCACTTGAGGCTTGCGCCGATTACGAGGAGTTCATGATGGTCTGCCGCTGGATTCACCGCTTTGAGGCCGATCCGGAGTACATGTTCCAAGATTTCATGGGCTTCCCCGGTCAGTTCTACCGCGAGGGTTCTTTCAGCGAGCAGGATTTCGACAATGCACGCGAGTTCGCCGAGCTTGATGAGGATGAGCAGGAGGCTTTTGAGGCTTTCCTCGATTGCAAGTACGGCAGTTACGCTGACAGCGACAGTCTCTATGATGAGTTCCGTGATGCCTATTGCGGAAAGTTCGACAGCGAAGAAGATTACGCCGAGCAGCTTGCTGATGATTGCGGCTATTACGCCGAGATGCCCTCGTACCTGCGTAATTACTTTGACATCAAGGCTTTCGCAAGAGATTTGTTCATGGATGGCTTCACATACTGGAATGGCTACGTTTTCCGCGATTAGTCACTGAGGCTCTCACTTCGGGGTGAGGTGTAAAAAGCCTCACCCTTTTTTCATGTGGCGGAACGTGAGCGACAACCTTTGTACGCAACCGACTAAATAAGCCGTGAGTTCATAACGACACACACGGCTCTTGTACTCACTTTTTTGGGGCTCATTTTGGGGCTCATTTTGGGGCTCATTTTGGGTGTCATTTTAGTGACCTCAAAATCTCCCAACCGCTATATCAGCACCTCCCAGTGACCATCTTTAAGTGAACCGACGCGAACAATTTTCTTGGATATAGTCAGAACCTTTAAATCACGTTTGATAGTTGGTACAGAAACGTTTAGAACGGCAGCCATCCCTTGTATCTTCAGGCTGGGGGTATCCTTAATAATGCGTAGAATTTGTTGCTGACGAGGCGTAAGTTTTATAATATCATCTTTAGTATCATTTATAGTATCACCTTTAGTATCATTCGATGTGATACCATTGTATAGCTTGTTAGCCAATTCACCTCTTTGGATTGTCACCAACAAACCGCCACAATGTTCTTTGAATGTTGGTTCCGGCAAACTAACCTCACTTAATCCCATGCGCATCTTGTCTATACCGCGACCCCAAGACTCAATAAACCCGGCCATGTAGAATATGTGGGCGATGTTCTTGTTGCGAGGTTTAGAGGTGTGGTCATTCAAAAGCATGTCGATTGTGAAGTTTTCCGGCAATGTCCCGTCATTCCACAGTTCTATGCGGTCATTCCATACTTTCATTTGAATGGCGACCCCTGTGTAATCTTTGTGAACTATAGAGTTATAAATGGCTTCTCGCAACGATGATTCGGGAATTTCCAAAGGCTCTTTCCGAACCATGCCCTCATAGTGTATTGGCGATATGAGATATTTTGCCCTTAATATGCGGACTACTTCATCTGCCATTTGCAATATGTTTCCCGACACTACATCTTGAATAATCAAGTCTGTATTATCGCGCACAAATCGCCCAATCTTAAACTCTACTCCAGAAAAATATTTTTGTGGCCTTTTGCCAAAAAGCAAAACAGCAGCATTTTTCAAATGCCCCTCGTCATCCATCAAATCCATATTTGTCAAGACCTGTTCAACAGATGAGTTCTTTACTTTTTCAGGCAAACGGTCGGCTTCAACAGCGTTTTGAAGAAAATACCGAACGGCCTCATCATCTATACATTCAATCGTGGCGGTAGGATGAATGGCATTGTCCCACGACAGGCCCATTTTCTTCAAGATGAACTGCTGCAGGGCAACGCCACGCAACTGCTGCTTGGTCGCGCCGCTGCGTATGTGGTACTCGCCTTTATATGCGATGGGCATATTGCTTGGTTCAACGACTATCTCGATAACATCTTTGCCTTCTCGCTCCAGTAGATTAACATCACAGACGATGCCGAGAGTGGTGACAATCTTGTTGGGAATATCTTCCAACAAGCGGTGTGAATTGCTGACACCAACGACTTGTTGATTGTCGTCAATGCCAATGTAGATCGTGCCGCCCTGCGCGTTCGCGAAACCGCATATCCACTTCAGATACTCGTCACGCCACGACTCCTTGTACTCTATATTCTGGTTTTCAGCCATTATTTTGCTCGTATTTAGACTGCAAAGGTAAGAATAATCTTTGAAACAGAGGGTATGTTTTTCTGTCTTTTAGCCTGAGAAATCACCTTTATAATTTTGTGGCGACAAACAGCAAATCCACTATGAAAAACACACAATACCACCTTCACCTCAAAGGCTATGTCGGCGGCATCGACTTCGACCGCAACTATGTGGACTATGTGCTTGCCCGTAACGAGGGCAAGCCGGTCTACGTGTTGATTGACAGCCTCGGCGGCTCGCTGGCGACCGCGCTCTCTATCGCCTCGGCGTTCAAGCGTCATGGCGATGTCACCGTCCACTTCGTGGGCATGAATGCCAGTGCCGCAACCATCGCTTCGCTCGGTGCCAGGCACATCAGCATCGACGCATCGGCCATGTACCTCGTGCACAAGTGCAGCGCGGAGT
>CALDIG010000116.1 GCA_937904375.1 uncultured Prevotellaceae bacterium
CTGTATTCTTGCCCGCCTCGGCATCGTCTTCCATGTCGCGGTAGTTGTTCACCAGCAGCACGTTTACCCCCATAAAACCAATGGTCATCGACGCCAGCACCGCCAGCGCATCGATTGAATGAGCAATGACATAATAGCTGGTAATCACAGGCACCATGCCATAGAAGATGAACACTGTGAGTTCGCCCAAGCCATGATATGAAAGAGGGTAAGGTCCAGCACTATAAGCGAGCACAAAGACGGCTATCAAAATTCCCACAGGAATGATTTTCCAACCGCCGTATGGTATCAGGCAGCAGCCCACGGCACATGCCACGGCAAGGGTGAGGTAGGTGACATTGCGCAGGGTGATGGGCTTGATGTCGCCCTCGGTCACGCCGCGTCGAGGTCCCACTCGTCCTTTCTTGTCGCTGCCTTTCTTGTAGTCGTAGTACTCGTTGGCGAAGTTTGACGCAATCTGCGCCAGCAGCGCGAACACCAGGCACAGCATCGCCGGCATCCACTCAAATCGTCCTTGCCATGCCGTGATGCCTATCGCCATCAGCACTCCACTTATCGACACTGGCAGCGTGCGCAACCGCATCGCCTCAAGCCAAATCTTCACCTGTTTCATTTCTTTTGTAACTTTAATATCTTATTCAAGTTTCGCAAGTTGTTAACTTGCTCAAAGTTTAATGTTTAGTGTTTAAAGGATAATCAATGTGATTTATAGAAAATATTTTTCAAATTTTCTATAACCTTCAAGTTTATAAAGTTTTAGAACTTTAGAAACTTGAGTATCTTATAAGCTGGTGATTATCCATGCCATGGGCACCAGCACCTTCATTTTCATGAATTTTTCGGGTCTCTTGGAAAATAGCGTGGCCATCGATAGGTCATCAAAGCCTCGGGCTATCACGTAATAAGTTTTCACGCTTTTTTCATATACCACATAAGCCGGCAAGTTTTCCTGCTGGCGCAGACGGTCACGGCAGCTTATCGCATTGAACTTCTGTTGAAACTCGGCAACTACCACGCCATACTTTTTCGCTACCTCTGGTTTGTCATCGGTGACATTGAAATAAAGCCTTCGCAAACGGATGCTGTCGTTATTAACAACATAATTGTAGTGAGTGCGGTTGGCAATATCCTGCAGGTATTGCTCGCCACGCTCACCAGTGCGGTTAAGCTCAATGGTTTTCTCATAACTCTCACGATAGTTCTTCTCGCTGGTGTGGCACGACCACAAAACTGCTGTAATACATACCAACAAAAAAACGTTACATATTTTCTTCATTCCATTATGTTTTAAAGATAGTAAAACTATTCTACCACTCTTCCATGAGAGGCGTCGCGATCATCGGCGAGTTCTATGATTTGGCAGCCTGTGATGTTGCCGTTGTCGAGAGTGAGGCGGATGAGGGTTCGCACTTTTTGCCAGCCTTGTCGGCCAGCGGCACCAGGGTTGATGGTGAGCGTGCCAAGACTGCGGTCGGGGATGACTTTGAGGATGTGGCTGTGCCCGCACACGAAGATTTTAGGCTGCACCAGGTCGAGTCTCGACTTGATGCCAGGGGCGTAACGCCCTGGATAGCCGCCAATGTGGGTCATCATCACCTTCACGCCCTCGGTGGTGAAGATCTCGGTCTCCTTGAATCGACGTCGCAGCTCTTGTCCATCGGCATTGCCATAAACTGCGCGTACCTGTGGTCCTATCGCCGCAATCATGTCGATGAGCGCCTCGTTGCCGATGTCGCCCGCGTGCCAAATCTCATCGCAGTCGGCAAAATGCTCGGCATACCGGTCATCCCAGTAGCAGTGAGTGTCGCTTATGATTCCGATGGTCTTCATTTGTAAGTGTTAAGTAGTAAGTTTAAAGTGTTAAGTAAAGTCGCTTGCGCGGCTATGCTTTTATTCCTTTAATTCATTTGATTCCTTTAACTCCTTTATTTAAACTCCAGAATGCGTGCGAGGTACTTCCCTATAATGTCAAACTCCAAGTTCACCACAGTGCCCTCCACGATATTGTGGAAGTTGGTGAGCTCGTGGGTGTAGGGGATGATGGCGACCTCAAAGCTGTCACGCTCGCTGTTGCACACCGTGAGGCTGGTGCCGTTGACGGTGATGCTGCCCTTCTCCACGGTGACGTAGCCCTTGCGTGCCATAGCGGGATCCACCTCGTAGTGGAAGGTGTAATACCAACTGCCATCCGCCTCGCGCACGCTGGTGCAGACGGCGGTTTGATCGACATGGCCCTGCACGATGTGACCGTCGAGACGACCGTTCATAAGCATACTGCGCTCCACGTTCACCTCGTCGCCCACTTTGAGGAGCCCGAGGTTGCTACGGTCGAGCGTCTCCTGAATTGCTGTGACGGTGTAGGTGCCGTCGCCCGGGAGTTTCACCACAGTGAGGCACACTCCGTTGTGCGACACGCTTTGGTCTATTTTCAACTCATCCACAAAGCTACATGAGAGCGTGATGTGGAGATTGCCTTCTTCTTTCTCTAGTGCCACCACGCGGGCAGCCTCTTCTACTATGCCTGAAAACATTGGTTTTTAAGTTTTAAGTGTTAAGTGTTAAGTAGAATAGTAGAGCTACTTCATACTTCGTACTTCATACTTTGTACTTCCTACTATTTCTTCTTTGTTGCGTTGGCACCACTGGGCTTCTTGGTGCTATTGGTGCCGCCGCCCGAACCTGAACCACCGCCTCGTCCTGAACCGCCCGAACCGCTGCCAGTGCCGCCCTGACCGCCTGGTTTGCCTGGAGTTATGCCAGTGCCTTCAAGTGTGGGTTTCTTGGCATTTGGATTGTCGCCGTTGTATTTTCCTAGCGGATCAACTTCTTTGCCTTCGGCAGCAGCTTTCTCCCTCTCTTTTTGCTCTATCATCTTCATTTCGTTCTCTCTCTCTTGCTTTATCTTGGCAATTTCCTCGGCCGACATCCCCTTGGTATCAATACCCTCAAGAATGTCCTTTTTGCCTTGTCCCTCCTGGCCTTCCTTGCCTTCGGCATCTTCCTCTCCAGGATGCTGAAGGGCACTGTCGAAGGTGCGGTAGTAGTTGGTGGTGAGAACTTGGAACTCGGTGCGGCGGTTGATTTGGTCGGCTGCCGCACGGTCTTCTTTCGACAGTGCCATGACAAACGCCTCATGTAGGGTGTCACCCTCGTTGAACTGTGGATATAGGCGAGCGATGCGCTTGGTGACAATCTTAGGCTGCGACCTGCCATATCCGTGAGATTGCAGTCGAGCGCTGTCAATGCCTGCCGCAATAAGGTAATCAACCACACTCTTGGCGCGGCGGTCACTGAGCTTGAGGTTATATTCGTCGCCGCCCACACGGTCAGTGTGTGCCCCCATCTCGATGGTGATGTAGGGGTTATCGTTGAGCACCTGCACCATCGAGTCGAGGGCAGACTTCGACTCGGGACGCAGAGTGGCTTTGTTGTAGTCGTAGAAAATATTCTCAATAACCTGCGGCTTGTCCATGGCGGCGAGTATGAAATCGACGTTATACTCGGCGTCCTCTTCCTCGATGTCGCTGGTGAACTGCTGACGGCCATTGAGGTAGCCGTTGGCACCGGCAAGCATCACATAGCTCACACCGCGCTGCAGGTCAAAGCGGAACGTGCCGTCGGGCTTGGCGACCGCTTTCTGGTTGCTGCCGTCGTTGCCCACGATGCGGATTATGGCGTTAGGCACCGGTTCCTCGTCCTTGTCGAGCACATAACCCGAAATCCACACCTTGAGGTCGGGCTTCTCGAAACTGAAGATGTGGTCGTAGCCGCGGGCATCCTTGCGGTTGCTCGAAAAGTAACCTTTCTCGCCCTCGGCCTCAAAGGTGATGCCGAAATCGTCGCCGCTACTGTTCATAGGGGCACCCATGTTCTCGATGAACCATTTGCCCGAGGGTTGAAGGCGTGCCTTGAATAAGTCGAGGCCACCAAGTCCGGCATGACCGTTGCTCGAGAAGTAGAGTGTGCTGTCGTCGCGCACGTAAGGGAAGCGCTCATCGCCAGGCGTGTTGATTTGGTCGCCAAGGTTCTCGAGGGTGCCGTGCCCGTCGCTAATCATCACTCGCCACAGGTCCTTGCCACCCTGACCGCCAGGCATATCGCTTGAGAAATACAGCCACTTGCCGTCTTTGCTCACAGCGGGGTCGTCGTAGGCCGAGAGGGTGTCGGCAGTAATCTCAAACTTCGCTGCGCCAGTCCATTTCGCCTCGCTGCGGCTTGCCTTGTAAATTTCTACGCTGGTGCCAGCGTCGGTCTTGCGCAGCGCTTTGGCAAAGAACATCGTCTGACCGTCGGGACTGAAGGCGGTGATGCCCTCGTCAAACTCGGTATTGAGGTCGCCCTCCACTGGTTCGGGGTTGCTCCACTTGCCCTTGTCATCTTTCTTTGAAAAGAAAACGTCGCAGTTCTTGGCACCGGTAATCTCGCTCTTGGCAGTGCCAGTGGCTTTCTCGCGCGACGAGGTGAAATACAGCACGTCGCACTTGCTGTCGAGGAACATGGGGCAAAAGTCAGCGCGGCGCGAGTTAAACAGTCGGGCGTTTTTTACGATATAGCGAGACTTCGCCGCATCATCACGCATTTTGGGTGCCATCTGGCAGCCACGGATACCCTCTTTGGCTTGCCAGTTGCTTGGGGCGGTGTCGAGATATGCCTTATAGCTTTTCTCGGCAAGCGTGTATTGACCTTCCATCTGTTGAGCCTGACCCAAGTAGAATGGAATAAGGCTGTCCTCCCACTCATAGCGCTGAGCGTTCTGGTAGGAAGCCGCTGCCCTAGAACTCTGGTTCAAGTGACGGTAACACTCTCCTAGCATAAACGCCACCTCTCCGCGCAGGTATCGGTCTTCCTTGCGGCTCAGCTTGTTGTAGATTTTGCGATAGGTCTCGGCAGCGGCAAAATACTCGCCACGCTCATATTTCTCGTCAGCGTCTTTCATCTTGACGGTCTTGCATGAGGTGAACTGCACTCCAGTCGCCAGCATGAAAGCCGCAAATATTATGTAAAGAATCTTTCTCATATTGATGTGATATATAATTATAATAAAAACGCAAGCTCACCTCGCTTTATTGCACGCGCGCGATATTTAGTTGTGAGTGGAGATATAGAGATGAGATGGTCGCCTCCAATACCATTCCCAAATAATACCAGCACGAGCGTAGACTCATATAACAACTTCAAACTTCAATGATACAAAGCATTTAAATCACAATTGGGCTGCGCCTTCAATCGTGGCGCAGCCCAACTCTTAACTATGAATTCCTAACTATGAACTATTGAGCTCCCAGCAAGATGTTGTAGATGAGTGTGATGTCGGCACTGGTGATTGCTCCATCACCGTCAACGTCGCTAGTGTCGATAAAGGTGGTGTCGCCGCTGAGGAGGTAATTATAGATGCATGTGATGTCAATGCTGGTAACCTCGCCGTCGCAGTTCACGTCGCCAATAACCACCGCTGTCGGGTCGAAGCCGAGCTGCTGGTCCATCCATGTCAAGCGGTCGTGAATCCACTCTTTGAGGTGATTGACCTCATCGTCGAAGTTCTGAGCGATGTAGTAGTTGGGCCACACATACTGTCCCCATCTGGGCCATGCCTGGCTGTTGCGTGCCATAGCGCCTTGCGAGGTGAGTTGTGTGGCCATCGAGTCGATGGTGGCTATGATGCGGTCTTCGCGCATGTTGGCGCGCCGGCACTGTGCCCATCGGCTCTTGAGCAAGTTCTGGTAATATGGGTCTTTGTTGAGTTTGTACCACCAGAATGGCACGAGCTGTGTGTCGCCATTGGAATTGAGAACGTCGTTGTTCTCATATATCCAGTTGTTGGTGTACCAGCCGTAATAGTAGTCGCTGTTGCCGAAGGCGATGTTGAAGTCCCAGAGCACCATCTTGAAGCGTGTGTCAACGCTGTCGCGCCATTTGAAAATTTTAGAGCTGAGGCGATACCCGTCCACGTTGTGTGACAGCTCTTGGGCAATCTGAAAATCGACAAACGACATCACGTCCATATATTTGCGGTAGCCAGTCTCGGGGTCGGTGTAGTTAGAAGAGTTGAGGGCATCCTCCATGAGGTCGATTTGCCCGGTGATGTAGTTGTACTGGGTGTCGGTGAGGTCTTCATACTCCGGCTCTTTGAACTGGTAGTTGATGTAACGGTTGGTTATCCATTGCCCATTCTTCTTCATGGGGTGGTATTTTGAGGTGTAGGTCACCTCGTCGGTGCGATCCACTTCAAGCAGGTATCCTCCAGTTAGCTCGTCGCCTTCCTCGCCAGGGTCGTCAAGATTCAGACGATTCTTGCCTTTTGTTGGCAATTCGCACAAGATATAAATGCCGTAGTAGATGCCGTCAAGGTAAAGTTCGCAGTATTTGCCCGTTGGGGTGAAGTACATCCAGGGACGCTCAAGCTCAAAGATGAGCAGGTCGCGCATCATGCTCTTGTCGCTGTAGGGTGCGAGCAGTGCCCAGTTGTTGTCCTTTCCCATGCCCAAGATTTTCACCTTCTGCTTTGTTCCGCCATCCTCGAGAGGCGCGTTGAGCGGTCGGAAGGAGTAAGGCTTCTTGTCGCTGGCGGTGAACGATGAGTTGCCTCGATATTTCAGGGCGACATATCCTTGATAATCAATCGTCTGCCCTGGGTGTGCCACGGTGTCGGCATAGTTGAGGTTGCCGTCACCGTTGTGAATGATCTTCATGCGCGCTGTGATGCGCTCTTCACGGTCGATGGTGGCACCATCTACCTCCATCCACACGATGGGGAGGTTGGTTTGAGTAAGTTGAACTGTCTCATCGTCGGGTGGATAGTTAGGGTTCCACCACCATTGCGCATGCATTGAGCCTGACGCCAATAGCATTAACATTGAAAATAGTAAAAGTTTTCTCATTTTTTTAGAATTATTTAGTTAGTATTACTCAACTTTCTAAAGCTCTAAAACTTTATAAACTTGAAGGTTAGAGGTTAGAGTTTAAATAAAATGCTCAC
>CALDIG010000117.1 GCA_937904375.1 uncultured Prevotellaceae bacterium
GCAACTGGTGCTGCACAAGCATGTCAACAACATTGTTGGCAATAGGTGTCAAGTCTTCTGCACCCACGCCTTTCTTGATGGCAGCGAGCAACCTCTTGACTTCATAGGCACTCATGTCTTTAAAGAAGCCACTACCCATTACCATTCTCGCAAGGCGCACGATGTCGTCAACGGTGCCCTTGTCATAGGCTTTCTGCTTGTTCATTATCTTGCGGAGCTTGGCAAGGTTGCCGCCAAACTCACGCATAGCGCTAAGCCTCAACTGCTGGTCGTGGGTATTCTTCAATGCAAGGTCAACAAGTCCCTGCGTGATACTCTCGGCAAAACTGTAACGCCCTGCGTCATAACCCGCAAGCTCCTCGTCACTGATACCACTATCATCAGCTTCACCATAACCCACGCCGTCCTCAGCAACCTCGTCAATTATTGACGACCCTCTTTCAGGGCGGCCAATTTCTTCTCCAGCTCGGCTGCCTTTTTCGGATTGTATGGCCCCCTGTCTATCACGTCCAGGCGCATCGATTCCATTTTCCGCATCTCTTCCGTCGGAGGAGGAACTGGTTTGTCGAAGTCTATTACGACTTTCTTCTTCTCTTGTTTCTCCATATTTATAGTAGTTTTGTATTGCCGCTGCTAATTTAGCAATTTTTTCGTTATTGTCAAATTTTCCAGCAAAAGTTCCATTTAGAATTCCATTGACACCTTTTGTATCAAAAATATACGCAATAAGTCGAGCGGTACCTTCTGAACCTCGTTGGGAAATTGTATAATGCTCATATTGGTCTTGGGTCATGTGGTCGTTTTTGTACAACCATTCATAGGCTTCTTTGCCACATTCTTCTTTGTCGGCCAGCTCTAAAGCATCATAGGCTCCATGAGTGTTTTCGTGCCACCAATTATGTTCAGCATGGTTCAATGTCCAAATCTTATGAGTGAAAACAAATATCATGCCTGTCTCGCTGTCCCTGCAACCATAGACATTCGGATGATAAATACGTTTCTTGATCTCATCATACAATTCTTGGTCAAGAATAGGCTTAAGAGCATCAAGGCTTTCCAAGCTGTTTATCGCATGAACATTCTCGACACCATGAACATTATACGCGTTAGGCAAGGTATCAAGATAATACTCAACCTCTTTAATCGATACATACTCATCATGCTCCTTGTTTACACCTGGAACATCCTCAAAATTCTCAGCAAGTCCACCAGTATTGCGAGCCGACGGCTCGTACTTAACCGCATCTTCATTAGCAACTTTTTCACCGCTCTCTTTGGCAGTTACAATTTCTTTTAGTATCTTTGCAACGTCTCCTTGATGAGAGTCCGCTTTAGTGTCGGTCTTGATGCTCTCTTCATGGAGATTTTCTCCTTGCTTGGAGCCGGTATTAATCCCGGTCTTGAACTCCTCGCTAAGGAGATTTTCTTGTAAGATTACCTCATGCAAATAGAACTTGTTGCGGTCTGTACCCTTTCCACGAGTAACAATAACAACCCCAACATAACCCTTATCACCGATTTCTACTGGTGCAGCAAGCGTATAACTGTCTTGGTTCCTGCCCTTGAAGTTCTCTTTATGGTCTATTAATGCGCCATCTTTTATTATTGATGGTACAGCAGCAAAGGCTGCTGCTTTATTCCTGCCTAAGCCATGGGATAAACTATCTTTCACTCCGCGTTTATCCAAATGTACCATACCAAAGCCCTCACGCTCAACCTTGCCACCATATTTCTCTGTATAGAATTGAGCAACCCTTTCAGTCAACGGCGTGTCGCTCTTGGCAAACTCATTCCCTGTCAATCTTGCGACATAATTATCACTCAGCAAATATTCACGCTGCGACACTCGGTCATCAAGTGCGATGTCAAGTCCAGTAGTGCGAGCCGTTGGCTCGTACTCCTCTCCCCGTGGGTCAAAGCCACGAAGCATGTCGTTCATCGCCATGTCGGCGAAGTCTTCGACTGTAAGTTTGTCGAGGCCACGAGTCTTGCCAGCGAATAAATCTCTTGCCATAGTCCAGAAACGAGACAGCGCACGCTTGATGATGTCAAAGATTCTTGCCACTCTTGCTTTAGCAAACACACCTTCGGCATTTTTCATCTCACGTTCCATGTCGGCACGCAGTCGCTCAGCACCACGACGGCCACTATAGTGACTGAACACCTCACTCACGAGTGCATCGCCTTCAAGACCTGGGTACATCTTCTTGACATAATCCAGCACATCTTTCTCGCCAAGCATTGTCTCTTTTAGTCGCTCCCAAGCTTCGGGATTGGCTTCTTTCAAAGCATCACCCCACAAGTGGCAATACTCATGTATAGGAGTCTCGGCAGTCGCAATCTTTGGATCAATGTATATCTTGCCATCTTTCACAAATCCATAAACAACACCATCGGCACTTATGAAATACTGTGTGCGGTTGTCTATCTTGATGTCTTTCTCGTTAAAGATAACATGGTTCTTTAACCCTTTCTTGTTGCCACCACTAAAGAAATTGGATGGATACTCAATACCAACAAGTCCACAATATTTGTTCAGGAACTCGCTCGCCTGTTGTGGATAACGACCAAACCTATCCACAAGCTTGTAGTAAAGCTCTTGACCTGTGATAGGATGTTCCGACATTTGCTCATCAAGGAAATCAAAGTTGTCTGCTTTGCCAGTCCTTCTCTCAAATGGCTCGTTGAGGTCAACACCCATATCTCGCAAGCCTTGTGCGATGCGCTCTCGCATAGCGTCGCTCAATGGCTCATCCCACGGCAAGTAGTTGGTGCCGTCATTCTCTGGTATATCAACCTCATATAAATATCGCTCTCCCTCATAGTTGGCACGCTTACGCTTGAAGTCGCTCTTGCGTGACTCTCGAAGAATATCTAAAGCACTGCGCCAACCTTCATGGGCTTCGGGATTGTCAACGAATTTCTCTACCATTGTGATGGCCTTCTTGATGGTGCCCTCTCGCTGCACAATGTCATAAGCCATGCGCAATGGATTGATGCTGCTGAGGTCTATCTTCTGACCCTTCCAATAGTGGTCATAGTCACCATAACCAGGTGCTGCCCTAAAGCGTTTCTGCATTGCAGCAACAGTGCCATAATAGCGACCTATTTCCTCAATGCTTGCAATATAGGTGCCGTAACCTATCGCCTGATTACCCTCACCCTCGCTCATGTGGCTGTGGTCAAACTCGTCAAACTCCGCAGCACTACCATGCCAACCACGCATCTCTTGAAGCATAGTTCCATTTACTTCTTGAGGGGTAGCAAGACCTGTAGTGTCTTTATACTCGCCACTGCGCAAGGCTTGGCCTAATGAAAGGATAATCTCTACTAACGGTTTCCCTTCTGCTTTACGAAGACCTATCTCTGGATAGAAAAATTCAACGATGTGGGCATTGCCATTATTTGTAATGCCTTGGTTGGCACGTTTGGAAATAACAATACTTATACCTTCTTGCTCACCATTGTTATCAAAATTGCTAACCGTGGCATTGTGATTAGCAAGGCGTATAGTAACCTCAGTGCCAGCAAGAGTTTTAAAAGTAGCATATTTGCTGTTTGAAGTTACTTCGTCTTTCTTCTTTTTCTTGGTGGGTTCTTCTTTTGCTCCTATTGCAACAGCAAGCTCGTCAAGAAAATTCTTTCTGTAGTTAGAAATATTTTCGTATTTTTTTGCAAGTGTTTCAATATTTTGTAGTATCTTTGCACCGTCAGCACTTGAAATGTCGGCCGATGAGCCTCCAGTATTGGTGAGCGGAGCGGTTTCAGGTGCTGATTTCTTTTTCATCTCATCAAGCAACTCAACTGCTCGTCTCGCACTATCAAGTACCTTCTGACCTTTAACCTCATCGGTCTCAACGTCAATGCCAACACTTCGCATTACATCTACCAAACCATCACGCAAAGCAATCTCGGTGTCAGTTAATACATCATGGTCTTTCCCAAGATGATAGAGAATAGTGTTGCCTTCTTCGTCTGTGCGCTCTTGCATGGCATCAAACAAAGCGTCAAATTTCTCATCAATCTTCTCGGCTTCTGCTCCAATAGGGAAGGGGTAGTTTTCAGGCTCTCCATTCCATTCTTCCTCAGAAGTGAATGACGACAGGAAGTCATTAATCTTGCCCTTGTCTGCCAACTTACGCACAACATAATCTTGGAATGCACGAGCAGCAAGCTCAGTGGGTTTATCATAGTAACCCTCATCAAGCTTACCTGAACGCAACTTCATCTCTAAGTTTTCTGAACGCTTGAAATAGTCGCTGTTCTTAATCGCCGACATTAAGTCAAGAAATGCCTTGCGCATCTCGTTGCGAGTTGATGCAGGGAATTGCTCTGTACTCTTGTTGGCTGTTGATGCTGTCGGTTTCTTGTTGCCTCTGTTAAAGTAGTAGTCTAAAGCATGGAACCACTCATGGGCCAAAGAACCTGCACCCTTACTCTTGGTAAGGTTTATGACATTCTCTTTAGGCTCATAATGTGCATTAGCTTTGCCACCACCACGAGCACCTATCGCAAAACCTAAACGACCATCAATGGCTATAGCACGTGGCGAAATACCAAGCAATTCTGCCATGTCCATTAAAGCATCATAGGCTTCGTTGAGGAAACGCTGACGCTCTCGCTGGGTTACATAGTTGCCAAACTGCACTCCACGGAAGCTGAATGCTTTTCTAAATTCTTCGGGTTCTACATCAACACCACCTCGACGATCCACGCCGATACGAGGTCGACCACCACCGAGGGTAAGCTCAGGTTTCCATCTTCCTTCGCCAGTGCCTCCTTTCTTTTTGTCGAGCTTGCGCTGCTCGTCAAGCTGAGCTGCCTTTGCTTGAAGCTCGGCGTTGTGCTCCGACATGTACTTGCGGACCTCTGAACTGGTCATCGGTTCGGTCAATGGCACTATCTTACCACCAAGCTTCACACCAACATAGTCGCTGTTTTTGATGCCGGGCTTGTAATAGTGACCAAGCTTGTAAGGATGAGCCTTTTTGTAGTCTATAGATTTGGTTAACTGCTCAACACCTTCTTGTAAGGCTTTATCAAGCTCGTTGGCTTCATAATAGTTCTGTCCTCGTGGCCCAACGAAAGCATAGGCAGGGTTATAAGGTTCCATCTCGCCTGTCTCTTGGTTTCTGCGGAACCAGGTCGAGCCTTCTTTTTGTGAGAGAGGCTGTATCTTTACTCCTGCCAAGTCGAGGTCAAACAAGTCGTCACCTAACTTGTTATACAATTCCTCAAAGAGTCGTTTATTCAACTCTACAAACTGCTTGCCATAGTCAGTAAATCCTAAACCTTCACTCTTGAAATCTACATTACTGTCACCTGCTTCAAGCACCTGCTTTGCATAGGCTGCATAGAAACGTGCTGCTCTTAAAGCATAGCTCTTGCCATACATGCGTTTCTTGCTGTAGTGCTTATAATCAGCTTGTGCCATCTGCCGTAACATCTTTGTCATGACAGCAAGGTTGGGGTCGAGGCCCTGACTGATAAGTTTCTTTAAGTCATACTTAGGAAACATCTTGGGAAATGTGTCGGCATCAAGGTTGATGCGCTCACCCATCTTCTTGGCAAGGTCTTTCTTCGCTCCCTCAATCTTCTCGCCAACATCATCTATACGCTCCTTCGGTGCTTCTGCTGGCTGTTTCTCGGTAGTGCGTGGTTTGGTCTCGCTCTTGCTTGATGGCTGTTGTTCTGTGGCAGGGAACAGTGTGCCCTGCTGTTTGGGTTCTTGCTCCTGCGTTTCCCCCACTTTCACATTTTTATATTCAGCAAAGGGCTTCGTCTTGCGGTGACTGCTGCCAATCCATTTCTTGAACTCGTCCTTGCTCACAGCTGTAATGGCACCAAGTCCCTGCCAACCGTCTTCGTAGTTCGACAAGTAAGCCTGGCGGGCATCCTCCTCGCTGTTGAAGCCATACATCACCTTGTGCTCGTCGAAGCTGCCGTCATTGTTCACCTGGTCAACGACATAAACAGTGCCGTTCCAGCCGTCGAGATCGTCACTCAGGAACACGTCGATGTGGTCGCCATCCACACCCTCCGTGCCACGAATGTAACCGTAGGTGTTGTTCATCTTCTGACTCCAAGCCTTGCCTGTAGCGTCCACACCACTGCGCACACTGCCTTTAGGCTGCTCAATGCTGATGTCAAAGCCGTCAATCTTGACATGGCCTTTCTTATAGTTGCCAGCCTCTTTCTGTGCATCAGTAGGTGAAGTCTCGGTCTGCTGCTCGGCTGCTTCTATTGAGGCTCGCAAAGCACTGGATGATTGATTTTCAACATTTTTCTCGCCTTTCGCTTGCACGTCTGAATCTTTTGCACTAACTTTGCCACCAGAAGGAGACATGTCGATGCTTTGAGGAGTCATTCCCGAGCCCTTTGTTGCAGTCTCGGTCTTTGATGGCTGCGCATAGTCCAAACCTTGCTGTTCGACCGAAGCAGTAGTCGCATCTTTCGGAGTGCGCCAAAGTATTTTTCCTTCAGTCATAAGCCGTAGCAATCTGTTACGGCTTTTTTCTTGGCTTGAAACAACAACCTCCTTGCCGTCCTTGCTTACTGTTATTGATGTGAAATAATAATACCTGCTACCGTCGGCTTTCTTGAATGCTTTGACAAAGACGTATGACGATTTGCGTTCAGCAACATCGCCATTTTTGGCTTCACTGGAATCCTCAATGATGACATCGGGCATTTCAAGCGTGGGTTTAATCATGCCAAGTTTACCCTCACGCCCTTGACGCATGAGCTTGGTAAACTGGTTCTCACCCATCTTCACTTCGCCAATAGGAGTTGCGACACGACCGTCCTCGCCGAATTGAGCGTCCCAATTCTCAATGGTAAGTTCTATTTCGGGAGCAACTTCTGCGTGCTCCTCCATTTCGGCAATCAGTGATATTGCCTCGTCGTGTGTCAGCGTCGGAGTCTCTTTTTCGCTTCTTCCACTTCGCTCTGCACCTGCGCTTCCTGCACTGCCCCCAGCAGCAGGCCCAGCTTCGTCCGCTCTCGCTCCAGCGCGTTCCTTGCGGCTCGCGATGGCTGCCTCGGCTTCTCGTGCCTGCTCAATAGCTTTAACCTGGTTCCAATAGTCAACAGCCGCCTGTGCGCCACGCATTCGGCTCTCCCAATCGGCTTGCTCGTTCTTGTACTTGACGAGGTTGGTGCCCATCTTGGGCGGCTTGCTCTTTATCTTGTCGAGGTCTTTCTCGGCGGCGGCAAGATTTGCGCCCACATAAGCGTCAGCCTCGCTCTTGTCAAGTCCCGTCTCGTCATAGATATACTGACGGCCACGATCAGGGGTGGTAGCCGCAAAGTCAGGGTTGCCGTCTGCCTGCAATGGCATCGGCTCTTTTGTTGCATGATTCTCTTGCGAGTTTGAAATGTTTTCACTAACTTTGCCACGTGAAGGCTTACCGAGTGTAGGGTCGGAAAGGGCACCGACCTCTTCCGTTTCTGCGGAAGGCAGTATGAGGAGCTGCCCGTCCTCACGCTCGGCTTGCCTTTTCAATTTTTCTAAACCGCGCTGGTCAATGTAATGCCAGTGAACAATCTCTACATTATCCTTATTCTGGTTGACCTCCAGCAAGACAAGCCTATTTTTGCCGTCCTTGCCAGTGGTGTTGACCACAACCCAATTATAAGGCTTTTTCTCTTTTTGATTTTGACCGTAAAGATTAGGATTATATAAAGCTTTCCTTAGTATCTCGCGACTCTGCTCTGGTGTCAACTCCGAATGTGAGATACTGTTCCTCTCAAATATGTTTTTCTTGATGATGACTGGCTTCTCTCCAGCGCCAATCGCCTCTTTTACATTTTGGGGAATGTTGGGGAGTGAAACACTGCGCTTGGGCTCGGTAAAATCCTCATCGGTAATGTCATCAATGGTTTCTACTGCCTCAACATACAACGAACCGTCGCTGTTAAGCCTGTTGCCTTGATTGTCAACACCGCCTTTGCCGTCGCCATGCGACAGCTTCTGTTCCGTCTGTTGCGTTGGCAATGCAACATCACCATCTCCGCTCTCCACCGGCTCATCGGTAATAAACTCGCTCGCCCTCTCCGCAACACCGTCTGCCCAGGTCTTTACCTGGTCGTCGTCATATCTTGTGAGCACCTCTTTGTCAAAGCCAAGCCTTTCAAGATATTCACGGTCGTTAAGCTTGCCGTTAAGGTAGTCAGCGGTAGCAAGAATGTTATCCTCCGAAAAACCAGCCTCGACGATAGCGTCAGGTTCAACCTTTTCGTCAAGCCTGTAAAGGTCAACCGTAGTCTCATTCGATTGCTCGTCCGCTCGTTCACTCGTCCGCTCGTTACGGCCTTCCAGCTCTGCTATGCGCTGCTCATAGGCAGCGACTCTATCAAGGTTTACTCCGTCTTCTTTGTCAAAACGAACGGTGTTCTCAAAGTCATTCTGAGCAACAAGTTCCTCAATGCGTCGCTCTCGTGCCTCGCCTTTAAGGTCAGGAAAGTAAGCATCTACATAAGCTGCCGCCTTGTCACGCAAGGAAACGCCTGTCTCGCCTGCATCAACATCAGCTTCCACAATCTTGTTGGTAGCCTCAGGGGTAGTGGTTGGTGTTGATGTATTGCCAGCGTCAGCCTGGCTCTGCTCCACAGGAGCAATACCCAGCA